>CAJACZ010000178.1 GCA_903938365.1 uncultured Pseudomonadota bacterium | reverse complement strand
TGGAAGCTCCGGGCATCGCGCGAGGCGGTGCTGGCAGGGCTCGCATGACGCCGCAGGATTGCCTCGGCGTCGTATTCGTTGAATTCGGGTCGGTGACCCACGCCGAGTCCCGTGCCGTCAGCGAGAATGGCCGCGGTCTCCCGCTGCCGCCGCAGCGCGCCGCTGAAGATCGCGTCAAGTGATTCGCCCGCGGACGCCAAGTGCTGGCGCAGATACCGTACCTGCAGTGCGCCATTCTCCGAGAGGCGGTCGTAGTCGTCGGTGCCGAAGCAGGCCTGGCCGTGCCGGATCAGGTAAACGGTGCTCATGGGGTGCCGATTCTAAGGCAAGCGGGCCGCGCTGCGCGCCGCCACCGGGTGCGATAGTGCCGGCCCGTACCTTTTTCATATTGTTTGGGCGCAGCGGATCGCGGAGAATCCGGCCACTTTTCGACACGCCCTCTGGGGCCCCCAGCATCATGATGTCCCCCGGCGACAGAGACGGCCCCGATGCCCCGACCCCCGTGATCCAAGGCGACCCGCCCGAGGTCTCCGTGGTGGTGCCGGCCTGCAATGAAGTCGAGAACGTAGCCCCTCTGGTGCGCGAGATCGTCCATGCGCTCACGGGCCGCCGCTTCGAGATCCTGCTCGTCGATGACGGCAGCACCGACGGCACCGCCGAGGCTGCGCTTGCCCTGCGCGCAGCGGGCCTGACCTCGCTGCGCGTGCTGCGTCATTCGTTCCGGGCCGGGCAGAGCGCGGCGGTCTGGACGGGCGTGCGGCACGCCCGCGCTGAATGGATCGCCACGCTGGACGGCGACGGCCAGAACGATCCGGCCGACATCCCCCGCCTGCTCGCGACCCGCGACGACGCCCGGCTGGTGATGGGGCAGCGGGTCACCCGTAGGGACACCGCGCTGCGCCGACTGCAGTCCCGCGTGGCCAACGCGGTGCGCGCGCGCCTGCTCGGCGACGCGACCCCGGACACGGGTTGCGGCATCAAGGTCATGCACCGGCAGACTTTCCTCGAACTGCCCCGGTTCGATCACATGCACCGGTTCCTGCCCGCGCTGTTCATCCGCGCGGGTGTCCGAGTGGTCTCCGTTCCGGTGGCCCACCGCTCGCGCGAGCGCGGGGTGTCCAAGTACGGGCTGTTCGACCGGCTCTGGGTGGGCATCGTCGACATCTTTGGCGTCATGTGGCTCAAACGCCGCTTCACGCCCGGTCTGGTCGTCCACGAGGACACTTCGGGAGTTCGAGATGCAGGGCAATGAAGCTCTTCAGTGGATCATCATCGGTTTCGTGGGTCAGGGCCTGTTCTCGGCGCGCTTTGCGGTGCAGTGGCTGGCCAGCGAGCGGGCGAAGCGCAGCATCGTGCCCCACGCCTTCTGGTACCTGAGCCTGATCGGCGGGGCGGTGCTGCTCTCCTATGCGATCCACAAGCGCGATCCGGTGTTCATCGCGGGGCAGGCGACCGGGGTGTTCGTGTACCTGCGGAACCTCTACCTGATCCGCCTGGGCCGCCAGAGCGTGGACCCCTGAGCGATGCTGTCGGGCGTGGCCTGATGGGCGTCGATGCGCGCGCTGCCTGGCGCGACCTCGCCTGGATCGTCCTGCTGTTCCTGTTCGTGATCGCGGCGGGCTACGGATTCCGCGATCCCTGGCCAGCCGACGAGCCGCGCTTCGCCGCGGTGGCCCGCGACATGGCGCTCAGCGGCGACTGGCTGTTCCCCAGGGCCGGCGGCGATCTCTACCAGGACAAGCCGCCCGTGCATTTCTGGCTGCTGGCGGCCGCGTACTCTCTGGTCGGTTCAGTGCGCGGGTCGTTCCTGCTGCCCTCGCTGCTGGCTTCGCTCGGCACCCTGCTGCTGGTCTACGACATGGGGCGCCGTCTGCATGGCCGGGAGGCCGGGCTGGCCGCGTCACTGCTGCTGGGCAGTTGCGTGCAGTTCGTCCTGACCACCCGCGGCGCGCAGATCGACGCCACCCTGGTGTTCGTCTCGACGCTTGCCCTGTGGGCGCTCCTGCGCCACCTGCTGCTCGGGCCCGACTGGCGCTATTGCGCACTCGGTGCCTTCGCCGCGGGCGTGGGGGTGATCACCAAGGGCGTCGGATTCCTGCCGCTGCTGCTGCTGCCGCTGGCGCTCGGGCTGCGCCGCGCGGGCGGGCAGGGGCTGACGCTGCCCGCGCCTGGTGGCGGCGGGGCCCGCTGGTGGCTGGTGCCGGCGGCTTTCCTGGCGGCCGTGAGCCTGTGGCTGGTCCCCATGCTGGTGGTCGTGGCGAGCCGCGGCACGCCCGAACTGCTGGCGTACCGGGACGAGATCCTGTTCCAGCAGACCGTGACCCGCTATGCCTCCGCCTGGCATCACGTCCGGCCGTGGTACTACTTCCTGGTCGAGGTGGTGCCGCCGCTGTGGTTGCCGCTGAGCGCCCTGTTGTTCTGGCTGCTGCCGCGCTGGCGTGAGGACTGGGCCCGGAGACGGGCCGACGTGCTCCTGCCGCTGCTCTGGGTGTTGTGCGTACTGCTCTTCTTCTCCCTGAGTCCGGGCAAGCGCGGGGTATATATCCTGCCGGCGCTGCCGGCGCTGGCGCTGGCGGCGGCGCCGCACCTGGCCCTGCTGCTGCAGCGCCCCGGCGTGGGACGTCTGAGCCTGGCCGGCGGCGCGGTGTTGCTCCTGCCGGCCTGGGTGCTGGGGGTCGGGCAACTTGCCGGTGTGGAGCGCGCGCGCGAGTTTCTCGCCGGGATCGAACTGGAGAGCCTCTGGCCCCTGTGGTTCTTTATCGCGGCAGGGAGCGCCGGATGGCTCTGGGCATGGCGGTGCCGCCGGCCCGTGCTGGCCTGGCCGCTGCTGCTGGCCTGCCTGACGGTGGCCTGGGGCGTGGGCGTCGCGCCCCAGATCAATGGCGTACGCACAGGGTCGAGCTTCATGCGCGAGGTGCAGGCCCGGGTGCCTGTCGGCCAGACGCTCGGCCTGGTGGCCTACAAGGAACAGTTCCTGCTCTACCTCGAGCGGCCGGTCGTCAACTTCGGCCACGCGCGCTGGCGCGAGGGTGAGGCGGAGAGCCGGGATGCCGCACGCTGGCTCTCGGCAGGCGCCAACCGGGTCCTGCTGGTGCCCGAGAGCCGCCTTGCACCCTGTTTCGGCCCCTCGACCCGGCGCCCGGGTGGCATCACCAGCCGGGAGCAGTGGTGGCTGGTGTCCGGCCCGGTGGACCCCGCCTGCGCCGCCCAGGGTTCCCTCGCGCGGGCTATTCCCTACGCCCCAAGGCCGATCCGCTGAGGCGCCAAGTTCATTGTCTTACAAGCAGTTAGCTTGTTTTTATCAGATCCTGTGCGAGAATCGGACGACGCTGCCACGCTGCCGGTCCAAACGCCGCGAATGCCTGCCCTGACCGATCCCGATCCGGAATTCACGGCCTCCGACATCCTGTCCCCGCAGGCCTGGTCGGCGCGTGGGCCCCGGCGTGCGCTGGGACTCGACGTCACCTGCACCAAGATCG
The DNA here is from genome assembly GCA_903938365.1 of uncultured Pseudomonadota bacterium. Classification (GTDB taxonomy): domain Bacteria; phylum Pseudomonadota; class Gammaproteobacteria; order Steroidobacterales; family Steroidobacteraceae; genus UBA964. The sequence continues at coordinate 4,133 of CAJACZ010000178.1, read as the reverse complement.
CCGTCGACTTCCAGAACCTGACCCCGCAGAACGTCGACGCCTGTCTCCGGGAAAACCTCGAACTGCTGCGTGAAGCCTCGGGTTGCGATGCGGCCTTCGCGCTGATGTTCGGGCCCGAAGGCACCGTGGTCGAGTCGGTCACGGCTGCGCGCGGCATGTTCGCGCAATGCCACCCCGAAGCCCTCGAAGGCGAGGTCATCGAGGACTGGAGCTGGCTCCGGTCACGCCTCGATCACCTGCGGCTTTCGGATATCCGCGATTGCGCCAGCGCGCGTCGCGAACAGCAGGCCGAGTGCCGCCGTTTCACTGAACTGCGGATCGGCTCCATCCTGTTCGTGGCCTTCCTGATCCAGGGCGCGCCGGCCGGGCTGCTGGCGGTGTGCAACGCGCTGCCCCGGCCCGCATGGGACGTGAACCTGCAGTTGCTGATGAAGCTGCTCGGCACCAGCCTCGCCTCGGGGCTCGGCCGGATCCGCATCGAGGCTCGCCTCACCAAGCTCGAGGAGCGTGGCGAACTGGCCAAGGACGCGCTCAATGACGGGCTCTGGGATTTCGACGTCGAGCGCAACGAAATGTACTTCTCGGCCCGCTGGCGGGCGATGCTCGGCTACTCGGGCACGGACATGGACCTGTCGCCCGACTGGCGCAGCCTGGTGCATCCGGAGGACATGTCCCGGGTGCAGCTCATGATCCGCGATCACGTCGCGGGCAAGACGCCCCTGTTCGAGAGCATCCACCGGATGCGCCATCGCAACGGCGAGTGGCGCTGGGTGCAGAGTCGCGCCAAGGCCAAGCTGGACGGCACCGGTCGCCTGTTGCGCCTGGTCGGGGTCGAGCTCGACATCACCGAGCGCACGCTCTACGAGGAAGCACTGTTCCGCGAGAAGGAGAGCGCCCAGATCACGCTGCAGTCGATCGGCGACGGCGTGATCACCACCGACGCGGACTCGGTCATCGACTACATCAATCCCGTGGCGGAACAGCTGACGGGATGGCGGCTCGAGGACTCGATGGGCCGGCCCGTGGACGAGATCTTCCGTACCTTCCACGAGGAAACCTGCGAGCCGCTCGAGAATCCCCTGACCCAGTCGGTGCGCCGCGTCCGGCCGATCAAGTCCGTGCGTCCCATGCTGCTGATCCGCAAGGACGGCAACGAACTCTACGTCGAAAGCACCGCGGCGCCGATCCGTGACGGGGCAGGGCGGGTGTCGGGCGGCGTCCTGGTGTTCCACGACGTCAGCGAGAGTCGCGAGCTGAACCGGCGGCTTTCGTACCAGGCCAGCCACGACATCCTCACGGGCCTCGTCAACCGCCGTGAGTTCGAAAGTCGCGTCGAGCGCGCGTTGCGCAGCGCCAAGGCACGCGAGGGGTCCTTCGCGCTCTGCTACCTCGATCTCGACCAGTTCAAGATCATCAACGACAGCTGCGGGCATGCCGCGGGTGACGCGCTGCTCGGACAGGTGGGCGCGCTCCTCAAGGCCAAGGTGCGCTGGCGCGACACGCTGTCGCGGCTCGGGGGCGACGAGTTCGGCGTCCTGCTCGAGGGCTGCGTCCTCGAAGACGCGCTGCGCATGGCCGAGACGCTGCGTGAGGCGGTCCGCAATTTCCGCTTCACCTGGGAGGATCGCGTGTTCCGCCTCGGCGCGAGCATCGGTGTGGTCCCCATCACGGCGGACAACGAGGACGTGGCCTCGGTGCTCTCGGCCGCCGACAGTGCCTGCCGCGCGGCCAAGGAGTCCGGACGCAACCGCGTCCACAGCTTCGCCGAGAACGACATCGAGCTGATGCGCCGGCGCAAGGAGATGCAATGGGCGGCGCGCATCAACGCCGCGCTCGAGGAAGGGCGTTTCGACATCTACCGGATGGTGATCCAGCCGCTGCAGAAGACCGAGGTCGGTACGCACTACGAGCTGCTGCTGCGCATGCGGGACGAGAACGGCCGTATCGTCACGCCCGACCACTTCATCGCGGCTGCGGAGCGCTACGGGCTGACCCCCGCGATCGATCGCTGGGTCATCGAAAATGCCTTCCGCTGGCTCGTTTCCGATTCGGACGAGCGTGAAAAGCTCTCGATGTGCGCCATCAACCTGTCGGGCCAGAGCCTGGGTGACGACAAGTTCCTGCCCTTCGTCATCGATCAGTTCCAGAGCAGCGGCATCGAGGCCTCCAAGATCTGCTTCGAGATCACCGAGACGGCCGCGGTGGCGAACTTCTCGCAGGCCAACCGGTTCATCCATGCCTTGAAGGAACTGGGCTGCAAGTTCTCCCTCGACGACTTCGGCACGGGGCTGTCGTCCTTCGGTTACCTGAAGCACTTCCCCGTCGACTTCCTGAAGATAGACGGCAGCTTCGTGCGGGAGATGGTCCGCGACCCGATCGACCGGGAGATGGTGCGGTCGATCAACGAGATCGGGCACCTGACCGGGAAACTGACGATCGCGGAATTCGCCGAAACCCCCGAGATCATCGAGATGCTGCGGAACATGGGCATCGATTACGCCCAGGGTTTCGGCATCGGCATGCCGCAGCACATCCTGAAGACGACCCCGGGCTGAGACGCGCCGCAGTTCAGGCGGCGCTGAATTCCAGCCGCATGGACAGGTCCACGGCGTGCACGTGCTTCGTCAGGCTGCCCACCGAGACGAAGTCGACACCGGTCAGCGCCACCTCCCTCAGCGTCGCCAGCGAGATGCCCCCCGAGGCCTCGAGCCGCGCGGCCGAGCCCGAGCGGTCCCGGCGCGCCACGGCCTCGCGCATGTCCTCGAGCGACAGTTCGTCGAGCATGATGATGTCCGGCGCCTCGGCAAGCGCGAGCTCGAGTTCGGCGAGAGACTCGACTTCGACCTCGACGGGCACCCCCGGCGACAGCTGGCGTGCCATGCGGATCGCCGCGGCGATCGAGCCTGCAGCGGCGATGTGGTTTTCCTTGATGAGCACCATGTCATGGAGCCCGAGCCGGTGGTTGCTCGCGCCGCCGCAGCGCACCGCGTACTTCTGGGCGAGTCGAAGCCCGGGCACCGTCTTGCGGGTGTCGAGGATGCGGCAGCGCGTGCCGGCGACGGCATCGGCGTGCAGGCGAGCCGCGGTGGCGGTACCCGAGAGCAGCTGGAGGAAGTTCAGCGCCGTGCGTTCTCCGGTGAGCAGCGCGCGTGCGGGTCCTGCAACCGTGCAGAGCGTCGCGCCTGCCGCCACCGGGTCACCGTCCCGCGCCTGCCATTCGACATGCACTGCGGGATCGATCTGCGCGAAGCTCTCGTTGAACCAGGCCACGCCGCACAGGGTGGCGGCCTCGCGACTGATGACCCGGGCCCGCGCCTGCTGGCCGGGCGGGATCAGGCGCGCCGTGACATCGCCTGGTCCGATGTCCTCTTCGAGCGCCGCCCTGACCTGGGCGGGAATCCCCGGGGGCAGGGCCCCCGGGCCTTCCGCGCGATGCACTGTCCTCAGAACGGCAGACCGTGGGCCGAGCCGCCCATGCACAGCAGCATCGGGAACGACAGCAGGAAATTCACGCGCGAGGCGAGCGTTGCCGTGCGCCGCGCCTTGGCCTTTTCCTCGTCGGTGGCCGCGACCACGCCGATGACCTTCTTCTGGTTGGGCCAGATGATGCCCCAGACGTTCAGCAGCATGATCGTACCGAGCCAGGCGCCGATGCCGATCACCACGCTGCCCTCGCGGAGCAGGAACGCGTCGCCGAGGCGCGAGCCCAGCAGCCAGGCGCCCGTGAGCCAGGTGGCGAGCGCCGCCCACCGGAACCAGAGCAGGGCGCGGGGCGCAACATACTTCACGATGCCCGCGCCGCCCGGTCCGCCCTTGTCGGCGTTCGCTGCGGCGAGCGCCGGGATCTGGGCGACGTTGAAGTAGTACAGCAGGCCGATCCAGAAGACACCCGTGACGATATGCAGCCAGCGCCCCAGGCTCAGGTGGTTGAATTCCCCGCCGGGGGTGCCTGGCAGGACCATGACGATGATGGCGAAGACGACGCCGAGCGTGATGGTGGTGCTGACGCTGTCGAGAGGGTTCTTCATGATGTCCATGTCTCCAGGAAGAGGGACGTGGGACGCCGATGCGGCGCCGGTCCGACGGTTTTTTGTTGGAAGGCCCCGGGGCTCTTCGGGGCGTTTGAAGAATAG
>CAJACZ010000177.1 GCA_903938365.1 uncultured Pseudomonadota bacterium | reverse complement strand
GGCGAAGGCGAGGCTGAGGATCTGTCCCGCCCGGTCGGCATCCGGCAGGTTGCGCAGGGCAGGCTGTGGGTGCGCATAACGCCAGGGGCGGACATGCGGCCACATCCAGAGGTAGGAGATCCGTTCGCCCGGCAGCAGCGAGAGCACGATGTCGCCTCCGTGCGTGCCGCGCTCCCTGAAGTCCGCCGATTTCAGGACCGTGAAGGGCAGGTTCACGCTGCTCGAGAGCGCCACGCCATGGCGGATCACGACGCGGCGATTGGTGATGGTGTAGACCGTCGCCCGGGCCGCGAGTGCGGCAAGGCCGGTGAGCAGTCCCAGGCACAGCAGCGAGAACGCAGCGGGACCCACGCAGCCGGCGAGCGCCGCGGGCAGGCCGACGCCCGAGGCGAGCAGCCAGACGCAGCGCGCCGCGACGATGACGGCAAAGTAGACGCTGAGCGCCCGCACGCGGTAGGCATCGAGCGCCAGCCCGCGCCAGGCGGGGGCGCCCTGCCAGAGCACCTGCTCGCCGGCCGGCAGGGCCTCAGGCAGGCCCTTCAGCGGCTCCGAATCGTGCTCGCTGAAAACCGCGTGACGGGCCATGGACTCAGATCACCAGCGGGCCGAGGCGGCTCGGGATGGCGTACAGGTGGCCGCTCGCGAAGTAGGCCATGATCCGGTCCTCCTCGAGTTTGGTCACCTGCTCGTGGCTGGCGATCGCCGGAACGCCGGCGAACTGCGCCGCGGTGATCGACGCGACCTTCACGCGACGACCTTTGACGTCGTAGCGTACGAAGCCCGAAGGCAGCAGCACGCTGCGGCCATCCGCGGCGAGCTCGACCGTCAGGTAGCGGATCTGCGGTTCGGCCTTGTCTACCCAGACCTCGCGCACGACCCCGGCCGCAGCGCCGTCGAGTCCGACGACCGTCATCCCGCGGGGGTCCGGATCGCGCGAGGCGATGCTCCAGCCCTGCACGGAGCTCATCGGCACGATCATCGGCGAGCCATCGATCATCCGCTCAGGCTTGTCCTCGCGCTCGGCATAGGCTGCCGGCCCCACGCCATCGAGCATCGGGTCGCCCGTCGGGTCGAGGGGGGCGCCCACATCCGGGCCGTAGCGGTCGTCCCAGCCGACCTGGCGCGCGGCGACCGGGCGCCGGTCCGCACCGCTCGCACGGGGCGCTTCAACGGTGCTGCCATCGGCGAGCAGGAAGACCTTGGGGCTGGGCACCGGCGGCAGGCCTTCCACCGTGACCGGATTGCCGTCGCGGTCGGTGCGATGGGTGTCCAGCGGATACCCCTCGCGCTTGTCCTCGCGATGCAGGTACCAGATGAGGCCGGCGAAAAACGCCCAGAAACCGTACAGCGCCACCTGGGCGGTGTCGACGTACTCGAGGAACGCGTTGGATTCCATCTTCCGTTCTCCCTATGACTTGAATCGGATCTTGAGGTTGCGCCGGCGTCAGCCCGGCATTTCGGCGAGACCCAGCCGCGAGCCCGCATGCGCGTCGGGCTGGCTCGTGCGCACCCGCACGAGAGGACCCATGGCGACCAGCGCTGCGAACAGCAGGAGGATCTCGACGTGATAAACGAACATGTAGCCGGTGGCGGGCGAGGTGAGTGCCGCGCCGAGCAGGCCTTGCGTGGCCAGTGCACCCACGGCGTTGGCTGCGGCGCCGCCCAGCGCGATCGCGAGGCCGGCGGCTGTCGCCTGCACGGCGCCCCAGGCACCCAGCGCCAGGCCGTTGTCGTGGCTGCGCAGGGACATGGCACAGAGCAGCGTTCCGACCGAGAACAGGCCTCCGCCGAAACCCACGAGCGTGGCGCCGGCGCGGAACAGCAGGGCCGATTCAAGCGGGCCGGCGAACACCACCAGCGCGAAGCCCGGCACGCCCGCGAGCGCACCCATCGCGGCGACGCGGACCGGATCGGCGCCCTGGCGCAGGCGCCGGGCGGACAGGCCGAAGGCGAGGAGGGCGCCGCCGGCGGACAGTGCCGTCAACAGGCTGGTGGCGCCGACGTCCATGCCGAGGATCTGGCCGCCATACGGTTCGAGCAGCACGTCCTGCATGCTGAACGCCGCGGTGCCGAAGCCGAGCGCGACCAGCAGTCGACGCGTGGTGCCGGATGCGGCGAACTCGCGCCATGCGGCCAGGAAGCGCGGCCGCGGCGCGCTGGCGTCGTGGCGGGTGTGGTTGCGGGGTTCCTGCTTCCACAGCGCGATGATGTTCAGCAGGAGGGTGACCACCGCGGCGCCCTGGATCACCTGGATGAGGCGCAGGTGGCTGTACTGGCCGCCCAGCAGCCAGCCGAAGACCACCGAGGCGCCCACCATGCCGACCAGCAGCATCACGTACATGAGCGCGACGACCCGCGGCCGGGTCTCCACCGGCGCGAGGTCGGTGGCGAGCGCGAGGCCCGCGGTCTGCGTTGCGTGCAGGCCGGCGCCCACCATCAGGAAGGCGAGGGCGGCGGCAGCTTCGCCCAGCCAGGGCGGAGCCGAAGCGACCCCGGTGCCGCTCAGCACGAGCAGCGCGAAGGGCATCACGGCCAGGCCGCCGTACTGCAGCAGGGTGCCGAACCACACGTACGGCACGCGCCGCCAGCCGAGCACCGACTGATGGTAGTCCGAGTGGAAACCCAGCAAGGCACGGAAGGGTGCGAACAGCAGGGGCAAGCCGACCATCGTGGCGACGAGCCATGCGGGTACGCCGAGTTCAACGATCATCACCCGGTTGAGGGTGCCGTTGAGCAGCGCCATCGCCATGCCCACCGAGACCTGGAAAAGCGAAAGCCGCAGCAGGCGCGGCATGGGCAGGTCGGCACTTGCCGCGTCGGCGAACGGCAGGAAAAGCGAGTTCCGTGCCCAGCGTGGCGTGCCGGTCACGGGTTCGACACCAGTGGCTGGCCAGTCGGGCTCACGGGGTCCACGCGGTCGCGCGTGCGGCGCGCCATGCGCAGCTTGTAGAAGAACTGCAGCGCGTTGATGACGTAGGTCGCGTAGGCGGCCAGCGCGAGCAGCATCTGGCCCCGGATATCGAGCGCGCCGGTGAGCAGCGCGAACAGATAGGCCGTGTGCAGGGCGATGACGGCCATGCTGACCACGTCTTCCCAGTAGAAGGACGGCGCGAACAGGTACACGCCGAAGACCTCGCGCTCCCAGATCGCCCCGGTCACCATGATGGCGTAGAGGAACAGGGTCTTCACGACGATCGACACGGTGGCGGCCGAGGCGCCCTCGCCGGTCGTCAGGAACTGCAGCACCAGGCCCAGGCTGATGAGGAACGCGAGCAGCTGGAGGGGCGCGAGGATTCCCTGCACGACAGTCCAGGGCGAGCGATCTCTCCGGAGGCGCTCCTCAGGGGTGTAAAGCGGCCGACTCGCGGCAGGCGGGGGGCTGGAGTTCATCGCTTTCACTTGAGCCGATGGATAGCGGGTGAATCTAAGGCGCAGCAGTCTGGCTGTCAACTTTAGTGTACGTCAACCAATCTTGACATTCGCGACATCGGCCCGTATATATGCAATGGTCGCGACCATGGGTGTGACGGACCGCCGATCATCGGATTCGGCGGTGCGCTTGCGCCGGCGGAAAAGAACATAAACGGTCGTGATGCCTGTCGGCGCTCGGAAAAGCTTCCGCGCTCCGGCACGCAATGGCGGGGGGCAGGTCCATGGTTGACTTCCGGCAGCAAGGAGACGACTGCGATGGCGGTATGGCTGAGCGGGAACCCGCACTGGCTGCCGAACGCGCAGCGATCGGCGAGCGGGCATCCCGTTTGATACAGACCATCGAAGGCGAGGTGATCCCCAGGCTGATGCTCGTGCATCGCGTGCCTTATGGGCATTCCTCGAACGGCGCCGGGGCGGTCCGGGTCGAGCCGCATCAGGTCGCGGAATTCGTCAGCGTGATCCTCTGCGAGCCGTCCGAGGCCGCGCTGGACTACGTCTCGGCGCTCCAGGACCAGGGCGTCGCCCTTGAGAGCATCTATCTGGACCTGCTGGCTGCGGCGGCGCGCCTGCTCGGTGTCCGGTGGGAAACCGACGACAGCGACTTCCTGCAGGTGACGCTGGGTTTGCGGCGGCTGCAGGAGCTCGCGCACCAGCTCAGCCCCGCCTTCACGAGCGAGATCGAACCCAGCGAGCTGGGGCGGCGTGTGCTGCTGGTTCCCGTGCCGGGCGACCAGCACACCTTCGGCTCGGTGATCGTCGCGGAATTCATGCGTCGTGCCGGCTGGGATGTATGGGATGATCCCGGCGCGTCGCGCGACGACATCATCGCACTGGTTCAGAACGAGAGTTTTTCCGTGGTGGGTCTCTCGGTCAGCTGTGATGCCCGCCTCGAAGGGCTGTCGTCGCTGATCAGGGCAATCCGCCGCAGTTCACGCAACAAGTCGATCGGAATCATGGTGGGCGGGCGGCCCTTCGTCGAGCGGCCCGAGCAGGTCACGCTCGTCGGCGCGGACGTCACGGCCTCCGACGGCAAGGAGGCGGTCTCCCAGGCCCAGCACCTGCTGGCGTTGCTGGCCGATCGCGTATGACATGTCCATACCGGTGAGCGGCAGTCCCGCGGAACCGGCCGGCGCCCGGATCCGTTTCGCGGTTGCCCCACCCACCAGGGTCGAAAGCATTTGAAATCCTTCAAGACCCCGCGCAAGTCGCTCGCCGGACTCGACGTCGATACCACCGCAACGCTCATCGCCGCCGCGGCGGACGTGGCGCTGGTCGTCGACCGCAAGGGCAGGATCTGCGACCTCGCTTTCGGCAGTGATGAGCTTGCGATGGCGCTCGATGGCGAGTGGCAGGGCCAGCCCTGGCTCGATACGGTCACCATCGAAAGCCGCCCCAAGGTCGAGACTCTGCTCAAGGGCAACGACACGGACAAGCCGGTTCGCTGGCGGCAGTTGAATCACGAGACGACGGGCGGGGTCTCGGTACCCGTCATGTACACGGCGGTTAAGCTCGGCGATGACGGTCGCATGCTGGCGATCGGTCGCGACCTGCGGCCCATGGCCAACCTGCAGCAGCGCCTGATCGAGGCCGAGCAATCACTGGAGCGCGACTACTCGCGACTGCGCCACGCCGAGACCCGGTACCGGCTGCTGTTCCAGGTGGCTTCCGAGCCGGTGCTGATCATCGATGCCACGACCGAGAAGGTCGTGGACGCCAATCCCGCCGCCGCCCAGCTGCTGGGCGAGACCGTGCGGCGTCTGGTGGGGCGCGCGTTCCCCGAGGGCTTCGACGCCGAGAGCACCCGTGCGCTCGCCGAGCTGCTGGCCACGGTGCGCGCCACGGGTCGCGGCGACGAAGTCCGGGTGCGCCTGGCGTCCGGCGAGCGTTCGTTCCTCGCTGCGGCATCGCTGTTCCGCCAGGACAACAGCTCGCATTTCCTGCTGCGTCTCTCGCCCTTGCGCGGGGACTCGACGCTCGCACGCGCGGCGAACGCCAGCACCCGGCTCGCCGAGGTCATGGAGCGGCTTCCGGATGGTCTCGTCGTCACCGCGCCCGATGGCCGCATCCTCACCGCGAACCGCTCGTTCCTCGATCTCGTGCAGCTCGCCACCGAGGAGCAGGCGCGGAACGAGTCGCTCGAGCGCTGGCTCGGGCGGCCCGGGGTCGATCTCGGGGTGCTGATCGCGAACCTGCGCCAGCACGGCTCGGTGCGCCTGTTCGCCACGACGGTGCGCGGCGAGTACGGCGCCACGGCCGAAGTCGAGATTTCCGCGGTCTCCGTGCCGGATGCCGTGCAGCCCTGCCTCGGGTTCACGATCCGCGACGTCGGTCGGCGGCGCGCGGGCGAGGTCCGGGCACTGCGCGAACTGCCTCGCTCGGTGGAACAGCTCACCGAACTGGTCGGCCGCGTGTCCCTCAAGGACCTGGTGCGCGAGACCACGGACGTGATCGAACGGCTGTGCATCGAAGCCGCCCTCGACCTGACGCGCGACAACCGGGCGTCCGCGGCCGAGATGCTCGGGCTGTCGCGCCAGAGTCTTTACGTGAAGCTGCGGCGCTATGGCCTGGGCGACCTCGAGCCGGCAGGTGAAACGGGCGACGCCGATATCGACGCGGGGCCGGCCCAGCGCTGATTTTCCGCTCCGGGCGGGCCGCGCCAGGGCGGCGAGTGTAAACAGAGGTTGACATCTTAAAGTGTCATAGATATTTTTCATCCATGGCACGACCCGCCGGCAGAATGTTCAACGAGGCGCGACCCGCAGTGCCCTCCATGCTTGAACTCCTGAAGCCCGTCACCTGGTTTCCGCCGATGTGGGCCTTCCTGTGCGGCATCGTGTCCTCGGGGCTGTCGCCCTCCGGTCAGTGGCTCACGATCTTTACCGGTGTGCTGCTGGCGGGCCCCCTGGTGTGCGGCACCAGCCAGGCGGTCAACGACTGGTATGACCGCCATGTCGACGCCATCAACGAGCCGCGTCGCCCGATTCCCTCCGGCCGTATTCCGGGCCGGTGGGGTCTTTACATCGCCATTGGCTGGACCCTCGTGTCGCTGCTGGTGGCTTCGCTGCTGGGGCAGCTCGTGTTCACCGCCGCCGTGCTCGGGCTGCTGCTGGCCTGGGCCTACAGCGCACCGCCGGTCCGGCTGAAGCAGAACGGCTGGTGGGGCAATTCCGTGGTTGCGCTCTGTTACGAGGGCCTGCCGTGGTTCACGGCCGCCGCCGTGATGTCGGGCGCCATGCCCGACTCGCGCATCCTGTGGCTGGCGCTCGTCTACAGCGCCGGTGCCCACGGCATCATGACGCTCAACGACTTCAAGTCGGTCGCCGGCGATCGCCGGATGGGCGTGGCTTCGCTTCCGGTGCAGCTCGGCGTGCCGCGTGCGGCCTGGGTCGCCTGCATCGTGATGGTGCTCGCCCAGCTGGTCGTGATCGGCCTGCTGCTGTCCTGGGGCCGGCCGATGCACGCCGCCGCCATCGGTGTGCTGCTGGTCGGGCAGCTGCTGATGATGGCCCGGCTGGTCAAGCGTCCCGCCGAGCTCGACTACTGGTACAACGCAACCGGAGTGCCGCTTTACGTGCTCGGGATGCTCGTCAGTGCTTTTGCAGTTCGTTCGCTGCTGGTCGAGGGAGCATGAGCTCCGCCGCCCGTCACGCAGCGTCAAGGTAGGTAAGCCATGGTTGCTCGTCGCGAATATGACGTCGTGGTGGTGGGTGGGGGTCCGTCGGGCGCCACGGCGGCCACGGACCTGGCACGCGCCGGTTGGTCCGTCCTGCTGCTGGACCGTGCGGGCCGCATCAAGCCCTGCGGCGGGGCGATCCCGCCCCGGCTGATCCAGGACTTCGACATTCCGGATTCGCTGATCGTCGCGCGCATCTCTTCCGCGCGCATGGTCTCTCCCGCCAACCGCGAGGTCGACATGCCGATCTCCGGCGGGTTCGTCGGCATGGTGGATCGCGATTCCTTCGACGAATGGCTGCGCGAGCGCGCGGCCTACAACGGCGCCGAGCGCTGCGCCGGCACGTTCGAGCGCGTCTCGCGGGACGCGGACGGCACGGCCGTGGTGCACTTCACGCCGAAGCAGGGCGAGGCGCCCGGTGTCGAGGTCGAGGTGCGTGCGCAGGCCGTCATCGGCGCGGACGGTGCGCGCTCGAACGTGGCGCGCCAGTGCATCCCGGGTGGCGCAGACGTGCCCTTCGTCTACGCCTACCACGAGATCCTGCGGACGCCTCCCAAGGCGCCCGGCAACTACGAGGGCACGCGCTGCGACGTCTACTACCAGGGCAAGCTCTCGCCGGACTTCTACGGCTGGGTGTTTCCCCACGGGGACACGATCAGCGCCGGTGCCGGCACGGCCCAGCGCGGTTTCTCGATCCGCGGTGCCGTGGGCGAGCTGCGGCGCGCCGCCGGCCTCGAGCATGCCGAAACCCTGCGCCGCGAGGGCGCGCCGATCCCGCTGCATCCCCTGAAGCGCTGGGACAACGGACGCGACGTGCTGGTCACGGGCGATGCGGCAGGCGTGGTGGCGCCGGCCTCGGGCGAGGGTATCTATTACGCGATGGCGGCGGGGCGCATGGCCGCCGCGGCCGTCGACCGCATGCTCCACACCGGCGACGCGAGCGCGCTGCGCGCCGCACGCCGCGACTTCATGAAGGCGCACGGGCGCGTGTTCTGGATTCTCGGGATCATGCAGCGCTTCTGGTATTCGAGTGACCAGCGGCGCGAGCGCTTCGTCACGATGTGCCGCGACCCGGACGTGCAGCGGCTCACCTGGGAAGCCTACATGCACAAGCGCCTGGTGCGTTCGCGGCCCATGGCGCACGTGCGCATCTTCTTCAAGGATCTTGCGCACCTGATGGGTCTCGCCCGGGCGTGAGCGACCTGTTCGCGGGCGGCCGGATCATCGACTGGATCCTGCTGCTCATCGTGTTCGAGGCGGTCGCGCTCGGCGCATGGCATCGACGCAGCGGCCGCGGCATCCCGCTGCGCCAGGCGCTGGGCACGCTCGCCTCCGGGGCGGCCCTGATGCTCGCGCTGCGTGCCTCCCTCGCCGGGCAGCCCTGGACGATGGTGGCGCTATGGCTGAGCCTCGCGCTGCTCGCGCACCTGGCTGACCTGGCCTCGCGCTGGCGCTGAACGCAGGCCGCGGCAAGCCGCAGGCGGCACACGGCACGCCGCCCGGCGTGACCTAGAGCGAGATGGTGGTCTCGAACACCATTGCGGCGCTGCCGATGATCCAGACGCCCGCCAGTCCCTGTTCCGAGAAATCCAGTTCCACGTCGACGCGGCCAGGACGGTGCATGGAGCTGCCCTGCGATCCGGAGAACGCCGCGTGGTCGCCTTCGCGGTCGAGCAGCCCGTGCTGCGAGAGATAGGCGCCGAGGATGCCGTGCGCGTTGCCGCTGACCGGGTCCTCGGGAATGCCGAGCGCCGGACAGAACATCCGCGACTCGGTCAGGCAGCCTTCGTGCTGCGAGTTCAGCGTGAACACGAAGTGGCCCGAGGCGCCGAGCTGCGCGGAAAGCGTGTTGAGGCGGGCGAAGTCCGGCTTCATCTGCTTCAGCTGCTGCGGCCCGCGCACGCCGATCATCAGCCGCGTGCTCGAGGCCCCGGCGATGCGCATCGGGCAGCGCGGATCGATGTCCTGCGTGGAGAGGGCGAGTGCATCGAGCACGGCGAGGCGTTCGCGTTCGCCGAGTTCGCGACCGAGCGGCGGCGGCGGCTGGCGGATCGCGATGCGGCGACCCGGGCCGGTGCCTCGCACCTCGATGTCGACGAGCCCGGCCTTCTGCCGCTGGCGCAGGTGCGTGGGCGTACCCTCGCGACGTGACAGCACGTAGTGGGTGGCGACGGTCGCGTGCCCGACGAAGGCGGATTCAGTCCGGGGCGTGAAGAACCGGACGCGCAGGTCGTGGTCGTCGCCGTCGGGCTTGAACACGAAAGCCGTGTCCCCGTTGTTGAGTTCGCGGGCGATCGCGAGCATCTCGTCATCGGTGAGGACTTCGGCGCCGAGCACCACGCCGGCAGGGTTGCCGGTGAAGAGGCTCGTCGTGAAAGCATCGACCTGGAACACGTGAACGGTTCGACCCATGGTCCTGCTGCTCCCTGCTGCGCGAAGGGCGCGATTGTAGGGAGATCCTCCCATCGCTGCACATCGAAGTTGCAAAGCCGGGCAAGGACGTCAAAATAGCGCCACACCTTGGGGTGGCCCCGGAGGGCCTGAGACGTCGCTATGGCGCGGCGAACCCGTTGAACCTGATCCGGCTAGTACCGGCGGAGGGAGCGGTAGTGTCCAATCTGCGTTTTTCGTCCCTGTTTTTCCCCCTTGCGGCGCTGCTTGCGCCGGTGGCGCCCCGCGCCGCGGAAGCACTCGAGGAAGTGGTCATCACCGCAAGCCTGCGGCGTTCGGCCGCGATCGAACTGCCCGCCAGCGTGACCGTGCTGGGCGCAGACACCCTCCGGACGGCAGGGGTGCAGCACCTGCAGGACGTCCTCGAGCTGGTGCCGAACCTCAACTGGGCCTCCGGCACCTCGCGACCCCGCTATTTCCAGCTTCGCGGCATCGGCGAGACCGACCAGTGGCAGGGCGCGCCGAACCCTTCGGTGGGCTTCCTCATCGATGGCATGGATTTCTCGGGCGTGGGCATGCCGGCGACGCTGATCGACGTCGACCAGATCGAAGTGCTGCGCGGACCGCAGGGCACCGCTTACGGGGCGAACGCGCTGGCCGGGCTGATCAACGTGCGCACGCGCGAACCCGTGGGCGCAACTTCGGCCCGGCTCGAGGCGACCGCGGGCGACTACGGCACCGGCGCCCTGGGCGCGGTGTTCGGCGGACAGGTCGCTTCCCTGGGCGATGCGGGCTGGCGCCTCGTCGCGCAGCGCCACCGCAGCGACGGGTTCCGCCGCAACGCCTTCCTCGGCCGCGACGACACCAACGGCATCGACGAGACGACGCTGCGCGGGCGACTGGGGTTCGCGGCCGGCGAGTCGCTGCGAGTCGACGTGTCGACCCTCTGGGTCGACACGGACAATGGGTTCGACGCGTTCTCGCTCGACAATTCCCGGGTGACGCTCAGCGACGACCCGGGCCGTGATGCCCAGCGCTCGAGGGGCGCCTCGCTGAGCGTGGCTTACGCACCGGCGGGCGCCTTCGAGTTCCGCAGCACCACGGCCGTCACCGACTCCGACATCCAGTATTCGTTCGACGGCGACTGGGGTTTCGATCCCGGCTATGACTTCACCCAGCGATTCCTGCGCGACCACGGCACCCTCAGCCAGGATTTCCGCTTCGTCTCTGCCGGGACCGCGGACGCCGCCGGCGCATCGGCGTGGGTGGCGGGTCTCTACGGACTCGAGGTCCGCGAGTCCAACGACCAGCTCGATCTCTACGACGGCGCGGTCTATCGCGCGCTGGCCAGCCGCTACTCGTCGACCAGCGTCGCGCTGTACGGCGAGTTCGAACACCGGTTCACCGCGCGATGGAGGTTCGGCGCGGGCCTGCGGGCCGAACAGCGCCGCTCGCGGTACCGCGACTCCGATGCCAGCGACTTCTCGCCCCGCGACAGCATGGTCGGCGGCAACCTCTCGCTGGAGTACGAATTCGATGCCCGCCGCCGCGCCTACCTGAGCCTCGCACGGGGTTACAAGGGCGGTGGATTCAACATCGGTGCGGCGGTGCCGGAGTCGCGGCGCCAGTACGATCCGGAACTGCTGACCAGCGCCGAGCTCGGCTACAAGCTGCGCAGCGACGAGGGTCGGGCCACGCTCGACCTGGCCGCGTTCTACATGCGGCGCACGCGGCAGCAGGTGGGCACTTCCGTGCAGGTCGACCCCGGCGATCCGCTGGCGTTCATCTACCTGACCGACAACGCGGCCCGCGGCGAGAACTACGGTCTGGAGGCCACCGGCCGCTGGCAGGCCACCGATCGACTGGCGCTCGGTGCCACGCTCGGCCTGCTCGAAACACGTTTCCTCGACTACCGCGTCGGGGATCGCGATCTGGGCGGGCGAGGCCAGGCCCATGCGCCGCCGTACCAGTATTCGCTGACGGCCGACTACCGCAATGCCTTCGGCTGGTTCGGGCGCGTCGACCTGCAGGGTGTCGCCGGTTTCTATTTCTCCGACAGCCACGACCAGCGAGCGCTCGCGCGTGAGGTCCTGAACCTGCGGGTGGGCTACGAGACCGCGCGCTGGGGCCTCAGCCTCTGGATCCGCAACGCGCTCGATGCGCGCTATGCGCAGCGCGGCTTCTTCTTCGGCAACGAGCCGCCCGACTACCCTGAACGCCTGTACGTCCAGCAGGCCGATCCGCGTCAGGCCGGGCTGTCGGTCTGGTACGGCCTGAGATGAGCCCGGAGGCCCTGCTGCGGCAACTGCTCGACACGTCGCCCGCGGAGCTGGTGTCGTTGGTGTCGGGCATCGCCTACGTGCTGCTGATCGTGCGCCAGAGCCGCTGGGGCTGGGTGTTCGGTGCGGTCTCGTCGGGGATCCTCGTGGTGCTGGCCGCCGAGGCGAGGCTGCCGATGCAGTCGGCGCTGCAGGTGGCCTACGTGCTGATGGCCGTCTACGGTTTCTGGCACTGGTCCCGCGCGGGCCGCGCTGCGGATGCCGCGGTCACCGCACTGCAGGTCGGCACCTGGCCGGCCCGGAAACACGGGGCCGCCATCGCCGCGATCGCCGGCATGGCGCTGCTGCTGGCCCCGCAGGTCGCGGCGCTCACGGGCTCTGCCTGGCCGCGGCTGGACCTGGCGGCGATGGCCGGCGGCTTGCTGGCCACGTGGATGGTGGCGCGCCTGCTGCTCGAGAACTGGCTCTACTGGATGGTCATCGACTGCGTGTCGATCTTCCTCTACGCGAGCCAGGGGCTGGCTTTCATCGCCATCCTCTACTGCGTGTATCTGCTCATCTCCATCTCCGGCTATTTTTCCTGGCGATCCCGCATGCGGGCGCAGCGCGGCGCGTGACGATCCCGGCGGAGCTGCTCGCGGAGGTGCCCGGCTGCAGCCCTCGCGAGCCTTCGCCCCGCGTGCTGCGTCTGCAGGGCGGACGCAGCAATCGCGCGTTCCTCGTCACCGGCAGCGCGGGTGATTTCGTGCTGCGGCTGGGCGCCGAAGCCCGCACGGCCGCGGCGCTCGGCGTCGACCGCGGCGCCGAACTGGCCACGCAGCGCGTCGCTGCGGCGGCCGGCATCGCGCCCCGGGTGCTCGTCGCGGACGCCACCCGCGGTTTCATCGTGATGGAGTACGTGCCGGGCGCAGCGCTGCCTCCCGATTGGCAGGAGGATCCGCGCCGTGTCGCGGCGCTGGCCACGGTGCTCGACCGGGTGCGGCGGCTGACGCCGCCACCCGGGCTGCCGCGCCTCGCGCTCCCCGACCGGATCGACGAACTCCACACGCGGCTGCAGGCGAGCCGGCCGTCGGCGGCTGCCGCGCTGGCGCCCCGCATCGCTGCCGCCCGGCGCGACTGGGTGGCCAGCGGCGCGGGACAGCGCGAACCCTGTGTCGTGCACAGCGATCCGAACCCGGACAACATCATCGAGCGACCCGATGGTTCGCTGCTGCTGCTCGACTGGGAGTACGCGCACCTGGGTGACCCGCTGCAGGATGCGGCGGCGGTGCTTGCGCTGCACCCGACACTGGGCGAGCGGGCGCGGGATCTGCTCGGCGCGGCAGCCGGCCCGACGGCGGTGGACATGGCGATGCTCGAGGCGATGGCGCGGGTGTACCGCGTGCTGGACGAATCATGGTCGCAACTGGCTGCTGCAGCCTGAGGCGGGCGCCGGGACGATGGCTGGCATCCGCGGGGCGGGGAGGGCAAACTAGCTGCCGTTTCTGTCTAATCTCAGGGAAATTCAATGCCTGTTCTGAAGGTGATCGATCGCGACGGCGCTGAGCACGACGTGGAGGCCCGGAGCGGCCTCAAGCTGATGGAGCCCCTGCGGGAACTCGACTACGGCATCGCCGCGATCTGTGGCGGCATGTGCTCCTGTGCGACCTGCCACGTCTACATCGATCCCGAATGGGCGACCAGGCTGCCGCCGGCGATGTCGGACGAGCGCGAACTGCTGTCCGAACTCGCCCACCTCAAGCCGGGTTCGCGACTGTCCTGCCAGGTCGAGATGACCGATTCCCTGGCGGGCATGCGCGTCACCATCGCCCCGGACGAATGAGCCCGGTCGACCTCCAGCGGCGTGGCCACGTCGCGGTGGTCACCCTCGATCGCCCCGACAACGCGAATGTGCTCGACCTGCCCATGGGTCGGGGCCTGCTCGAGGCGGCGCTGTCCTGCGCGCGTGATCCGCTCGTGCGCGCGGTGGTGCTCACCGGCGCGGGCCGGAACTTCTGCTTCGGCGGCGATCTGCGCGGGATGATCGCCGAGGGCGGCGCGGTCGACGCCCACCTGCGCGAACTCACCTCTTTCCTGCACCAGGCCATTGCGCATTTCGTGCGCATGGACGCGCCGGTCATCGCCGCGGTCAACGGCACGGCTGCCGGCGCGGGTGTCGGGCTCGTCGCGATGTCGGATCTCGCGGTGTGCGCGGAAAGCGCGAAGTTCGCGCTCGCCTACACCGGCGTGGCGCTGACTCCCGATGGCGGTACCTCGTTCTTCCTGCCGCAGATCCTCGGTCACAAGCGCGCCATGGAACTCATCCTCACCAACCGCGCGCTGTCGGCACGCGAGGCGCTCGACTGGGGGCTCGTGAACCAGGTGGTGGCCGATGCCGAGGTCCTCGGGACGGCGATGGCGCTCGCCGAGCGACTGGCGGCCGGTCCGCTGCGTGCCTTCGGCAAGGCCAAGCGCCTGGTGGCGGCCGCGCATGGTGGGCTGGAGTCCCACCTCGCGCTGGAGAGCGAGACCATCGCCGCGCAGGGCGCTTCCGCCGAAGGGCGGGAAGGCATCGCGGCATTCCTCGAGAAACGAAAGCCGGTATACGGCTGAGGCCTATCCATGAACTGGTTCCTCTTGTTCCTGGTCGCGGGTGCGGCGCTCGCCGCCGGAAGGATCTGGTTTCAGGTCCGCAAGCTGCGACAGCAGCGCGACGATGACTGGGACGCGCGGCTGGTCGAGCGGCTGCGGCGCAGCGGCATCGACCCCTTCAAGCCGATGGAACTGGATTTCTTCCTGGCGATGCCCTCCGAGACCCTGGCCCGCGAAGCGGCCGAGGAACTGTCCCGCGAGGGTTTCGTGGTGGACGTCAAGCCGGTGCCGGACAGCACGGACCATCCCTTCAGCGTGCACGCCATGAAGGCCATGAACCTGTCGACCGCCGGCGTGCGCGAGGTGTCGACCCGGCTGAAGGGCATCGCGCAGGCGCGCGGCGGTCGTTACGACGGCTGGGCGCCCGGGCGTTCGCCTGCGGCTTAGCGCCCGATGCCGGAAGACCCCAAACCCGAGGCAACCCCCGCCGAGCCGGCACCCGCGGCCGCGTCACGCCCGCGTCGCGGCAGTCGGCGTCCAGCCGATCGCGAGGAAACCGAGAAGCGCCTGGTGGCTGCGTTCGACCGCGTCTGGTCGCGCGATGGCATCCAGGGGCTGGGCGTCAATGCGGTGCTCAAGGAGGCCGGTGTCGGCAAGGCACTGCTGTACCGCTACTTCGGCGATTTCGTGGGGCTGGCGCGCGCGTGGGCGCAGGGTGAGAGCTTCCTGCCGCGTCCTGCGCCGCTCGGACCAGAGGCTGCGGCAACTCGCCCGCTTGCCCCGGCGGGCGGTGTGCGCGATGCGACGGGACGGCATGTCGCGTCCGCCATGGCCTACGCCAAGGCCTTGCGTGAACGCCCCAAGACCCGCGAGCTGCTGACGGTCGAACTGCTCGGCAGTTCGCCGCTGACCGCCGCGCTCGATGACATGCGCGCCCAGTTCGGTCGCGAGATGCGCCAGTTCGTGATGGCCAGCGGCGCCGGCGAAGGCGAGGACGCTTTCGCGCTGAGCTTCTTCGTGACCGCCGCGATGACCTATCTCGCCATGCGTGCGGACGCCGTCCCGCACTATTACGGGCTGAAGCTCGACCGCGAGGAAGACTGGAAGCGCGTGGAAAAGATGCTGACCCTGGTCGCCGAACGCGTGCTCAACGCTTCTCCGCCTGACGCCGCACTGCCTCCGCGGCGGCCCTGATCGCTTCTGCATCGCCGAGGTAGCGGCTGCGCAGCGGCTCGAGCGCGTCGTCCAGTTCGTACAGCAGCGGCACGCCCGTCGGGATGTTCAGCTCGGTGATCTCGGATTCCGCCACCCGGTCCAGCATCTTCACCATGGCGCGCAGGCTGTTGCCGTGTGCCACGACCAGCACGTTGCGGCCCGCGCGCAGTTCGGGCGCGATGCGGGTTTCCCAGAAAGGCAGGACCCGGGCGAGCGTGTCCTTGAGCGATTCGGCTGCCGGCAACTGCGCCGGATCCAGGCCCGCATAGCGCTCGTCGAAGCGCGGGTGGCGGGGATCGTCGAGCGCCAGCGCGGGCGGCGGAATGTCGTAGCTGCGGCGCCAGACCTTCACCTGGGCCTCGCCGTGCTGCGCGACGGTCTGCGCCTTGTCGAGCCCCTGCAGCGCGCCGTAATGCCGCTCGTTCAGGCGCCAGCTGCGCTCGACCGGGATCCACATGCGGTCGGTTTCGTCGAGGATGTACCAGAGCGTGCGGATCGCCCGCTTCAGCACCGAGGTGAAGGCGATGTCGGCGGCGATGCCCTCGCGCAGCAGTTCGCGCCCGGCCGAGGCCGCTTCGATCCTGCCCTGCGCGGAGAGGTCCACGTCTTTCCAGCCGGTGAACAGGTTCTCGACGTTCCAGGTGCTCTGGCCATGACGGACCAGCACGAGTTTTCCGGGCACGATTTACTCCAGCGCAGCTTGGGGGCCGCGTGATTTTAACATGCGGCCCGGGCCGCTTCGGGCTCAGTACTCGATGCGCGTCGGGAACGGTCGCGCCCATTCCGGCGGTGCCGCGGCCGGCAGCACCGGCCGGTAGGGCGGCTCCTGCGGCAGGGTGTACAGCGCTGACGTCCACTGGGTCTGGATGGAGTTCGTGCCGGGGTTGCGCATGAACATCAGGAAGCCGAGGTCCGAAAAATGCGGGCCGTGCTCGATTCCCTGCGGACGGTAGAAGTAGGCCCCCGGATGCATGACGCCCTGCGGGCCGCTGAGGTCGCCGCTGACCAGGAACATCTCTTCGTCGTGCGGATGGGTCTCGAGTCCGACGCGGCCGTCCACCGGCCTGCCGTGGGGCAGTCCTGCCAGCATGTAGGTCCGGCAGGAACCATCGGCCGCGGCACGCAGGATCTTGCGGGAGAGCCGCAGGTGCGACACCTTCGGGTCGAGTACCGAGGCGTCCCAGGGCATCGAGTAGGCATCGAGATACAGCGCGGGGTCGGCGTCGGGTGCGCGCTCGCTCCCGGTGGCGGGCAGGTCCTCGAAGCCGCCGTTGCAGTAGGCCAGCACCACCGCGCCCGCGGGTGCGGCGAGGCGGGTCACCCCCGTTCCAGCCGGCAGGTAGGCGTAATGGTGGCGCCCGAGCCAATGCCCGTTGAGCGTGATTTCGCCGTGCAGCACGAACCATTCTTCGCTGCCCGCGCGCCGCAGCGGCGTCGCGAGCGTGGCCCCCGGCGGGTATTCGACGAGCGCGGTGAACGCGCCCGAGGCGGCGTCGTGGCTCAGGCGCTTGACGCGCGCGGGTCGCTGGAGGCCGTGGGCGGCCGCAGGCTCCCATGCGACGTTCTGCGACTGGATGAATTCGATGTGTTCGCGCGCCATGCTCGCCCCCGGTCAGGTCAGGATGATCCGTTCAGAACGGTTTGGTCACGCCCATGAACGCGGCCAGCAGCACGCAGGCCCACAGGACCCGAGCGTAGCGGAGTGATACGGCCAGTGCCGCGCCGATTCGCGCGTTGCCCTGTCCCTCGGTCGTCGGGTCGCGAAGCTCCGCGAAACCCCGTGCCCAGCTCAGCAGCACCCCGCGCAGCAGCAGGCCCATCAGCACCGCGCCGCCGTAGGCGAGCAGTTTCACGCCCAGCCAGCGCGGGCCCGTCAGGGGCCACTGCGCGAGCAATGCGGCACCCCAGCCCAGGGTGAGGGCCACGACGGCATGGCGCAGGTAATGATCGATGCGCCACAACGCCCCGGACATCGATCCGCTGCGATGCAGGTGCCAGACCAGCCCGAGCCAGGCGAGGGCGGCGACGCCGATCGCCGCGACGCTGGCCGGATCCAGCGGCAGCCAGCCGCCGAGCAGCGCCAGCGCGAGACCGGTGGGGATCATGAGCACGAGCGCGGTGCGGGGCCCCATGTCCAGCTGGACCAGCAGCTCAAGGAAGCGCCGGCGCTCCGCGAGCGGCAGGTCGGCGCGCCCGACGTATCGCGCGCAGAGGTAGACGCCGAGGTCCGCGCCGAGCCAGTAGACCAGCAGCAGGATGTGGATGAACTGGAGCGTCGGATACATGGGTGTCAGCCCTGCGGAACCCCTGCCGCCTGCAGGTGGCTGTCCAGCCCGAGCGTACAGCGGCGCCGGCCGGTCTGCAGGGTTTGCGCGAGGAGTCTTTCGTTGTCTGCCCGGTGCGCCCGCGATGCGGCGGGATGATGCAGGTGGAAGGCGATGCCGCCTGCGACCAGGGTCTGCCGCCGCACGCCGGAATGCACCAGGCGCGCACAGAGTTCCTTGTCCTCGGGGCCCCAGCCGATGAACGCCTCGTCGTAGCCGTTCACTGCGAGCAGGTCGCGGCGCCAGAAGCCCTGGTTGCAGCCCTTGATCGACACGAACCCGTTCGCGACGCTGCGCAGCGGCCGCTGCAGTGCCCGGGCGCGCAGCAGGTAGAGCCGCCGCAGCCCGCCGACGCCGGTCGATGCGGGACCGGGAGGCTGCAGGGGCGCCGCGGCCAGCGCGCGCGAGCGAGCCTCGTCGAGCATCACGCGCACCCCCTGGGTGTAGAACCCCGGTCGGGCGAGGTGGCAGTGGTCGGCGAGGAAATCCCGATGCAGCACCATGTCGCCGTCGATCAGCACCATGTAGTCGCCCGTGGCCGCTGCAATCGCGCGGTTGCGCAGCCGGCTGGCGCGGAAGCCCTCGTGCTCCTGCCGCACGTGCCGCAGCGGAAACCCGGCCCGGCGGGCGCAGTCCGCGATGACCGCGCCGGTCGCGCTCCCCGAGCCGTCGTCGGCCACGATCAGTTCGTCCGGTACGCGCCGCTGGGCGAGCACGCTCTGCAGGACGGCCGCCAGCGCCTCGGGCCGTTCGTGGGTCGTGACCGCGAGCGACAGCCGCATGTCAGCCCGCGAGTTCCCTTGCTGCGGCAACGCCCACGGACAGCGTCGCGAAGTCCGGTTTGTCCATCGCCCTGAGATCCGCCAGGAGGCGCTGCCACGACTCCAGCGCCGTGGCCCGCGAAGTGGCCCAGGCCGCCAGGCGCTGCGCGACCGTGCGGCGCCCCTTGCCCGCGAGCGCCTCGCGAGCGATGGCGCGCCGGGCCTGCCGCGCCGCCTCGCGCAACTCGTTGCGGGCGATCACCTGCCAGGCGCCGTCGACCTGCAGCGAGTCGATGGCGCGCCGGAGCCAGTCCAGGCCGAGGTTCTCGCCCACGGCGACATGGGCGGCGGCTGCGTCCGCGAGCGGGATGCGCTGCTGCCGGGCCAGTTCGGCGATGTCCAGCGCGCCGTCGAGCATGTCCGCCAGCGCGACGCGCGAGGCCAGCGCTGCCGGCACCCCCTCCTGCAGGAGTGCGTCGCGGCGAACCGAGTAGTGCCCCAGATCGCCGCCCGACAGCAATGCGGGGAGACGCTGCGTCAGTTCCGTGATGGCGTCCCCGTAGTCGGCGACGCCGGCCTCGACACCGAGGCGCGTGCGGCGATGGCGCAGCAGCCAGTAGGTGGCGTGGCGCAGCAGTCGCGCGGTGTCCGAATGCATCCCGTACTGGACGGCCGCGGGAACGCGGTTGTCGAGCGCCTCGATCGACTCCCAGCAGCGCCGCATGTCGAAGACCTCGCGGGCGATCGTGTACGCACGGGCGATTTCCGCCGCGCTGGCGCCGGTTTCCTCCTGCGCGCGGGTGACGAAGCTGGGGCCCATCCGGTTCACGATGCTGTTGGTCAGGGCGGTCACGACGATCTCGCGGCGCAGCGGATGTTGCGGAATGTCGCCTGCGAACCGGCGCCTCAGCACCGGGGGGAAGTAGCGCTCGAGTTCCCGCGACAGGTAAGGGTCCTCCGGCGCATCGGAGGCGATCAGTGCGTGCTTGAGCGAGATCTTCGAGTACGAGAGCAGTACCGCGAGCTCGGGGCGGGTCAGCCCGTGGCCCTGTTTGCGCCGCTCGTCGAGCACTGCGTCCTGCGGGAGGTACTCCACGCTGCGGTCCAGTTCTCCGGCGCGCTCCAGCGTGCGCATCAGGTGCTGCATCTCCGGCAGGCGTTGCAGCGCGTCGCGCTGCAGCCCCGAGAGGGCCTGTCCCTGCAGGTAGTTGTTGCGCAACACCAGCGCGGCGATGTCCCCGGTCAGTCCGGCGAGCAGCCGGTCGCGATCGCGGCGTCGCAGTCCACCGCGAGCCTCGATCGTCGTGGTCAGGATCTTGAGGTTGACCTCGAGGTCCGAGGTGTTGACGCCGGCCGAGTTGTCGATGAAGTCGGTGTTGATCCGTCCGCCGTGCAGCGCGTATTCGACGCGGCCCAGTTGCGTGAAACCCAGGTTGCCGCCTTCGCCCACGACGCGCGCCCGCAACTCGCGGCCGTCCACCCGTACGGCGTCGTTGCCACGGTCGCCGGCCGCCGACTGGGGCTCCGTGCCGGCCTTCACGTAGGTGCCGATGCCCCCGTTCCACAGCAGGTCGACGGGCAGCCGCAGGATGGCGCGGATGACCTCGTTCGGCGCGGCCTCGGTGGCGTCGATCCCGAGGAGCTGCCGGCATTCCGGCGCGAGGGGAATCACCTTGGCCGTGCGCGGGAACACGCCGCCGCCGCGCGAGAGGGTCCGCGTGTCGTAGTCGTTCCAGCCCGAGCGGGGCAGGTCGAAGAGTCGGCGCCGCTCGGCGAAGCTGCGCGCCGCGTCGGGCTCCGGGTCGAGGAACACGTGCTGGTGGTTGAATGCGGCGACCAGGCGCGTGTGCGCCGACAGCAGCATGCCGTTGCCGAATACGTCGCCCGACATGTCGCCGATGCCTGCGGCGGTGAAGGCCTGCTCCTGAGTGTCGAGCCCGAGTTCGCGGAAATGCCGCTTCACGCACTCCCATGCGCCGCGCGCCGTGATGCCCATTTTCTTGTGGTCGTAGCCTGCCGAGCCGCCCGAGGCGAAGGCATCGCCCAGCCAGAAGCCGCGCTCGACGGCGATGGCGTTGGCGATGTCCGAGAAGCTCGCCGTGCCCTTGTCGGCGGCCACTACGAGGTACGGGTCGTCGGCATCGCGTCGATGCGTCGCGGGCGGCGGCAGCACCTTGCTGCCCGCCAGGTTGTCGGTGACGTCGAGCAGGGCGTGGATGAAGGTCTGGTAGGCGGCGATGCCTTCGCGCTGCAGGTCCTCGCGCGAGCCCTGGGCGGGCAGACGGCGCGGCACGAAGCCGCCCTTCGCGCCCGACGGGACGATCAGCGTGTTCTTGACGTGCTGCGCCTTCATCAGGCCGAGCACCTCGGTGCGGAAATCCTCGCGCCGGTCGGACCAGCGGATGCCGCCGCGCGCGACGCGAGCCATCCTCAGGTGCACGCCCTCGACCCTGGGCGAGTGGACGAAGATCTCGAAGCGCGGCCGCGGCAGCGGCAGGTGCGGAATGCGCTGCGGGTCGAGCTTCAGCGCCAGTGCGCTCCGCTCGTCGCGGCGGCCGAGCCGCTGGTGGAAGTTGCTGCGCAGCGTGGCTTCCACCACGGCGAGGAAGCCGCGCAGTATGCGGTCTTCGTCCGCGCTCGAAACGGCATCGAGCTGCGCGCGCAGGGCCGCGGCGAGCCGTGCCTCGCGCGCGGCGCGCGGCCGCGCGTGCGGGCCCGGTGACAGGCGCGCATCGAACAGCGTGAAGAGACCGGCCGCGAACCCCGGGTGGGCCGCGAGCGTGCGCTCCATGTAGCTCTGGCTGAACGGGATCCCGGTCTGCAGCAGGTAGCGGCAGCAGGCCCGCAGCACTTCGATGGACGCGGCGTCCAGTCCGGTCAGCAGCAGCAGGCGGTTGAAGCCGTCGTTGTCGAGCGCGCCGCGCCAGACGCTGGCGAATGCCTCGGCGAAGCGTGCCTCCACGGTCGCGGGCGATGCGAGCGCGCCGGCCGGGTGCTCGAATTCCAGGTCCTGGACCGACGCGACTCCGACCGCACCCTCGGGGCGGAGCGCATAGGGCCGCTCCGCGATCACGCGCAGGCCGACGTTCTCCAGCACCGGCAGCAGGTCGGAGAGCGGGATCGGTTCGCAGCTCTGCAGCAGGCGCAGGTGCATGCGTTGTGGCGGACGCGCGTGCAGGCGCTGCAGAGCAAGGCGCAGGCCCCGCGGTTCCTCGCCGAGGGATTCGAGTGCGGCGATGTCCTCGAGT
>CAJACZ010000176.1 GCA_903938365.1 uncultured Pseudomonadota bacterium | reverse complement strand
CGGATCGCGAGGCCATCCTGCAGTGCGCGCGCGCCATGTACTGGCTGTACGGCAACGTGTTCCGCAGCCTCGACCGGGTGGCCGCATGAGCCTCGCGACCCATCGTGTGCTGGTCACCGGCGGCGCCGGCGGCATCGGCATGGCCATTGCCGCTGCGCTGCTGGAGCGCGGGGCCGCGGTCCTGTTGGCGGATCGTGATCCCTCCGGGCTGGCCGCGGCTGCCGGGCAGTTCCGCAGCGCCGGGGACCGCCTCGGCAGCTTCGCGGGCGATCTCACCCTCGCGGCGGATCGTGCCCGGCTCGTGCAGCAGGCGGCGTCCTGGCGCGGCGGCATCGACGTGCTGGTCAACAACGCCGGCATCAACCCGTTCGGCCTGCTGCAGGACCAGACCGCCGCGCAGGTCGACCTGTCCTTCGCCGTGAACGTGCAGGCGCCGATCCAGCTGTGCCGCGAACTGCTGCCGCACCTGCGCTCGCTGCCCGCGGCCCACATCGTCAACATGGGTTCGGTGTTCGGCAGCATCGGCTTCCCGGGCTACGCGGTGTATTCCGCGACGAAGTTCGCGATGCGCGGCTTCAGCGAGGCGCTGGGCCGCGAGCTGGCCGACACGGGCGTGCGCGTGCACTGCCTCGCGCCCCGCGCGACCCGCACCCGCATCAACAGCCCCGAGGTCGAGCGCATGAATGCGGAGCTCGGCGTGGCGATGGACGATCCCGCAGTGGTGGGCGCCGCGCTGTGCGCGGTGCTCGGCCAGGGCAATTCGTTCTCGGTCGTCGGCTGGCCCGAAAAGCTTTTTGCGCGCGTCAACGCCGTGCTGCCGCGCCTCGTCGACGGCGCGCTGCGCAAGCAGTTGCCGATCATCCGCCGCTACGCGGCTCCCAAGTCACCCGCTGCTGGAGAGACACCATGATCACCACGACCCGCCATGCATTCGTCGGCCTGCTGCTGGCCTCGCTCAGTCTGCTTGCACCGGTCGCCGGCGCGGCCCCCGGCCCGGCTTCGGCGGCGCACGACACCGAACTGCTGGCCATCCAGCAGGCCTGGGCCAGAGCCAACTACGTGGCGATGAGCGAGGATCGCAAGGAAGCCGAGTTCGAGGTGCTGGCGCAGCGCGCGGAAGCCTTCGTGAAGGCGAACCCCGGTCGCGCCGAACCGCTGGTCTGGCAGGGTATCGTGCTGTCGACGCAGGCGGGCGTGGAGGGCGGCCTCGGTGCGCTCGGCCTCGCCAAGCGCGCCCGCTCTGCGCTCGAGGCCGCGCTGAAGATCGACGCGAACGCCCTCGAGGGGTCGGCGTACACGAGTCTGGGCACGCTGTACTACAAGGTGCCGGGCTTCCCGCTGGGCTTTGGCGATCACAAGAAGGCGAAGCAGATGCTCGAGGCGGCGCTGAAGGTCAACCCGATCGGCCTCGACCCGAACTATTTCTATGCGGACTTCCTGTTCGGGGAGGGCCGCTACGCCGAGGCCATCGTCCATCTCGAGAAAGCCCTGCTCGCCCCGCCGCGCCCGAGCCGCGAACTGGCGGACCGTGGCCGCCGCACCGAGATCGAGACGCTGCTGGCCAAGGCCCGGGCAAAGCTCGGCTAGACCAGCACGCGCTCGATGCCGCCGGCGTTGGCGCGCGCGACGTAGTCCTTCATCCAGGTCTCGCCCAGCAGGTGTTTGGCGACCTCGACGACGATGTAGTCGGCGTCGAGTTCGGTCTCGTCCTCGTAGCGCTTGAGGCCCTGCAGGCAGGACGGGCACGAGGTGAGGACCTTGATGTCGCCCTGGAAGCCGTCGGCGCGCAGCTTGGCCGCGCCCTTCTGCATTTCCTCGGCCTTGCGGAAGCGGACCTGCGTCGAGATATCCGGTCGTGCGATGGCGAAGGTGCCCGACTCGCCGCAGCAGCGCTCGTTGTTGACGATGCGGCCGTTGGCCTCGGCGTTCATGAGCTGGTTCACGACCTTGAGCGGCTCGTGGCTCTTCATCGGCGAGTGGCAGGGGTCGTGGTACACGTAGCGCGTGCCGGTCACGCCTTCGAGCCGGACGCCCTTTTCCATGAGGTATTCATGGATGTCCATGATGCGCGAGCCGGGGAAGATCTTGTCGAACTCGTAGCCCTGCAGCTGGTCGTAGCAGGTGCCGCAGCTCACGACGATGGTCTTGATGTCGAGGTAGTTGAGCGTGTTGGCGACGCGGTGGAACAGCACGCGGTTGTCGGTGATGAGCTTCTGCGCCTTGTCGAAGTCGCCGGAGCCGCGCTGCGGGTAGCCGCAGCACAGGTAGCCGGGCGGCAGCACGGTCTGCACGCCCACGTGCCAGAGCATCGCCTGCGTGGCGAGGCCCACCTGCGAGAACAGGCGCTCCGAGCCGCAGCCCGGGAAGTAGAACACCGCCTCGGCGTCCGCGGCGGTCTTCACCGGGTCGCGGATCACGGGCACGTAGTCGCGGTCCTCGATGTCGAGCAGCGCGCGGGCGGTCTTCTTGGGCAGGCCCGCGGGCATGCGGCGGTTCACGAAGTGCACGACCTGTTCGCGGATCGGTGCCTTGCCGGTGGTGGCCGGGGGCGCCTTCACCTGGGCCTTCGAGAAGGTCTTGAGGGCCTGGTGGCCGATGCGCTGCGCCTTGTAGCCCCAGTCGATCATCACCTTGCGCGCGAGCTTGATGGTCTCGGGCTGCGTGGCGTTGAGGAACAGCATCGAGGCCGCGGTGCCCGGGTTGAAGCGCTTCTTGCCCATGCGCCGCAGCAGGTCGCGCATGGCCATCGAGACGTTGCCGAAGTCGATGTCGACCGGGCAGGGCGATTCGCACTTGTGGCAGACGGTGCAGTGGTCGGCGACGTCGCCGAACTCGTCCCAGTGGCGGAT
>CAJACZ010000175.1 GCA_903938365.1 uncultured Pseudomonadota bacterium | reverse complement strand
GGGGGCAAGAGCGTGGTGCTCTCGCGGTTCCCCGACATGGCGCAGCTGAAGGCCTTCTTCGAGAGCGACGAATACCAGAACAACCTCAAGCCGCTGCGTGCGGGCAGTGGGGTCTATGACATCGCCGCCTACGAGGCGCCCTGACCCCTGTCCGCGCGCGCGGACAGGAGCCGGGGCAGGCGGATCAGCGCTTCTTTTCCGCCTTCTTGACGGCCTTGGCCGCGCGCTTCTCGGTCAGCGTCTTGGCCGGCTTCTTCAGGGTCTCTTTCTTGCGATCCTGGGTCTTGGCCATGTCTTACTCCGGTGTGGCAGGGGACAGATGCTGGTTATCGAAGTTTCGGCGCTGAAACGCAAGCGTGCCGACGGGTTAATGTACGCCGGATCGCCACCGCGTCGGCAGGAGTGCAGCAGATGATCGACCGACGTCTTTTCCTTGCCGGCCTCGCCGGGACCGCCGTCACCGCCCACGCCCGTCGCGGCGGAGCCCTGGCAGTCGAGGATCCTGCGCAGTTGCACCGGGTGTACCGGCGCATCCGCTACGCCGGGGATGACCGGCTGGTCTTCTGGTGGATGAAGGGCCGGCGCTACGGCATCGTCGACAACGTCATGACCCCGTTCTTCGACATGAACGTCGGCTCGATGCACCGCTGCCGCGATCTCGGCGGCGAGCGCTATGAAGTCGTCACCGCTTCCAGCCTCTACTTCACCGACCTCGCCAGCGGCGAACTGGTCGAGAACTGGGCGAACCCGGTCACCGGCCGGACGGTGCGCTTCAACTACCCGGCGCCGCGGCCGGCCGTCTCGGTGTATTCGTACGGCGAAGGCGTGGTGGTCGAGCCCGAGATGCCCGGCATGCGCCTCGAGCGGCGCCACGTCACCTCGCCGGTGGAAGTCCAGGGCGCCGACGCGTGGCTGCACGAGGAATCCTGGGTGATCGCCGACGTGCTGGCCACCGGGCGCAAGATGAAAGTGCACGACATGTACAGTTACGTGTGCCCGCTTGCCGCATTGCGCGATCCGGCCGTGCAATTCGTGCCGGCCGTCGAGCATTTCAACGATTACAACGACTGGTCGCCGCGCTTCGAGATGGGCGACCGCCCCGGAACCAGCGTGGCGCGCTGCTCAGGACGCAAAGTGGCCACGCTCGACGGGATGCCCGACGGGTTCCTGCGCCTCGCCCGGCGGCTGCACCCCGAGGCGTTCCGCGATCCGGCGAAGACGCTCGGCTAGACGGCCTCGGGAGGCCGGATGCGCTCAGCGCGCTCGGCCTCCTGCAGGAGCAGGTAGAACACGTGCCGCGACATCGTCTCGCGCAGCTGCTCGCGCTCGACCTCGGCCGCCGCGTCCGGCTCGAACGTGTCGATCTCCTCGCGCTGCACCAGTCCCTTGCTCGCCACCAGGCGTTCCAGGGTGTCGAGCCGCTCGCGGGTGGCCATCAGCTCGGTCAGCAGGGCGATGTTCATCGACAGCAGCGTGTCGCTGGAGCCGTCCTCGAAGAAATCGGGCCGGGGGCCACGCGCGGCGCGGGGCATCGACGGGGGCTGTTTCGGCGGCGTGCTGCTCATGCGACCTCCGCGGCGGAACGGGTGCCCACGAGCATCGCGAAGCCGAGCCCCGACCCGGGCGGTGCACCATGGCCGAGCTGGCGTGAATGCGCCACCGCGTCGCTGCTCTTCTGCGCGTCCCGACCGGCCATCACCGCCGTGAAGTCGCGGAAGACCTCGTCCGCGGCGAAACCCGCCTCGATCATCAGCCGGTGCAGGTCCATCTGCCGGTAGGCAGTCCAGAACGGCTCGTTGTTGAACTGGGTCTCGTTCGTGTAGATGAAGCGACGATAGGGATCGATCTCGTCGAGCTGCGGCAGGTCGATGTGCACCGTGAGGCCACCCGGCGCGAGCAGACGCCGCGACTCCGCGAGGATCGCCGGCCAGGCCTGGCTGGCCGTCTCGTGCGCGAGGATGTGCGAGACGACGAGGTCGAAGTGCCCGTCCGGGAAATCCGTGTGCTCGGCGTTCTGCTGCGAGAAGTGCACGGGGAAGCCGAGCGCCTCGGCTCGCGCGTGCGCATAGCGCAGCAGCGGTGCCGAAACATCCAGGGCATGGACCTCGGCCTCGGGGAAGCGGCGCACATAGGCCAGGGTGCTGTGGCCGATGGTGCAGCCCAGGTCGAGGATGCGACGGGGCTTGAAATCCGGCCATACCTTGTCGAGGTACTGGATGACGGCGCGCCCCATGTACTCGGTCATGCCGCCCGCACCCGACTGGTACATGTTGATCGAGCGGTCGTAGATCGCGCCCGCGGCCACGTCGCCCGGGAAGGCCTCGTGGGCGTAGCCGCCCGGCTGGCAGTGGATGTCGACGGCGGTGACGTAGCGCGGCACCTTCAGCGCCGGGTCGAGCCGCAGCGAGCCGAGGCCCCGCGGCAGGCTGCGCGCCTTGTCGGCGAGTTCCTCGAGCTGCGGCTGCACGGTGTCGACCAGGGTTTCGTACATCAGCTCCTGGATCACCCGGTGGGTGCCGAGCTGGAAGCGCACGTAGGGCAGCTCCATCATCGCGCGGCGGATCTCGCGGAAGTCCTCGACCACGCGGCCGTCGTGGCGCTCGCGCATGCCGGGCTCGACCGAGCGGTAGTACATCTCGCGGCTGCCGAAGGCCAGCTTCGGCAGCAGTCGCTGGCGCAGTGTCCGGACGGCGCGCTGTCGCGCAGCATCGTCGTGCGAGCGGCGCGCCATCATCGGATGCTCCGCCTGATTCGCCGGGATCTTGTTCATCTGCATCCTCATTTCAGCCAGTGAGACGATCCTAACCGAGGCTGCGGGGAATGGCGGTACACTCGGGCCAGTATTTCGGGGGATGGAATGCAGCAAGCCACCACGCAGTTCCAGGAACGCACGTTGTCGGTTCCCGCCCGTGTGTGGTTCGGCTTCACTGCGGTGGTCGAGTCCACCAAGTTCCAGATCTACGAGATCTTCCTGATCTTCTATTACGCGCAGGTGCTGGGGCTCGCCGGCAGCCTGGCCGGCCTCGCCGTGGCCATCGCCATCCTCGCGGACGCCTTCATCGATCCGCTGATCGGCAGCTATTCCGACAGTTTCCGCGGCCGCTTCGGCCGTCGCCACACCCTGATGTACCTGTCGATCGTGCCCACGGGCATCTTCGTCTTCCTGCTGTTTTCGGCACCCGCGGGCCTCGGCCAGACCGGCCTGTTCCTGTGGCTGCTGAGTCTCTGCGTGCTGGTGCGCATCGTCGGTTCCTTCTATGCGGTGCCCGCGGCCGCCGTCGCCGCGGAAATGACCGACAAGGCCACGCAGCGCGCCGAACTCGGGATCTGGCGCCAGGTGGTCACCGCGGGCATCAATCTCGTGCTCACCTGGCTGATCTTCAAGTTCGCCTTCCTGCCCAGCGAGACTTTCGCGCGCGGCCAGGAGAACCCCGACAACTACCCGCGCTTCGCGTTGCTGGTGGCCGGCGTGATCATGCTCTGCGCGCTGATCGGCGCCGCGGGCACCCAGCGCCCCATCCTCGCTTTCGAACGCGAGCGTCTGTCCGCGCAGCCGCGGGCGTTTTCGGTGAGCGGCTCGCTGAAGGCGACCTGGCGCGCCCTGATGGACCTGCCGAACTTCCGTGCCCTGTTCCTCGGCCTGCTGTTCGCCGGCGTCATGGGTTCCTACTTCCGGGCGCTCAACCTGCACCTCGGCACCTACTTCTGGGAGCTCTCGACCGCGCAGACCGGCGCCTGGCTGATGAGCGTGCAGATCGCCACCTTCGCCGCCGCCATCTGCACGCGTTTTGCCGTCGGCCGTATTGAGCCCAAGTTCCTCTACATCGGTGGCGTCTCGCTGATGCTGCTCGGCTACGTGCTGCCGCCGGCGCTGCGGCTGCTCGGCCTGATGCCGGAGAACGGCGATCCGCTGCTGGTGCAGCTGCTGTATGCCGCGAACGTGACGGTGGGCGCTGGCACCGGACTGATCATGGCCTGCTCGCTGGTCATGTTTGCCGAGACCGCGGACGAGTACGCCTACGTGAAGGGCGAGTCGCGCACCGGGATGTTGCTGGCGTTCCTGCCGCTCGGCAACAAGCTCGCCTCCAGCATCGGCAAGCTCGCCGCGGGAATCGTGGTCCAGTGGGTAGCGCTGCCGGTGGGCCAGAAGGGCAGCACGGTCGATCCCGAGTCGCTCACCCATCTGGGTTTCGCGGCCTTCAGCCTGACCGCGCTCGCCGGCCTCGTGGCGCTCGGCTTCTATTCCAGCTACCACCTGCCGCGCGCTCGCCATGCTGAAATCATGCGCGGCCTCGAGGTGGCGCGCGTCGCAGCGCAGGGGAAGGAGAACTCATGACCACACTCGTTCTGTCGCAGCGCGACTGGAGCTGCTTCGATTCGCTGCTCGAACTGCAGGCCGTGCTGGCGGTGGCCCGCGATGCCGCGTGCCGCACGCAACTCGAGGCAGGGCCTGTGCTGGTGCTGCTGCCGCAGGCCTCCTCCGGCGTAGAGGCGCCCACTGAAGCGCAGCTGCTCGATCTCGTCGGCTCGCTGGCGCGGGCGACGGGCGTATGGATTGCGGGTTCTGCGCGGGTCTGCGCCCAGGCTGAGACCGGCGGGGCAGCCGCTGCGAAGCCGTCGATCGTCGCGTTCCTGGTCGGGGATGACGGGCGGCTGCGCCTGCGTACCGCCAAGATCACGCCCGAGC
>CAJACZ010000174.1 GCA_903938365.1 uncultured Pseudomonadota bacterium | reverse complement strand
CCGCGGAACTCGGCCTGTCGGCCGACCAGCAGCAGCGGATCAAGGGCATCCAGGAAGCCAATCGGCCCGCGATGCAGCAGCTGCGGCGGGATCTGCGGGGCAACTCGGAGCGCCTGCGCAGGGTCCAGCCCGACGATCCGACGTACGCTTCCGTGGTGGCGGAGGGCAGCCGCCGGGCGGGTGAGTTCACGGCGCGGATGGTGCAGGACGCGGCGCAGCAGCGCGCCCAGGTCTGGCAGGTGCTGACGCCCGAGCAGCGCGTCAAGATGGCGGCCCAGCAGGCCGAGCGGCGTGCGCGCATGCAGGAGCGGCGGCAGCGGCGGGCCGAGGGTGGCAGCAGGCCGCAGCGGCCCTGACCCAATGAAAAAGGCCCGGAGCATGCTCCGGGCCTTCGAGATCAAGCCTGCGGTGCTGACGGTCCTGTCCCCGGCTTTTGGCCGGTGACGGGACCGCACCGCGGAGGGTCTCAGTTGACCATGGTCTTGAGGTTCTTGAGCGGCATCGCCCGGACCTTCTTCGAGGCCGGCTTGGCCTTGAACGTCATCTTGTCGCCGGTGAAGGGGTTCACGCCCTCACGCGCCTTGGTGGCAGGCTTCTTGACGACCTTGAGCTTCAGCAGGCCCGGCAGCGTGAACAGACCGTGGGCGCGCAGGCTCTTCTTGATCATCGCGTTCTGCGCGTCCAGGACGGCAGAGACTTGCTTGCGGGAGAGTTCGGTCTCCTTCGCGATCTGGTTCAGGATTTCCGACTTCGTCGGCGGGCCACCTTTTTTCGCCATTTTCAGACACTCCTCGAATTAGAGAGATATGCGCGACGCTCCGCGCCGGTCGAATCGCGAGGGAACATAACACATGATTTGACCGGTGCAAGCGGTTTTTCAATTCCGCCTTGGCGCGAAATGCCTTTTTTTCTAGGCTCTGAAGAAGCCACCTGGCATGCGGAGACTGAAAACCCGATGTTTCAGCCACTCGCCACTCGCCATTCGCCACCCGGCGACGCTAGCGCACGAGGATCAGCAGCAGCTGGATCAGGATGACTGCCCAAAGGGGCGACAGGTCCAGCCCGGCGAGCGGCGGCACGGTGCGGCGAATCGGACGCAGCACCGGCTCGCAGATCGACTGCAGCACGCCCTGGATCGGCGAATAGGTCCCGGGCGCAATCATCGACAGCAGTGAGTAGACGAAGATGGACCAGAAATAAAGCCACAGGATGCCGCGGATCAGTTCGAGCGCGCCCTGCTGCAGCCACGGCAGCGTGTCCGGGAAGCCGAGGCCGCGTGCCAGGTACAGCGCCGCCACCTGCGCCAGCGCCACGGCCAGCACCGCCGCCACCGAAGCGGTATCGACGCGCCCGATCGGCGGGAGTCCGCGCCGCAGCGGCAGGATCAGCCAGTTGGTGAGCCGCACGATGGCCTGGGCCAGCGGATTGCGGAAGTCCGCTCGCGCCCACTGCAGCACGAGCCGCAGCAGGAACACGAAGAACAGCAGCGAAAAGAAAGTGTCGACGAGGAATACGAGGGCGTCTTGCATGCCTGGGCAGGGCTCCGTCAGGTGTTCTTGTTGCCGAACTGTTCTGCGAGTTCGCGACCGCGCTGCGTGGCGGCATCCACCGCGGCGCGCAGCGTATCCCTGAACCCGGCGGCCTCGAGGGCGCGCACCGCCGCTTCGGTCGTGCCTCCCTTCGAGGTGACCTCGGCGCGCATCCGGACCACATCGGCGTCTTCAGCAGCGACCATGAGTCCCGCGCCGTGGAGCGTGGCCGCAGCCAGCCGTTCGGCCGCGGGCCTGGGCAGGCCCTGTGCGATGCCCGCCTCGGCCAGCGCTTCGGCGAGCAG
This sequence comes from uncultured Pseudomonadota bacterium, assembly GCA_903938365.1. Lineage (GTDB taxonomy): Bacteria > Pseudomonadota > Gammaproteobacteria > Steroidobacterales > Steroidobacteraceae > UBA964. The sequence goes on along the minus strand of CAJACZ010000174.1, from coordinate 2,289 downwards.
GAAGAAGTACGCCGGGCCGCTGCCCGAGACGGCGGTGACCGCGTCCATCAGTTGTTCGTCCTCGACCCACACGACCGTTCCGGCCGCGTGCATGACCTCGGCGGCGCGGGCGCGCTGCCCGGGCGTCACCTGCGGCGCAGCATAGAGACCGGTTGCGCCGGCACCCACCAGCGCGGCGCGGTTCGGCATGGCCCGGACGATGGGCACGCCGGGTCCGCAGAACGCCTCGAGGTCCGCGACGCGCAACCCGGCCGCCACGGAGAGCACCACCGGGCATCGCGCCAGCAGCGCGGTCCGCAGCGGGCGGATCACCGCCGACATCTCCTGCGGCTTGACGGCCAGCACGACGACCTCGGCGTCGGCCGCGGCTTGCGCATTGTCGGCGGTGACGTGGACGTCCGGGAACAGGCGCTGCAGGGCCTGACGCTGTCCGCTGTCCGGCTCGCCGATGGCGATGCGGGTGGCCGGCAGGCCGGCACGCAGCAGCGCGGCGACCAGTGCGCGACCCATGTGGCCGCCGCCGATGAAGGCTACCTTCGATAGTTGCATGTCGGGATTGTAGTCATTCCCCGGTCTGTTCGGCTGCCGTGCCGCGTGGTCCGAACAGCGCCGTGCCGACCCGGACGAGGGTCGAGCCTGCGGCGATCGCGGCTTCCAGGTCGCCACTCATTCCCATCGACAGCGTGTCGAGGCCCGGGAACCTGCCCCGCAGCCCGCTCGCCAGTCGCTGCAGTTCCTCGAACCAGCGGCGCTGCGCGTCGGCGGCCTCCTCGGGCGGCGGCAGGCACATCAGCCCGCGGATCTGCAGGCGCGGCAATCCGGACAGTTCCTGCAGGAAGCCGGGAACCTCGCCGGGCAGGATGCCGCCCTTGCTGGTCTCGCCGCCGAGGTGCACCTGGACGCAGACCTGCAGGGGGGGGAGGTGCTCGGGTCGCTGCGTGGCGAGGCGCTGCGCGATACGCAGCCGATCGACCGTGTGGACCCAGTCGAAGTTCTCGGCAACCGCCCGCGTCTTGTTGGCCTGCAGCTGGCCGATGAAGTGCCAGGTCAGGCCCAGCGGCGCGAGCTGCTGGATCTTCGGGAGTGCCTCCTGCAGGTAGTTCTCGCCGAAGTCACGCATGCCCAGCTGCGCCGCGGTCTCGAGGCAGGCGACCGGGTGGCCCTTGCCGACGGCCAGCAGGGTCACGGAGCCGGGGCGGCGTCCGCAGCCCGACTCGGCAGCCGCGATGCGGGATCGCAGAATTCCGAGATTGGCAGCGATTTTCTGCGGAGCAGTTAACATAGGTACCCCATAACCCCTTGGCTATACTCCTCTTTGTCGCCTTCAGGAGTGTCCATGGCCGTCGATATCGCCCAGCTGCTCGCATTCGCCGTCAAGAACAAGGCGTCGGACCTTCATCTCTCGGCGGGCATGCCGCCGATGATCCGCGTCGATGGCGAGATCAAGCGCGTCAACATGCCTGCGCTCTCGCACAAGAGCGTGCACAGCATGGTGTACGACATGATGAACGACAAGCAGCGCAAGGCCTACGAAGAGTTCTTCGAGACGGACTTCTCCTTCGAGATCCCGCAGCTTGCGCGCTTCCGCGTCAACGCGTTCAACCAGAACCGGGGCGCCGGCGCGGTGTTCCGCACCATCCCTTCCGCCGTCATGACGCTGGAGGAGCTGAACGCACCCAAGATCTTCCGCGACATCTGCGGGCTGGCCCGTGGCCTCGTGCTGGTGACCGGACCGACCGGTTCGGGCAAGTCCACGACGCTCGCCAGCATGATCAACCATATCAACGAGAACCGGCCGGACCATATCCTCACCGTCGAGGACCCGATCGAGTTCGTGCACGAGAGCAAGCGCTGCCTCATCAACCAGCGCGAGGTGCACCGCGACACCCTGGGCTTCAGCGAGGCACTGCGTTCCGCGCTGCGCGAGGACCCGGACGTCATCCTGGTAGGAGAAATGCGCGACCTGGAGACCATCCGTCTGGCGCTGTCCGCCGCCGAGACGGGTCACCTGGTGTTCGGCACACTGCACACGAGTTCGGCGGCCAAGACGATCGACCGCATCGTCGATGTGTTCCCGGCGGCGGAGAAGGAGATGATGCGGGCGATGCTCTCCGAGTCGCTGCGCGCCGTGATCTCCCAGTCGCTGCTCAAGCGCAAGAGCGGCGGCCGTGTCGCGGCGCACGAGATCATGATCGGCACCCCCGCGATCCGCAACCTGATCCGCGAGGGCAAGATCGCGCAGATGTACTCGGCCATCCAGACCGGCCAGCAGCACGGCATGCAGACCCT
>CAJACZ010000173.1 GCA_903938365.1 uncultured Pseudomonadota bacterium | reverse complement strand
GGCCTTCATGAGGGCGTTGATCTCCTCGACGGTCGTGTCCCGGCCGGCGGTGAAGGTCAGGTCGACGAGCGACACGTTGATGGTCGGCACGCGCACCGCGAATCCGTCGAACTTGCCCTTGAGCGCCGGCAGCACCAGGCCGACGGCCGCGGCGGCGCCGGTCTTGGTCGGGATCATGGACATCGTCGCCGAGCGGGCGCGGCGCAGGTCCTCGTGGTAGACGTCGGTCAGGACCTGGTCGTTCGTGTAGGCGTGGATAGTGGTCATCAGCCCGCTGACGATCCCGACGTTGTCATGCAGCACCTTGGCGACCGGCGCGAGGCAGTTGGTCGTGCAGGAGGCATTGGAGATGACCGTGTGCGCAGCACGCAGCACGTCGTGGTTGACGCCGTAGACGACCGTCGCGTCGACATCGTTGCCGCCCGGCGCCGAGATCACGACCTTGCGTGCACCGCCCTCGATGTGCTGCGAGGCCTTGGCCTTGCTGGCAAACAGGCCCGTGCATTCCAGGACGTAATCCACGCCGAGCGCGCCCCAGGGCAGCTTCGCGGGATTGCGCTCGGCGAGCACCCGGATGCGATCGCCGTTGACTACCATCGAGTCACCGTCGACCTCGACCTTGCCCGGGAAGCGGCCGTGCGCCGTATCGAAGCGGGTCAGGTGCGCATTGGTGTTCGCATCGCCGAGATCGTTGATGGCCACCACCTGAATGTCGCCCGTGCGGCCCGCTTCGTACAGCGCACGCAGCACGTTGCGGCCGATACGCCCGTAGCCATTGATGCCCACCTTGATCGCCATGTTCTGTCCCCTTGGGTTTCGAAATCCGTAAACTCGGATTATCTCAGTTCGCCAGCAGTCCTTCGACGGCACGGGTCACGTTCGCGGCCGTCATTCCATAATGTTCCCAGAGGTCGGAGGCCTTGCCCGACGCGCCGAAGCGGTCGATGCCGATCACCCGCCCCGTGGTGCCGACATAGCGCCACCAGGACTGCGAAGCCGCGGCCTCGACCGCGACCCTGCGGGTCACGGCGGCCGGCAGCACCGACTCGCGCCAGGCCGCGTCCTGTGACTCGAATACGTCCACCGCGGGCATGGACACCAGGCGTATCCGACGCCCGGCCGCGTTCAGCGCATGCACGGCCTCGACGCAGATCCCGACCTCGGAACCCGTGGCGATCACGATGGCCTCGGGCGCACCGCCCTCGGCGTCGATCAGCACGTAGCCCCCGCGGCCGATGGCCTCGACCTGGGCGGGCGTGCGCGACTGCTGCGGCAGCGCCTGCCGGGTGAGCACGAGGCAGGTCGGACCACTGGTGCGATCGATCCCCGCCGCCCATGCCGCGGCCGTCTCGGCGGCATCGCAGGGGCGCCAGAGACTGAGGTTGGGCATGACGCGCAGGGAAGCCAGATGCTCGACAGGCTGGTGCGTGGGCCCATCCTCGCCGAGCCCGATCGAATCGTGGGTGTAGACCAGCAGTACGCGCTGGTGCATGAGCGCCGCGAGGCGCACCGCGTTGCGCGCGTAGTCGGAGAAGACGAGGAAGGTACCGGCATAAGGCACGAGGCCTCCATGCAGGGCCATGCCGTTCATCATCGCGGTCATCGCGAATTCGCGCACTCCGTAGTACACGTAGTTGCCCGAGGCATCCCCCGGCACCACCGCGCGCGAGTCCTTCCGGAAGGTGTTCACGGAGCCGGTGAGGTCCGCAGAACCCCCGATCAGTTCCGGCATCCCGGGCCCGATCACGTTGAGCACGGACTGCGAGGAGGCGCGAGTCGCCTGGGGCGAGGTCAGCGCGCTGGCGGCCTGCATCGCCTCACGCTTGAGGGCGGGCCAGGCGGCCGGCAGCACCCCGTGCATGCGCCGCTCGAACTCGGCGGCCAGCGCCGGGAACGCCTTGCGATAGCGACCGAGGCGGCGCTTCCAGGCTTTCTCGGCCCGCGCGCCCCGCTCACGCTGGTTCCAGGCTGCGCGGATGTCCTCCGGGATGACGAAGGGCTCGTGCGCCCAGCCGAGAGCCTTGCGGGTCGCGGCGATCTCGTCGGCGCCGAGCGGTTCGCCATGGGTCGCCTTGGTGCCCTGCTTGGTGGGCGCCCCCCAGCCGATCACGGTGCGGCAGCAGATCAGCGTGGGCTGCGTGCGGTTGGCCTTGGCCCGCTTGAGCGCCTTCGCGACAGCCTCGCCATCGTGGCCGTCGACATCCTTGATGACCTGCCAGCCATAGGCGGAAAAGCGCCTGGGCGTGTCGTCCGCCATCCAGCCGGCGACGTTGCCGTCGATCGAGATGCCGTTGTCGTCGTACAGGCAGACCAGTTTGCCGAGGCCCAGCGTGCCGGCCAGCGAGGCGGCCTCGTGCGAGATGCCCTCCATCATGCAGCCGTCGCCCAGGAACACGTAGGTGTGATGGTCGACGATGTCGTGACCCGGCTGGTTGAAATGGGCGGCCAGCATCTTTTCGGCAAGCGCCATGCCCACGGCCGTGGCGAACCCCTGCCCCAGCGGACCCGTCGTGGTCTCGACGCCCATCGCGGGTTCGTGTTCGGGATGGCCCGCGGTGCGCGCGCCGAGCTGGCGGAAATTGCGCAGCTCATCCAGCGAGACCGGGTAACCGGTCAGATGCAGCACCGAATACAGCAGCATCGAGGCGTGGCCGTTCGACAGCACGAAACGGTCGCGGTCCACCCAGAGCGGGTTGCCGGGGTTGTGGTCCATGGCTTCGCGCCACAGGACCTCGGCGATGTCCGCCATGCCCATGGGCGCGCCCGGATGGCCCGAGGCCGCTTTCTGGACCGCGTCCATGGAGAGGGCGCGGATGGCGTTCGCGAGTTCGCGGCGAGTGGTCATGCAGTGCTGTCCGGTCCCGTAAAAGTCGCGCATTGTCCAACACGCTCCCCGGGCGTTCAATCAAATCCGTGACTGGATCGCAAAACGCGGATGCGGCCGGCGCACGTAACGGGCTATAATTGCCGGAGACCCCGCAGGAGCCTGACGCGCCATGTCGAACAGTTTCGTCTTTACGTCCGAGTCCGTTTCCGAAGGCCATCCGGACAAGGTCGCCGACCAGATCTCCGACGCCATCCTCGACGGCATCCTCGCCAAGGACAAGCACGCGCGTGTCGCGGTCGAAACCCTGGTGAAGACGGGCGTCGCCATCGTCGCCGGCGAAGTCACCACCTCGGCCTGGGTCGACATCGAAGCCCTGGTGCGCAAGACCGTGCTCGATATCGGCTACAACTCCTCGGACATGGGTTTCGACGGCGCGTCCTGCGGCGTGCTCAACGTCATCGGCAAGCAGTCCGCCGACATCGCCCAGGGCGTCGACCGCAAGAAGGAAAAAGCCCAGGGCGCCGGCGACCAGGGCCTCATGTTCGGCTACGCCACCAACGAAACCGACGTGCTGATGCCTGCCGCCATCACCCTGTCGCACCGGCTGGTGCAGAGGCAGGCGCTGGTCCGCAAGAAGGGCACCCTGCCCTGGCTGCGGCCCGACGCCAAGAGCCAGGTCACGCTGCGCTACGAAAACGACAAGCCGGTGGCCATCGAGGCCGTGGTGCTCTCGACCCAGCACAGCGACGACATTTCCACCCGCGCCCTGCGCGAAGCCGTGATGGAAGAAATCCTGCTGCCCGTACTGCCCGCCAAGTGGCTGCACGCGGGCACCAAGTTCCACATCAATCCCACCGGGCGCTTCGTCATCGGCGGTCCGGTCGGCGATTGCGGCCTGACCGGCCGCAAGATCATCGTCGACACCTATGGCGGCTTCGCCCGGCATGGCGGCGGTGCGTTCTCGGGCAAGGATCCCTCCAAGGTCGACCGCTCGGCCGCCTACGCCGCGCGCTACGTGGCCAAGAACATCGTGGCCGCCGGCCTGGCCGAGCGCTGCGAAGTGCAGGTCTCCTACGCCATCGGCGTGGCCGAACCGACCTCCATCATGGTCGAGACCTTCGGCACCGGCACCCTGTCCCGCGAACATCTGACGGCCCTGGTGCGCAAGCATTTCGACCTCACGCCCTACGGCCTGCGCGAGATGCTCGACCTGCTGCGCCCGATCTACCGCAAGACGGCCGCGTATGGTCACTTCGGCCGCGAGGACAAGGACTTCACGTGGGAGCGGACGGACCGTGCTGCGGCACTGGCCGCCGACGCCGGACGGCCGGCCAGCAAGACCGGCAAGGCCGGAAAGAAATCCCGCAAGGGCTGAATCAGATCGCCGGGCCTCCGCGGCCCGGCACCAGAGGTTTCGCGGGCCATGAGGCCCGCAAAAACCCGCCAAGCGAGGGGCGCTGCAGCATCGGACCCGCCGATGCCAGGCTCGCGAGGCGGCTCACAGGAGCAACGGCGCCCGTTAACCTTCCATCAAGATTAACGGAGACCGCTGAATGAACGCCGTACTGCAGACCAAGACCCCCCCCAAGGCCGACTTCCACGTCGCCGACCTCTCCCTCGCGGACTGGGGCCGCAAGGAAATGCGCATTGCCGAAACGGAAATGCCGGGCCTGATGGCCATCCGCGAGGAATTCGCCCCCACCCAGCCGCTGCGCGGCGCGCGCATCACCGGCTCGCTGCACATGACCATCCAGACGGCCGTGCTCATCGAGACGCTGCAGGCGCTCGGCGCCCAGGTGCGCTGGGCATCGTGCAACATCTTCTCGACCCAGGACCATTCCGCCGCGGCCATCGCCGTGACCGGCACGCCGGTGTTCGCCTACAAGGGCGAATCGCTGCGCGAATACTGGGATTTCACGCACCGCATCTTCGAATGGCCGGACAACGGCTACTCGAACATGATCCTGGATGACGGCGGCGACGCCACGCTGCTGCTGCATCTCGGCACCAAGGCCGAGACCGACCTCGCCGTGCTGGCGCATCCGGGCAGCGAGGAAGAGGAATTCCTGTTCGCCTCGATCAAGGACACCCTGAAGCGCGACCCGAAGTGGTACTCGACGCGCATCCAGCACATCCGCGGCGTCACCGAAGAGACGACCACCGGCGTGAAGCGCCTCTACGAAATGGCCCGCGAAGGCAAGCTCGCCTTCCCCGCCATCAACGTGAACGATGCGGTCACCAAGTCGAAGTTCGACAACCTGTACGGCTGCCGTGAGTCGCTGGTCGACGCCATCAAGCGTGCCACCGACGTCATGATCGCCGGCAAGGTCGCCGTCGTCTGCGGCTACGGCGACGTGGGCAAGGGCTCCGCGCAGGCGCTGCGTGCACTGTCGGCCCAGGTCTGGGTGACCGAGATCGACCCGATCTGCGCACTGCAGGCGGCGATGGAAGGCTACCGGGTCGTCACGATGGACTATGCGGCCGACAAGGCGGACATCTTCGTCACCGCCACGGGCAACTACCACGTCATCACCCACGACCACATGAGGGCGATGAAGGACCAGGCCATCGTCTGCAACATCGGGCACTTCGACAACGAGATCGACTGCGCCTCGCTGAAGCAGTACACGTGGGACAACATCAAGCCGCAGGTCGACCACATCATCTTCCCTGACGGCAAGCGCATCACGCTGCTGGCCGAGGGTCGCCTGGTCAACCTCGGCTGCGGCACCGGCCACCCGAGCTATGTCATGTCTTCCTCGTTCGCCAACCAGACGATCGCGCAGATCGAACTGTGGGGCAACCCCGAGAAGTATCCGGTCGGCGTCTACGTGCTGCCCAAGCATCTCGACGAGAAGGTCGCCCGGCTGCAGCTCGCGAAGCTCAGCGCGCAGCTGACGCAGCTCACGGACCAGCAGGCACGCTACATCGGCGTGACGACGCAGGGCCCCTACAAGCCCGACGCCTACCGCTACTGAGGCAGCGTCGCATCGAGCACTCGGCCCGCAACGCCACCCGGCGTTGCGGGCTTTTTTGTGCCTGTACGGCACACGCCGGGGCGCCGCGGGCATCGCCCCCGCACAACCGCGTGGCCGGGCGCGACATAAGGGCGCCGGGCACCACGCCGCCATGACCCAGTTCACTTCGGTTGCGGAGCCCTGCTTGCTAGGATCCGAACACCCGAAGCTCAGGCCGCGCGCAATGAATCCGATCCGTCTGGTGCAGATCACCGACACCCACCTCTTCGGCGAGGAGTCGGCCGCGCTGCGGGGCGTCGCGACGCTTCCGGCGCTGCGCGCCGTGCTGGCGCATGCGGCGCCGCACATCGAGGCCGCCGACGCGCTGCTCGTCACCGGGGATATCGTCCAGGATGACTCTGCGGGCTATCGCCACTTCCGCGAAACCTTCGCGGCACTGGATCGCCCGGTGCTGGTGCTGCCCGGAAACCATGACGAGCCCGCCCTGCTGCGCGAAGCACTGCACGGCCATCCCGCGTTCCAGTTCTGCGGGCATCGGGATATCGCCGGATGGCGCATCGTGCTGCTCGACAGCGTGCTGCCCGGCTCTGCCTCGGGGCGCCTTTCAGAAGGCAGCCTCGCAACGCTGGACCGGGTGCTGGGCGAATGCCGCGACCGCCACGCCCTCGTCTGCCTGCACCACCACCCGGTGAGCATGTCGAGCCAGTGGCTCGACGAAGTAGGCCTGGAGAATTCCGCGGACTTTTTCCGGATCGTGGACCGGCATGCCCACGTGCGCGGCATCGTCTGGGGCCACGTGCACCAGTCGATGCAGGCGATGCGCGGCGGCATCCACCTGCTGTCCACCCCATCCACCTGCGTGCAGTTCGCACCGCAGGCGGACGACTTCGCGATCGACCCGCGCCCGCCGGGCTATCGTATCCTTCAGCTCGATGCCGCCGGTGGCATCCAGACGGAGGTCGTGTGGCTGGACAGGTTCGCGGCGGACGCCAGTTCGCCATCCTCGCAGCGCTCGTCGTCGGCGGCCTAGTCGGGCCGACCGGCGCTCCGGCGCGGGCAGCCGGAACAGCGCCCGCAGCAGCCGACGGTCCCGTCTGGGTGATCCGCGGCAACGGCAACCGCGTCTACATCGCCGGCTCCATGCACCTGCTGCGCGCCGGCGACGCCGCGCTCCCCATCGTCCTGCAGCGGGCTTATCAGGACGCCGAAGCGCTCGTGATGGAGATCGACCTCGACGATGTCGACCCCGCGGCAGCGGCACGCTTCGTGCTCGATCACGGTCGCTACCCACGGCCGGACGGGCTGCGACGAGCCCTCGGCGAGGCGCGCTGGACCGGCCTGCAGCCCTGGCTGGCGCGAGCCGGGTTTCCCGCCGAAGCCGCCGGCGGGCTGGAACCCTGGGCACTCGCGCTGGTCCTGTCGGCCTCCGAAATGACCCGCGCCGGGCTCGAACCCGGCTTGGGTGTCGAGGAGCAGCTGAAGGCCCTGGCAGAGGCGGACGGCAAGCAGATCACCGGCCTGGAAACCCCCGAGTTCCAGCTGGGCCTGTTCGACGCTCTGGGCGAGGCCGAGCAGCTGAAGTTCCTGGACCTCACGCTGGACGACCTCGAGCGCACCCCGGCCGACTTCGACCGGATCAGCGCGGCCTGGCGGACGGCGGACACCGCCGCCCTGCACGACATGCTGCTGGAAGGCTACTCGGGCCTGCCGGAGCTCTACGAGGCCGTCGTGTACCGCCGCAACGCGAACTGGGTGCCCCGGGTGCGCGCCCTGCTCGGCCGGCCCGATGACTATCTCGTGGTGGTGGGCGCCCTGCACATCGTGGGCGAGCGCGGCCTGGTGGCGCTGCTGCAGGACGAGGGTCTCAGGATCGAGCCTTTCAGGGCACACTGACAGCCATGCGCGCATTCCTCTGGTTTTTCGGCCTGATCCTGCTGGGGCTCGCAGCCATCGCCGTGCTGGCCTGGCCGGCCTACGACCTGCTGACCCCGCAGTTCGACGTCAAGTTCCACCGCGTGAGCAGCCGCATCGGCATGCTGGTGCTGCTGGTCGGCTTCCTGCTGGTGGCGCGGCGCATGGCCGTGGCCGACCGCGCGAGCCTCGGCTACGGCCTGCCGCGGCGGCAGTTCCTGCGCGAGACCGGACTGGGGATCGTCCTCGGTGTGGCCACGATGGCACCGGTGGCGCTGGCGATGGTCTGGCTGGACCTGCGGCTGCTGCGCGAAGGCGTCACCCTCGATGCCGCGACGCTGGCGGGCATGGGCGTCGAGGGGCTGCTCAGGGGCCTGGCCGTCGCCCTGATCGAGGAAACCTTCCTGCGAGGCGCAATGCACACCGGCATCCAGCGCGAATCAGGGCCCACCGTCGCGGTGCTGCTGACCGCGCTGGTCTACGCCGCAACACACTTCATCGGCCGATACCGGATCCCGGTCGACCAACTCGGGCCGGGCAGCGGCCTCGACCTGCTCGCGGGTTCCCTGGCCGCCTTCGGGGAACCCGCCGCCATTGCGGACGCCTTCCTGTCGCTGGCCGCGGTAGGCCTGCTGCTGGGCATGGTGCGCTGCATGACGGGAAACATCGCCGCCTGCATCGGCCTGCACGC
>CAJACZ010000172.1 GCA_903938365.1 uncultured Pseudomonadota bacterium | reverse complement strand
CCTCGGCCGCGGTAGCGCGCGGCCTGCTGCGCGCGGACGGGCTGGTGCTGTCCTCGCCCGCTCTCGCCGTCGACATGGCGCGCTGGCAGCGTGCGGTGGTGGGCTGGCTGCCGCGGCTCGCGCCCGACCTCACGCTGGGCAACGGCCTTCAGCCGCGCTACCTGTCGCACGATCCTGCCGTCGTGGCCGCCTATGAAGCCGACCCGCTCGTGCACGACCGGATCTGTGCACGCCTTGGCGGCTTCGTTGCGAACGAGGGGACGCGGGTGATCGCCAGCGCGGCACGCTGGCCACTGCGCACGCTGCTGCTCTATGCCGGCGACGACCGACTGGTCAGTCCGCGCGGCAGCCGGGCCTTCGCCCAGGCCGCCGCACCCGTAGGACCGCGCGTGCGGTCAGACTGCTTCGCGGCGCTCTACCACGAGATCTTCAACGAACCCGACGCGGCGCCCGTCTTCGCGGCCCTCGCCGCCTGGCTGGACGCGGCCGACTGACGGCCGGGATCACTCCTGGGGCACCCAGCCGTTGATCGACATGATGTCCGTGAGCTTGGAGTTCACCAGCGGGCCGTCCTTCCAGATCAGGCTCTGGCTCCAGGTATAGCCCTGGCTCCAGGTGTAGCCCTGCGACCAGGACTTGCTCTGCGACCAGGTGTAGCCCTGGCTCCACGTGTAGCCCTGTGACCAGGTGTAGCCCTGGGACCACGTATAGCCCTGGCTCGAGGAGTAGCCCTGCGACCAGGTGTAGCCGTCGCTCTTGACCGGCTTGCCCCAGGTCTTGCCGGCCATGTCCATCACGTAGAAGTTGCCGTTGGCGTCCTGGTTGGCAGGGCCGCCGAAATGTTTCGTGCCGGCCAGGTCGGCTTTGATGTCGAGGCCGACGTTGGCGCAGTTCTTCCGCGTGCTCTTGACGGCACGCCCCGCGTCGATGCGCCCGGCGCCCTGCTGGAACACCGAGTAGGCGAGTTTCTCGTCGGGCGTCACGGCGGCCCGGGCCGAAGCCATCAGCCGGCACTTGACCAGATCCGGGGTCAGCGTCGGATCGGCCTGGAGCATCAGCGCGACCACGCCCGAGGTCACCGCCGCCGCCTGCGAGGTACCGCTCATCACCAAGAGGCCGCCGTGCCGTGGCATCTTCGAGCCGAACGCCGTCACCAGAGTCGAGACCGTGGGAACGACCGCCGCCATATGACCGCCGGGGGCCACCACTTCGGGCTTCACGAAGCCCTCATGGGTCGGCCCCGCGGCCGAGAACGACGCCAGACGGTCGTCCGAAGCCTTGCCGGGGGTGTAGTTGTCCGTCATCGCGCCCGTGGTGATGACATAAGGCACGTTGCCCGGTACGCCGATGCTCATCGCGTCGGGACCGGAGTTGCCCGCCGAAGCCACCACCACGATGCCCGCCTGCCAGGCCTTCATCACCGCCTGGTTGATCGGGTCGTCCCAGTAGCTGGACTGCGGGGGCGAACTGAACGACAGGTTGAGCACGCGGATGTTGTGCTTGGCCTTGTTGGCGACGATCCACTGCAGACCCTCGACCACGTCGAGGTAGCTGCCCTGGCCCGCCGCATCGAAGGCGCGCACGATCACGAGCTTGGTGCCCGGTGCTACGCCATGGCTCTTGAGCGTGTCCGTCGCAACGATGCCGCTCGCGGCCACGGAAGCGATGTGCGTACCGTGCCCGCTGCTGTCCGCCTTGGGGCCCTTGGCGACCACCCGGCCCTTCGCCGTGCCGACGAAATCTACGCTCGCCAGCACGCGCGCGTCCAGGTCATGCATGCTGGATGCCGAGAGACCGGTATCCAGGACCGCGATGGTCACGCCCGCGCCTGTGATGCCCTGTGCATGCAGTGCATGGGCGCCGACGAGCCCCGGG
>CAJACZ010000171.1 GCA_903938365.1 uncultured Pseudomonadota bacterium | reverse complement strand
GAGCAGGGACGACAGCCAGGGTGTTCATGCAGGGGATCTGGTGCCGATCCCCTGAAATGCAAGAGCCCGGGACGGTCGGCACCTCAGCCGGCGAGCCCCTTGCCGAGCTGCTGGTTGATCCGGATGGCCGTTTCCAGCGCACGCAGTCCGTCCTCGCCCGAAACGACCGGCCGTCGCCCGCTGCGGACGCAGCCCAGGAAGGATTCGATTTCGGCACGCAGGGCGTCTCCCTGCTCGAAGCTCTGCTCTTCGATGGTGACCGGGAGTTCGCCAGCCGACAGGAGCGGATCGCGCTTGCGGATGACGGTCAGGATCTTCTGCTGCAGGTCGATGGAGACGTACGCGTCGTCACGGAACACCCGCAGCTTGCGTTCCGTCTTCAGGCTCACCCGGCTCGCCGTGACGTTGGCCACGCAGCCATCGACGAAGCGGATCCGGGCATTGGCGATGTCCACCGCACCCGAAAAGACCGGCGTGCCGACCGCATCGATCGACTCGATGGGCTGGCCGACGATGGTCTGGACGATATCGATGTCGTGGATCATCAGGTCGAGGACCACGTTCACGTCCGTGCCGCGCTCCTTGAAGGGCGCCAGCCTCTGGCACTCGATGAAACGCGCCCCCGCAAGGTGCGGTTCGGCCGCCAGGACCGCGGCGTTGAAGCGCTCCAGGTGTCCGACCTGCAGGACCCGTCCGCGCACCGCAGCCAGGTCGATGAGCGCACGCGCCTCGTCGACGGTCGTGGTGATGGGCTTTTCGACGAGCACATGCACGCCCGCATCGAGGAAGTCCCGTGCAATCGCGAAATGCGCCGGGGTCGTCGTGACGATGCTGACCGCATCCACCGCGCCCAGCAGTTCGCGATGATCCGCCACCGCCCGGGTGGAGAGCTCACGGGCGAGGGCCTCGCGGGCCTCAGGGCGGGAATCGACCACGGCGACCAGATCGCTGTCGACCAGCTGGGCGTATTTCTGGGCGTGAAAACGGCCAAGGTAGCCGCTGCCGATGACCGCTGTCCGGAGAGGTTTCATGGCTTATTATGCCTCCCCTGCACCTTCAACCGGAAACCAGCCATTGGCCAGCGACTCTGCAGCAACACACAAGGCACCCGACCGGGCGCTCGCACGCGAAGGACTGCTGCTCGCAGGCGCGCTGGCGGGGGGCGCACTGCTGTTGCCCCTGCTGATCTGGGTGGTGGGCGGCACTGTACTCGGCCCCTACCCTGACGGAGGCCCGCTGCGGCTCCTGGGCGACTTCATGCGCCTGCTGGCCCAGGGCTCGCTGGCGGCGTGGATCATCCTGTGGGGACCCTACCTGGCGCTGTCCCTCGCGCGCGTCACCCTCGCCCTCTGGCGGCGCATCCCGCGCTGATCAGCGCGCGACACCCGCCCGACTGCGATCACGCGCGGCGCGGAACTCGCTCTCGGCGTACCAGTTGGGAAAGCGTCGCTCGCCGGCGAGCCGGGCGCCAATGGCGTACAGCAGGTCGAGGTCCTGCAGGCTGCCCCGCAGGTCCATCCCGGGCCGGTACTCGTCGGACGGCTTGTGGTAATCGCGCAGCGTGAACTGATCCTGCTGCGCCTGCCCCCAGGCGGCGCCACGCTCACGATCGTCGATACCCAGCTTGAAATACAGCGCCGGCACGCCTCCCTTGGCGAAATTGAAGTGATCGGAGCGGAAAAAGAAGCCCTTTTCCGGAGTGGGCTCTTCGCGGAGCACCCTGTCCTGGCGCTTCGCTGCGCGTGCGAGGTAACCCTCGAGTTCGGAGCCACCCCACCCGATCACGGTCACGTCGCGCGTCGGCCCACCGAAGGGCATCGCGTCCATGTTCAGGGCGGCCACGGTTCGCGCCAGCGGGTAGACCGGATTCTCGACGTAATAGGCCGAACCCAGCAGGCCGGCCTCCTCGGCCGTCACCGCCAGGAACACGATGCTGCGCTCGGGCCGGGTGCCGCTTTCGGCAAAGGCCTTCGCAAGCGCCAGCAGCCCTGCGGTGCCGGTCGCGTTGTCCATCGCGCCGTTGAAGATGTTGTCGCCGCCGCGGGCGAGCGTCCGGCCCAGATGGTCCCAATGCGCCATGTAGACGATGTATTCGTCCGGTCGCTTGCTCCCCGGCAGCGTGGCGATGACATTGGCCGACTGGGAGCGCCGGATCGCATTGCGCAGCGCACCGCTGGCGGACTGACCCAGCGGCCTGGGGCGGAACCCGCGCTGGTTCGCAGCGGCCAGGGCGGCCTCGTAATCGCTGCCGGAGGCGCGCAGCAGCCGGTCCGCTGCGGCGCGCGTGATCCAGCCTTCGATCGCCGGCCGGCCCGCGTTGCCGTCAGCCGAGGCCATGTCGAGCTGCGGTCCGCTCCAGCTGTTCTGCACCGTATCCCAGGGATAAGCGGCCGGCGCGTCGTCATGGATGATCAGCGCACCCGCCGCGCCCTGACGGGCGGCTTCCTCGAACTTGTACGTCCAGCGCCCGTAGTACGTCATGGCGCGACCCCGGAACAGAGTGGGGTCCTGGGTCGCAAACCCGGGGTCGTTGATCAGGATGACCGCCGTCTTGCCGCGCATGTCGATGCCGGCGTAGTCGTTCCAGCCGTACTCCGGCGCCACGACCCCATGGCCCACGAAGACCAGAGGACTGTCCGCCAGCGAGGCCTCCGGAAGGACACGCTTGGACCAGATCACCATGTCCTTCATGTATTCGAGATCGTGGTTCCCCAGCCTGAGCGAGGCATCGCTGGCCGCGGTGATCTCCACGATCGGGACGCCCTGCAGGTAGGAATCGCCATTGCCGGGACGCAGCCCGAGTTCCTTGAACCGGGCGACGAGGTAATCGACGGTCTTCTGCTCCCCGGCCGTACCCGGCTTGCGGCCTTCGAACGCGTCGGAAGAGAGCGTGGCGAGATGTCGCTCGTAATCCTGCCCCGACACTGCGGGGACGCCGCCCGGGGCACCGCCGCCGAGCCCCGCGCAGCCCACCAGAAAGACCAGGGGAACCAGTGCGAGGGTCGAGCGCTCGAAGATGTTCATGAAGGACTACTCCGTTGATCGGGTTCCGGCCGGAATCAGCCTCTCGGCCATGCCACCAGGACGACGACACCCAGGGCGATCGCGAGCAGCAGGTGCAGCCCCCTGCGCCAGCGGGTGCTGCGCAGCTCCGCGTAGAAGCTCGCCGCCGCGACGACCGCCAGCAGCGAGGATCCGATCAGGGTACGGACGAGCGGCGGGAACTCGTCGCCGATTCGCCCCGCAAACTCCGGGATCGCCAGGAACACGATCAGTGTCATGGCCAGGCAGAGCGCTATCGATACTGAGGAACCCATCACGATTCCCAGAAACACGGCAAGCGGTCGCATATCTTCCCCGGCAATGGATACGGCCACACTTGAAGGGCCGCCCCGCGCCAACTAGGCTGGTAGGGCAGTCTAACCCAGTCCTTCCCGTCTTTCAGGGCACGAAACCACACCGATGACGCAGTCCGCACGCCGCTCTACCGTATTGCTCGCTGTTTCGGCCCTGTCCGTTGCACTGCTCGCCCTTGGCAGTTCCTCCCGCGCGCCGGCCGGAACTTCCGCCCTGCCGGCGGGTGCCATAGCGCCCACCGACCGCCAGCGCATGATCGCCCGCCAGGTCGGATCCATCCTCGAGGAAGCGCATTTCCGCCGCGCCACCCTGGACGACACGATGTCCTCGGCGGTGCTCGACAAGTACCTCGAATTCATGGACGGCCAGCGCAGCTACTTTCTGGCGGCCGATATCGCCGAGTTCGAGCAGTGGCGACTGCGCTTCGACGACATGATCCGCACGGGCGACATCGATCCGGCCTACGGCATCTTTGCGCGCTACCAGCAGCGCAACCGCGAACGCATCCGTCACGCCCTCAGCCTGCTCGACAAGGAACCGGACTGGACTCTCGACGAGTCCTTCGAATTCGACCGCGACGCCGCCGCATGGCCGTCCAGCCCGGCGGAACTCGACGAACTCTGGCGCAAGCGCGTCAAGAATGACGCACTCTCGCTGGTGCTCGCCGGGAAGACCTGGGCGGAAGCCTCGGACATCCTCCGCAAGCGCTACGAGCGGGTGCTCAAGCGCGTCGACCAGGTATCGACCGACGATGTCTTCGAGAACCTGATGAATTCCTACGCGCGGACCTTCGATCCGCACTCGAGCTATTTCTCGCCGCGCAGTTCCGAGGAATACCGCATCCAGATGAGCCTCAACTACGAGGGCATCGGGGCCTCTCTGCAGCTCATCGACGATTACGTCACGGTCATGAACCTGATCGAAGGAGGCCCTGCCGCGGCTTCGGGGGCACTCACGGTCAAGGATCGCATCACCGCCGTCGGGCAGGGCAAGGACGGTCCAGCGACGGACGTGATCGGCTGGCGAATCGACGATGTCGTGCAACTGATCCGCGGCAAGGGCGGCACCCAGGTGCGACTGCAGGTGCTGCCCGCCGGCGCCGCCCCGGGCTCCGCGGAGAAGGTCCTGGAGTTCACGCGCGGGCAGGTCACCCTGGAAGCCCAGGCCGCGCGCAAGGAACTGAAGACCATCAAGCGCGGCGACCGCGAAATGAAGGTCGGCGTGATCAACGTGCCGGGGTTCTACTCGGATTACGAAGGCCAGCGCGCGGGTAATCCCGATTACCGCAGCACCACCCGCGACGTGCGCAAGCTGATCGAAGAACTCCAGAAGGAAGGCATCGACGGGCTGGTGATGGATCTGCGGGGCAACGGCGGCGGCTTCCTGCCCGAGGCGCAGTCCCTGACCGGACTCTTCATCGACCAGGGGCCGGTCGTCCAGGTGAAGTTCGCCACGGGCGACAAAGAGGTCCTCGACGACACCGATGCCGGGCTTGCCTACACAGGCCCGCTGGCGGTACTGGTCGATCGCTTCAGCGCCTCTGCGTCAGAGATCTTTGCCGGCGCCATCCAGGATTACCGGCGCGGCGTCGTGCTCGGTCAGCGCACCTTCGGCAAGGGCACCGTGCAGAACCTCGTGCCGCTGTCGCGCTGGTCGGCGCGACCGGTCAACGGCCAGCTTACCGTGACCATCGGCAAGTTCTACCGCGTCACCGGCGAGAGCACCCAGCATCGGGGCGTCGAGCCGGATGTCCCGCTCGCTTCCGCGATCGACCTGAACGACGTCGGTGAAAGCGCCCTCGACGACGCGCTGCCCTGGGATCGCATCGCCGGTGTGCCGTTCCGCGCCGACTCGAGCTCACCGCCCCCGATCGGTCAGCTTGCGCTGGAGGAAGGCCAGCGGCAGCAAGTCGATCCCGACTACAGATGGCTGGTTTCGGACATCGCGGCGATCACGTCCGCCCGGAGCCAGAAATCCCTTTCGCTGAACCTGGAGGCCCGGCGCGCCGAGCGGACACGGTTCGAGGCCGAACGCCTGAAGCGGGAAAACGCGCGCCGCTCAGCCCGGCAGGAACCGGAACTCAAGACGATCGAGGAACTCGACGGGACCGAACTGCCGGATGTCGTGTTGAGCCAGGCGGTCGAGGTCATGGGCGACATGGTCCGGCCGCGAGCGGCGTTGCCCGCGCGCGCCGCACCGGCTCGCCTCAAGGCAGCAGGATCCTGAAGATCCCCCAGGTCCCGGCGCCGAGTACGTTGGGAATGCCCCCTCGTCCAACCCGGGGACCATTGCGATGGTCCAGTTCCCGCGCGGCAGGACAGACGCTCTCAGGGGTGGGAACCGTGTCTTCGGCCGCGAGATAGCGGGCGGCCTTCACGAGTTCCTCGACCCGCCGGCGGATCTCCATCGCCGCGCTGCCCGCACTCTCGAGGCTGCGCATGGCTGCAGCGACCTGCGCCATCACTGCCTCGCATTCCACGCGCGACTCGCTGGCCGCGGGCGGTTCGCTCCGAGAGGCTGCTTCGCCCGCCAGACGCAGCAGCGTGCCGCCCTCCAGCCGGCTGCTCAGCACTTCAGCGTACGCGATGAGCGCGAGGTTGACGCTCCGCCGCGCCTCGACGCTCAGGCCGGGAAACGGCGTCTCCGACACGGCGAGCACGGCGTCGAAGCCGGCCTGCGCGCTTTCCAGGGCTCGCGCGGCCAGCGCCTGGCGGCCCCGCGCCTCGACGAGTTCCGCGGTGGCATCCCGCCTGCGAAGGATGTGCCACGGCCGGTTCAGGTCCTTGATTTCCCCCTCGAGCCTCGAGACCGTCTGGGCCGCCTCCGCCATGCGCGCCTGCGCCTCCCGCAACGCCGTCTCGGCCCCCTGACGCCGCCCAAACTGGCGTCGGTTGATTTCGGCAAGATGGGCGCGCCGCTCGCGGCCGATGTGTTCCTCGCGCAGGTCCGAGCCATAAGCCCCGAGCAGCTTGCCGCCGGCGGCCCAGAGCCCGCGCAGCTGGTAGAACACCATGGTCGGATAGGCTGTCTGGGGAGCCGCAAGCCGCTCGCCCAGCTGCTCGAACTTCTGCTCCGCCCGCGCCGTGAGAGCTTCGTGTTTCTTGAGCCGTTCCTGCAGCTCGTACAGTTCGTCCTTGAGGGACGTGTAGGCTTTCTTGAGTTCCGTCCTGTTGCGGAACAGCTCGAGGACGCGCTGTTCCTCGGCGTCATCCGCAGGGGCGGACGCCAGCGCGCGGCGCGCCAGGCTCAGGGGTGTGTTGGGCTTCATCGAAACGAATGGCCGCGGTCGAGGCAATACTCCAGCCATTTATTTAACATGATGTTCCGCGCCCAACGATGATCGAGTTCACGTTCCGCATGCTGGCGCAGTTCGCGCAGTATCCGGTGCTCGTGCCCCTCGCCCCAGTCGAGCGCCTCGGCAACGCCCGCATCGTGATAAAGGCGCAGGCGCATGTCCGGTGCGGTGGCCACTGCATCGTTTGCGCTGCTGAAATCGTAGGTCAGCTCGAGTGTCGTCGTGTAGGGCGAAAGCTCGAGCACCGTCATCACGAGGTCGCAGTCGCCCGCTGCCGACGACCGACGCACCCCCTGCAGGCTGCGCAGGTCGCCCGCCAGCCAGCGCAGGCGCAGATGGTTGCTTTCGTAGAGGGCCATCAGCGCCAGGAAGCTCCCGGGCGCGGCGCGCCACCGAGACGCCACCTGTGCGTCCTGCCGGATGGGCGGCGGCATCGTCACGCCCGCACGCGCCGCTCGATCCCGGTCGCGTCCAGGATGCGCGCCGCGATTTCCTCGATGGAGCACTCGGTCGTGTTGATGAACGGGATCCCGTTGCGCTCGAACATGGCCTCCGCAGTACGGATCTCGAACTGCACCTGCTGGCGCGAGGCGTAACGGCTGTCGGGCCGGCGCTCGTGCCTGATCTGCTGCAGGCGCTCGGGGCGGATGGTCAGCCCGTACAGCTTGCGCCGGTGCTTCTGCAGGATCGCGGGAAGGCTCGTGGATTCGAGGTCGTCCTCGGTCAGCGGGTAGTTCGCTGCGAACACCCCGTACTGCATCGCCATGTACAGGCAGGTGGGCGTCTTTCCGGAGCGCGACACCCCGACCAGGATCACGTCCGAATGGTCGTAATCGCGGCTGGTGCCGTCGTCGTTCGCCAGGGCGAAATTGGTCGCGTTGATGCGGGCGGTGTAGGCTTCCTGGTCGGCCATGCCGTGGGCCCGGCCGGCGCGATGGGTGGAGCGCGTGAGCAGTTCCCGCTCGATCGGCCCGACGAAAGCCTCGAAGAAGTCCAGGAACAGCGCGTTGCTGCGCTTCACGACCTCGCGGATATCGTCCTGCACCAGCGTGCCGAAGATGATCGGCTTGAGACCCGTTTCACGGGCTGCGAGATCGATCTTCCGTACGGCTTCCTCTGCCTTGTCAACACTGGACACAAATGGCAAAGTCACGGCCCGGAATTCAAGGCCGTCGAATTGAGTCAACAGGCTGTGCCCCATGGTCTCGGCTGTGACGCCGGTCTGGTCTGACACGAAAAATACCGTTCTTCTCGCCACTGCCTTCGCACCGCCCCCGGGACTTGATGACCGAGGGTCCAGTGTTCCACCCGGGCCCAGCCACGGCAAGTCCGCAATTCAGCAGCAGGTAGCCCAGTGAATACATTCGCCATTCCCTTCGAGCAGCTGACGATGCGCGACGTCGAGACCGTCGGCGGCAAGAACGCCTCCATCGGCGAGATGATCGGCTCCCTCGACCGCCTCGGTGTCAAGGTTCCGGGAGGCTTCGCCACAACCGCGGAAGCCTATCGTCGCTTCCTCGCGCAGGACGGCCTGGACGAGCGGATCCGCCTGGTGCTGAACGACCTCGACGTGGACGACGTCGCCAAGCTTGCGGAGGTAGGTGCGAACATCCGCAGCTGGATCCTCGCGGCACGATTCGAACCCGAACTGGAGCAGGCAGTGATCGCCGGCTACCGGCGGCTGTGCGGAGGGGCGGACATCCCGGTCGCCGTTCGCTCGTCAGCCACGGCCGAGGACCTGCCCGAGGCATCCTTCGCTGGCCAGCAGGAGACCTTCCTGAACGTCCATGGCGAAGCGAACGTGCTGAAGGCGATGCACCATGTGTTCGCCTCCCTGTTCAACGATCGCGCGATCGCCTACCGGGTGCACCAGGGCTTCGACCATTCGGTGGTCGCCTTGTCGGCCGGCATCCAGCGGATGGTGCGCTCGGATCTGGGCGCCAGTGGCGTGATGTTCACCCTCGATACCGACTCCGGCTTCCGCGACGTGGTGTTCGTCACCGCCTCGTACGGGCTCGGCGAAACCGTCGTTCAGGGCGCCGTCAACCCGGACGAGTTCTATGTTTACAAGCCTGCGCTGCGTGCAGGCCGCCGCGCCGTGCTGCGACGCAACCTCGGCGGCAAGGCCATCAAGATGGTTTACGCGCCGGAAGGCTCAGCCGAACGCGTCCAGACCATCGACGTACCGCCGGCCGACCGCGCGCGTTTCTGCATCAG
>CAJACZ010000170.1 GCA_903938365.1 uncultured Pseudomonadota bacterium | reverse complement strand
CGCGGGCATGGGCTGGGTGGTCGGCGACTTCGACGAGTTCGTCGTTCACCAGGTCAGCAAGGTGCACACCGGAGCGCTGGTGGAACTGCTCGGCATCGACCCGAGGAAAGTGCTGACCGTTTACGAAGAGTTCGGCAACGTGGGTCCCGCGTCGGTACCGATCGCGCTGTCGAAGCTCCAGGAGACCGGCCGGCTGGTGAAGGGTACGCGCATCGCCCTGCTGGGCATCGGTTCGGGCCTGAACTGCTGCATGGCGGAAGTGGTCTGGTAGGCCGCGCGCCGGCCTGAACCGCTTCTTCGATGGCGCAGTACCCCGGCTATCCGTTCAACCCGCAGCGCTTCACGCGCGCCGATGGCCTGTCCATGAATTATCTGGACGAGGGTGTGCGCGATGGCGAGCCGCTGCTCATGCTGCACGGCAACCCGAGCTGGAGCTGGTACTGGCGGCATCTGGTCGCCGGCCTCGGTGATCGCATGCGCTGCATCGCGCCGGACTGGATCGGCATGGGCGGGTCCGACAAACCCGGCGACGACCGTTATCGCTACACGCTGGCCTCGCGCGTCGATGAACTCGAGCAGTTCTACCAGTACCTCGTGCGCGAGCGCGGCCTGCCCGCCACGGGCCTGACGCTCGCCGTGCACGACTGGGGCGGCATGATCGGACTGGCCTGGGCGGTGCGGCATCCCGGGCGCGTGGCGCGCCTGATCGTCACCAACACTGCGGGCTTTGCCAATCCGAAGGGCCAGCGACTGCCGTGGGCGCTCCGGCTCGGCAGGGACAGCGCGCTCGGCGCGCTGCTGATCCGCGGCTGCAACGCCTTCGCGGTGGGCGCCACGCGCCTGGGCACGGTCAGGAAGCTGCCTGCAGAGGTGCGCCGCGCGTATACCGCGCCCTACGACAGCTGGGCGCACCGCATCGCGACCCTGCGCTTCGTGCAGGACATTCCGCTCGGCCCCGGCGATCCGGCCTGGGAAATCGTCGAGGACACCGGCAGGCACCTGCATCGGCTCGAGGGCAAGCCGATGCTGCTGGCCTGGGGGCTCAGGGATTTCGTCTTCGACCGCGCGTTCCACGACGAATTCGTGCGCCGCTTCCCGCACGCCGAAGCGCATGCCTTCGATGATGCCGGGCACTACGTGATGGAGGACGCGCAGGAACGCATCGTGCCGCTGGTGCGGGAGTTCATCGCCCGCCACCCGCAGTAGCCGCGATGACCGCCAGCCCCAACATCGCCGATGCGCTGCGCGCGTGCGCGCGGGACGCGCCGGACCGGGTCGCGATGCGCGTGCCCGCGGGTCGCGGCGCCGATCGCCGCAGCGCGTGGCGCACGCTCAGCTATGCCCAGCTCGACCGCTCCAGCGACGCCATTGCAGCGGGCCTGGGGCAGGTCGGCATCGGTGCGGGCGTGCGCGCGGTGCTGATGGTGCGGCAGGGCGTGGCGTTTTTCGAGCTGATGTTCGGCCTGTTCAAGGCCGGCGCGGTGCCGGTGCTGGTCGATCCCGGCATCGCTCGCGCCGCGCTCAAGGAATGCCTGGCCGAGGCGCAACCGCAGGCCTTCATCGGCATCCCGCTGGCGCAGGCGGCGAGCCTGCTGCTCGGCTGGGGTCGGGCGAGCATCCGCACCCGCGTGACCGTCGGGCGCCGCGGGTTCTGGTCCGGACATACGCTGGAGGAACTGCGCGCGCTTGGCGCACAGGCCGCGCCCCCCCAGCCGGGCAGCGACCCGGAGGCGCTGGCCGCGATCCTGTTCACCTCGGGCTCGACGGGCGTCCCGAAGGGCGTCGAATACACCCACCGCAATTTCCTGTCGCAGGTGGAGCTGATCCGCGAGGCGTTCGGCATCCGCGCCGGCGAGGTCGACCTGCCGACCTTCCCGCCCTTCGCCCTGTTTGATCCGGGCCTCGGCATGACCAGCGTGATTCCGGACATGGATCCGACGCGACCGGCCAGCGCCGATCCGCGCCGGCTGATCGACGCCCTGGAGCGGCATCGCTGCACCACCATGTTCGGCTCGCCCGCGCTGCTCGAGAATCTCGCCCGCCACGCGCAGGACAACGCGGTGCAGTTCGGCGGCCTGCAGCGGGTGATCTCCGCCGGTGCGCCGGTGCGTCCCGACGTCGTCGAGCGTGCGTACCGGATGCTGCCCGGGGACGCCCGGATCTGGACGCCGTATGGCGCCACCGAATGCCTGCCGGTGGCCGTGATCGAGGGCCGCGAGATCCTGGCGCTGCGCGACCGCACCGACGCCGGTGGCGGCATCTGCGTCGGTCGGCCCCTGGCCTGCAATCTCGTGCGCGTGATCCGCATCGACGATGCGGAGATCGCCGAATGGTCCGACGATCTCCTGGTCCCGGCGGGCGCCATCGGCGAGATCACGGTCGCGGGCCCCACCGTGAGCCGAGGCTACTTCGGTCGGGAGCCGGCGACGCGCCTGGCCAAGATCCGCGACGCGGGTCGTGTCGTGCACCGGATGGGCGACGTCGGCTATTTCGATGCGGAGGGCCGGCTGTGGTACTGCGGGCGCAAGGGCCAGCGGGTGATCGCGGGTGCGGCCACGCTGTACACCGAGACCGTCGAGGGGGTGTTCAACGCCCACCCCGAGGTGCGCCGGAGTGCGCTGGTCGGCGTCGGCCCGCAGACGCATCGCATGCCGGTGGTCTGCATCGAACTGCGCGATCGCCGCCGCTTCTCCGGATGGCCGCGCCTCGAGTCGGAGCTGCGCGCGATG
>CAJACZ010000169.1 GCA_903938365.1 uncultured Pseudomonadota bacterium | reverse complement strand
CGGGTCCACGCTGCAGCGTGGCGAGTTCGATGCCCTGGGCGGAGTGGTGGAACGCGATGCCGCATCCCTGTCGGTGGGCTTCACGGGGAAGAGGCTCAACTGGGCGACCCGCGCGGAATACCGTCTGGATGACGGCGTCACCCAGGCCGAGCAGTACCTGGTGACGAACCGGGTGGATTTCCGGCTGCGCGATTCCTTCCATGTGCTGGGCAAGGCCAACGTCTCACAGACGACGCAGGATGTGGCCCGCATGAACGACGGCCAGCTGCTCTTTGGGCAGTCGGCTTCGGACGCCCGCTTCGTCGAGGCGAGCATCGGGCTGGCGCACCGGCCGGTCGATCACGATCGCTACAACTGGCTCGGCATGGTCACCTACCTTTACGACCTCGCCAGCTATGGGCAGGAAAACCAGGATGCGAGCGGGCCCGGGGTCTTCAACACCGAGCAGTCCTACCGGACCGACCAGAAGTCGCTGGTCGCGTCGCTCGAGGGGATCTACAGGCTCTCCAGTGCGATCGACCTGGGCGCCAAAGTGGCGCATCGCTCTGGCGAGGTGCGGCTTGAGCGGGGCGGGGACGACTGGATCGACAGCGAGGCGAACTTCGCGGCGATCCGTCTCTCCTATGAGTTCCTGAGCAAGTGGGATGCGATGGTGGAGTACCGGATGCTGGACGTGCCGGATGCCTCGAGTTCCCGGACCGGCTTCCTGCTGAGCGTCGACCGCGAGGTCGCGCGGAATTTTCGGGTCGGCGTCGGCTACAACTTCACCGATTTCTCGGACGACCTGACCAACCTCGACTACCAGTTTCGCGGTGTCTTCCTGAATGTGGTCGGCAAGTACTAACGAACAAGGAACTCATGGGTGAGGGCCCCGGCGCGCAGCAGCTACGCGACCGGGGGTGCCCGACCTCTGCTCAGCTTCCCGGGTCCAGCCCGTCCAGCCTCGAGATGACGTCAGCCGAAGGCGGGATGAGGCGCGCTGCGTTCCTGAAGTAGAGCTTCTCCAGCACCTCGCTGGGCAGACCCAGTCCGTGTACCCGCCAGTCGCCCTGGCGGGTGATCGATTGCAGGGGATACTCCGTGTATTCGTTTTCGGTTTCCAGGAACTCGAAGTAACTGCGGAACAGTCGTTCAGGCGTCCAGTCCGTGCTGGGGCTCAGACCAAAGCCACCGTCGGACCCGAAGAGAATCCTGTCCTGGTACTTGATGAAGAAACGCCGGGCCGTGTACGGCTGCCGCCCGAGGTCGCTGATCACGGCGGCGATATCGAGGAAATAATTGGGATAGGTGTCGAGCAGCCGCGCAGCGTAGGCGAGGTCGTCCGCATTCATGCCCAGGTGTGCGCCGATGAACACCGTGCCCGGGTGACGAGCGAGCAGCTTTTCGCGTTGCGCCATGAGCGAGCTCTGGGTCGGGACGCCCTTCCTGTCCAGGCTCCATTCCGGATGCCGGAGCAGTTCTGGATATCGTTCGTTGGTGGGGTCGATGGGTCGCCAGAACGAAGTGGGTTCGCCAATGTGGAAGAGCACGGGCATCCGCAGTTGCGCAGCGAGCGACCAGTACGGATCGAGCCGCGGGTCATCGATCGGGACGTTGCGGCCCTGTTCGTCGAGCTGCCCCATGCCGAAAGACTTGTTTTCCTTGATGCCCTGCGCGCCCATGCGGGCCGCCTTGCGCAGCCAGGCGACTTCTTCCTGCACGCCGTTCGGCCGCATCAGCGCGTTCGGGTCGGGCTTCACGAAAAGGATGAAGCGATCGGGATGCTTGTCCCGGAACTTCTTCGCGAAATGCTCGAAGGCCGGCTGGTCGCCACCCAGGTGCACGACCTTCTGGACGCCGGCAGCGTCCATCGCGGCGACGAGGCGGTCCGGCGTCATATCGTAGCGGAGCGATTCCAAGTGGAAGTGCACGTCGATGACGGGGAAGGCGGCGCGTTCGATGCGGCGACGTTCGACCTTGAGGGTGTCCTGCGGCGCGAACCTCGACAGCGCGGCGTCGCGGCCCAGGAGGATCGACAGGCTGTCCTCATAACGTTCGGTGTTCAGCAGGCCGGCGCGCGGGTACGTCTTCTGGAATTTGTAGACGCCGTAGGTGGCGGCAAGGAACACCATGCCCACCGCACCGACAACCAGGTAGGCCCACTTCCGCCGCCAGATCACCCAGGCGCCGAAGGCCAGGCCCAAGCCCATGACGCCCAATGCAACCCATTTTTTGTTGCGCGCCACCGTGCCGAAGAGCTCGGACTGCGACTCCAGGTTGGCAAGGGCGTCCGCGAGCGGAAAGCCTGACAGGAGTAAAATATAAAAAAAGAGCGAAAGGACGAGGGCCAGGCTCAGCCAGCGTGAACGGGACGGCATGTCGGAAGCAACTCCTGGGCGTAGAGATACCCATTTAAGACCCGGTTTGTAGCACACGGTTCCGGGTGCGGAAGTACGATTTGATCACTATTGCTCCGGGCCTTTCCCTTTAAAATGAAATGTTGAACGGATCCACTGCAGTGCCCGACTCACGATGACGAGTCTCCCCGGTTCTTTGACAGCGAGCTCACAGGGAGTGCCACCCGTCCTCTATCTCGGGGATCATTTTGGCTACCCCTCGGGCGTGGCCCATGGGGTCACGACCTACCTGCTGGACGTACTCCCGGTTCTGCAGGACGCGGGTGTCACTCTGAGCCTGTGCTTCCTGCGTGAACCCCATCCTGCCGCCGCGCCCCTGCGCGCCCGCGGCCTTGAGCCCGTGTTCCTCTCGGCCAGGCCATGGAACCCTCTGGTCGTTTTTGCCGTGGCCCGCATGGCGCGCCGTGTCCGCTGCGGGATGATTCATGCAGCAGGCATCAAGGCGACTCTGGTGGCGAGGATTGTGGGAGCGCTGCTGGGCATTCCGGTGCTCGTGCACGTGCACGATCAGATCATGCCGCCACGGCTGATCCGGATCCTCAACCGTCTGGTTTCACGTCGCACGTATTACTGCGTCGGGGTCTCCGCCGCGACCCGAGACGTGGCAGTGCGGGGTTACCACGTCCCGGATGAGCGGATCGAGGTCATCCACAATGGCATCCCCCTCGATCGGATCCGTTGCATACCCGCCGATGCGCGCCAGCGGCAGCGCGATGCCCTGGCGCTTCCGGCGGGCGCCAGGCTCATCGCGATGGTGGCAAGGCTGCATGCGATCAAGGGCCCCCTGCCGATGATCCGGATGTTGCCGAAGATTTTGTCCCGCTGTGGCGACGCCATGCTGCTGATGGTCGGCGACGGGCCTGAGCGTGAGGCGTGCGAGGCTCTGGTCGCCGAGCTTGGACTTGGCGCCCGGGTGCGGTTCCTCGGTCATCGCGGCGATGTGCCAGAGATCCTGGCCGCAGCCGATCTCGTGGTGATGCCTTCGGTCTCTGAAGGACTTGGGCTGGCGGCCATGGAAGCCATCGCCGCAGGTCGGCCTGTCGTGGCTTACGCGGTGGGCGGTCTGCCCGAGGTGATCCGGGATGGCGTGGACGGGTTGTGCGTGCCGGCCGGCGACGAGTCGGCCTTCGTGGCCGCGGTAGCGGATCTGCTCGCGGACGACGCCAGGCGGCAGCGTTTCGGGGCAAGCGCGTACGAGGGTGCTGAGCGATTCAGCCTGGACCGGCATGTCGATGCCATGCTCGAATGCTATGCGCGTGTGTCGGGCCGTAGGGACGCGGTCCCGGAATGATGGCCAAGGCCATCAAGTTCGGGATTTCGCTGCTGCTGCTGGCAATCGTGCTGGCTTTCGCTGACCTGCGCCTGATCTGGGCTGTGGTCCGGGAGGTCGACGCAACCTGGGTGACGGTGGCGCTGGGCCTCGCCATCGTCGACCGGCTGATCACCAATTTCCGGTGGCAGATCCTGCTGGCGGGCAGGGACGTGCGCCTGGGATTCCTCCGCCTGTTCAGGGTCCAGTTGCTCGCCAATTTCATCGGTTCGTTCCTGCCCGGCTTCATCGGGGTGGACGCGGTCCGCGTCGGGACGCTGTGCCGCGCCGGGCAACCCATGGCGCCCGTCATGGCGGCCACGCTGGTCGACCGCTTCACGCTGGCGATGGCGACCCTGCTGGCGGGCGCTGCGACCGTAGTGTTCCTTGCAGGACGGACGCTCCCGGCGGGGGCGGTCGAAGCTGTGCTGGTGCTGGCAGGTTTGTCGGTCGTCATGCTGCTCGCGGCGCTGCACCCCGGAGCGCGCGCAGTGATCCGCTCCAGATTGCTGCCCCTGGTCCCCCATCGCATCAGGGACCCGTTGCTCGCGGTTGTGCAATCTGCGCTCGAGTACCGGCAACAGCCTGTGCTGGCAGGTAATGTGGCGCTGCTGACGGTGCTTCTGTTCGCAGTCCGGATCGGTTTCGCCAAGGCCCTCGGCCTGGCCTGCGGGCTGGACCTGGCCTGGATCGACCTTGCGCTGGTGATACCCGTGTTGTGGGTCGTCGTGATGGTGCCGATAACCATCGGCGGGTTCGGACTGCAGGATGCAGGCTATGTCGTGCTCATGGCGGTGATCGGCGTGGGCGCGCCCGTCGCGGCGACGATGTCGTTGCTGGAACATGTGGTGTCGCGCGTGGCAAGCCTGCCCGGAGCTTTCTTCCTGGGCGAGGCGCGGCGGTCGGAAGGCAGGATCCAGACTGTTCCCGCCGTCGAGAAGCCAGACTAGCGCGCTGTCGTTGATCGAACTCAGCAGGAGGTGAATGGGAAATGTCTCAGGGAAAGCGGATTTTCATTGACTGTGGTGGACATGATGGATGTTCGGTCGTCCAGTTCCTGTCCGGCCGGCCGGACTTCAGCTGCGTGACTTTCGAGCCCAACGAGGTCATGTCTCCCTACTACAGGTTCCTGCCGACCCGCCTCGTCAAGAAAGCGGTCAGCACCCATGACGGTACGGTCGAATTTATCGTCGATCCGCTCGATGGCGACGGGAGTTCAATCCTGGAAGGAAAGGACGTCGTTTACGATGGCTCCCTCGCGAATACCGAGTGCCCGCGGGTCGTCGTGGGTTGCGTGGACCTGAGCGGCTTCGTCAAGGCACACGTCAGGCCCGAGGACTACCTGGTGCTCAAGATCGACGTGGAAGGCGCCGAGTACGGAATCCTCGAGAAGATGCTTCAGGACGGCACGGTCTCGCTGATCGACGAGTTCTACGCGGAGTTCCACTGGGAGAAATGCGGCGTATCCCAGGCGGTGCACGACCAGCTCGTCGCGAAGCTGCAGCAGCATTTCGCGGTGATCGACTGGGATGCCGGTGCATTGTCCGTGCACGGCAAGGGCTGGAAAAGCGCAGTGCGGCGTGCGGCCATGGTGTCCTGGATCTGGATCCGGCGGGTCCTGTCCGGCGCCGCGTTCCGGCCCCATGCTGTCGCGACTGCCGCTCTCTGACAGCGCGCGCATGGCGACGGAACCCGCATCATCCCTGCAGCGGTCTGCATCCGGCAGCCTGGGCTGGGCGGCCATTGCCATGTCGCTGCTGGTCGCACTGCTCTGGGTAGTCCCATGGCTGCTGCGCCAGGACCTGTTTTACGACGATGCGGCGCACCATGTGTTCTGGCTGTACCAGTACGCGTCGCCCGGGCTGTTCCCGGACGACATCAGCATCGAGTACTTCAGGACCAATGCGCCATGGGGCTATCGGGCGATCTACTTCGCCCTGGCGCCGTTGTTCGATGCGCAGATGCTCGCGGAATTCCTGGCGATACCTCTGGTCCTGCTGAGCTGCTGGTTCCTGTGGCGCATCGCGAGGGCCGCGGGTGCGGGGTCGGACGAGTCCGGCATGCACGGGCTGCTGCTGATCCTCGGATTCGCAGTATTCCTGCTCGTCTCTCAGGCACGGGACCTTGTGCCGCCTATCGCGTTCCAGCGCACGTTCTCAGTGCCACTGCTGCTGTTCACCTGCTGGGCCCTGGCCGAACGGCGGTACGGATGGGTCGGGGCCTCGTGGCTCGCGGCCGCGCTGATCTACCCCGTGGTGCTGCCGCTGCAGGGAATCGCCGCGGTCGTCGTCTTCCTGCGGGAACTCATCGCCACGCGGCGCTTGCCGGCCCACTGGGTCCTCAATCTCGTGCTGGGCGTGGTCGCGCTGGGTATCGCGGCGGTGGGCGTCCCGGTTCCGCCGGAGGTGGGACCGGCCTACAGCTACACCGAGGCGATGACCCTGCCGGAGTTCGGGCCCCAGGGTCGGCTGCGGATGTACGAAGAGGGATTCCTCGCCTCATGGTTTCGGGGCCACCGCGCCGGCTTGGGCTGGTCGAAGGAATCGCTGCTGCTCATCGTCGCCTGCGCAGGCCTGGCCATCGGACTGCGACGTCAACGATTGATCCCCATGCCCGTCTGGGTCATGGCGGGCGCCGGCCTGCTCATATTCCTGGCCATGAGGGCGTTCCCGGATCAGCTCATGTTCGGGCTCTACCTGCCCAATCGGCATCCCAAGTGGTCGCTGGCCATTTTCGGCGCCTTTGCCTTTGCCGCAGCGGTGAGTGCACTCCTCGGCAGGGCTTTCAGCGAAACAGTACCTGCGACGGCCGCCCGGCTGCGGTGGGTGGGCGCGCTGGGCATCGTCGCGGTGCTCGTGGTGCTCGGACCCCAGGCGCGTGAGGTCTGGGCGCGGCCGGTGAACACCGACCTCGAGCGGAGCTATGCGTTCCTGCGCACGATGCCCCTCGATACCCTGGTGGCGTCGCATCCCGACCTTGGCGACTTCGTGCCGCTCAGGACCCGCCGCAGTGTGCTGACGTCCACCGAGACCTCGATGGCCTGGATGAAGTCCTACTACGCGGCGATCAAGCCGCGGGTCAGCGCGTCGCTCGAGGCCGCGTATGCGACCCGCATCGAGGACGTCGATGCGGCGCTGTCGCCCTTTGGTGTCGATGTGATGCTTGTCGGTCCCGAGATCTGGGCGGCCCGGACGCCGTACCTCGAACCCTTCGGCGCACTGAGCACCCGGCTCGTCGAGCGTGGGCGGGTCGAAGGCTTCGTGCTCCGTTCGCCTCCGGCGGATCGCATTCTCTTCCGTAGCGGCGATTACTACGTGATCCGGGTACGGAACTGCGCTGCCGCAGGATGCGGCTGATGCTGGCGACCCTGAACCGGCACCCCGCGATCTGGGCAGGCATTCCCGGAGCAGCTCTCATATGGCTGCTGGCGGCTGCCGTGATCGATCACCCGGTGCACTACGACGAACTCCTGCACTTGCTTGCGGCGCGCGGCCTGCTGGGCACCGGGGAGCCCGTGATCGCCTCGGGCCTCTACGAGCGCGCCGAAGTCTTCACGCGCATGGTGTCCTGGTCGCTGAGCGTCTTCGGCAGCGATCCCGTGTCTGCGCGCATACCGGCCGTATTCTGGGCGGGCGTTCTGGTCTGGCTGACGGGTGCGTGGGTGGCGGCGAGGGCGGGCCGGGGCGCGGGACTGCTCGCGGGTCTGTTGCTGGCGATCCTGCCATGGACCACCGACGTGGCCGTGTTCGCGAGGTTCTACACGCTTCACGCCGTTGCAATCCTCCTGATGACGATTGCGGCGTTCGAGACGATTGCGCCCGCGAGACCCGCTGGGGTCCGGTACGCCTGGGCGAGCCTGGGCGTACTTGCGCTCGCGCTTGCGCTCCACCTGCAGGAGACCACCGCGATCGGATTCGGTGCCTTGCTCTGCGGCTGCGCCGCGCTGCTGGCGCTCGATCATCGTATCGCGTTGCGGACGATACTTGAGCGCAGGCCTGTGCTGATCGCGTTCGGCCTCGCCGCGGCGTTGCTCGCCGCTTCCCTGTTGCTGGTCCAATCGGGGCTGCTCGAGACCTTCCAGCGCACGGCATTGTGGGCCGCTGCCGACGCAGGGAGAAAACAGTACTACCTGGTCGAGTTGCGCAACGCGATGCCCTTCCTTTGGCCGCTGTTTCCGCTGGCCGCGTTCGCCGCGCTGCGGGACGGCGGTTCCCGCCGCCTCGCGCTGCTGCTGACGGTCGCCGTTGCCAGTGCGCTCGTCGTGCATTCGCTGGCGGCGCAGAAGAACGAGCGCTACATCTATTACGTGCTGCCCTGGGTGTGCGCGGTGTCTGCCATCGGGATTTGCTCTGCCGCGAAACTGCTCAGGCCGGATCCACGTGGCCTGCGCGTCCTGGGCTGGGGCATCCTCGCGCTCGCGCTGGTGCTTTCCACCGAGGGCACGCGCGCCGTCAATCTGGCGCTGGGGCGGACCGGGGCCGTGGCAGATGCTCCCTATGCGGCGGAACCGGACTGGCAACCTCATGTTGCGGAACTGGCGACACTCGCTGCGCGGGCGGATACGGTGATGACTTCGAACGCTATGAAGGCGATCTATTACCTGGGCCGGTACGACGTCGAACTGAACGCGACGATCGTGCCGGAAGTCCTGGGCGAGGCCGACTTCGGCATCGACGAACGCACCGGGGGCCGGGCGATCGGCAGTGCGTCATCGGTGCTGAAGGTGGTCTCGGGCCCGGGATCTGCCCTGGTGGTGCTGGAGGCGTCGAAGCTCGGTCGCCAGAGCGGAGTGGCCCCGGCGGCGCTCTCGGTCATTGAATCCCGCTGCGATCGGCTTTCGCTGCAGGGAGGGCGGGGTGATGTGTGGGCGTGGTGGTGTCCGGGTCGCTCGTTCCCTTGATGAGTTGCACCAGTCGATCGAGGTTGGCGCTCGAAAAATGCGCTCTAGCGAATTGCGCCGCCCGCTCGCCGATCGCGCTGCGCAATGCAGGGTCCGTGACCAGCCCGCGCACGTGTTCGACGAGGGCAGGGACGCTGCCGTCCGCACAGAAACCCAGCCCCTCGTCCGCGAGGAGTCGATCCGGGTCGACGCAGAGACTGACGACCGGCACCTGCCTTGACCACGCCTGGATGAAGGTGTTGGGCATTCCCTCGTACACGCTGGTGTTAACGAGGATGTGCGCCCGGGAGAGCAACTCGTTGACCTTTCCCTGGCGAAGGTGTCCGAGGTAGCGCAGGTTGGGTTGCGATGCCATGGCCCCGGCCAGCGCATCCCAGACCGGCCCGTCCATCTGCCGTGCCCCGACGATGACGAACTCCACGTCTGGAAGGCTACTGAGCTGTTCCGACAGCTCGATAAAAACCTCGGGACGCTTCAGGGGCTTCAGGTTACCTACCCAGCAAACGGTCGTCGCGGGTGCGGGTTTCGGGGCGAGTGCCTCTGGCGAAGGATGGAAGTTAGGCAGTTGTATGGCGTCGCTGCGGCCGAAGCGCTCTGCCAGCCGCCTCGACTGGGTCGCGGTCTGCGTCACCACCGACTGGACCCGTCGGGCGCCGTAATCGATGAGCCAGCGATCGAGCTTGAGGAAGGGCAGGCGGATACCGAAGCTCATGGGCTGCGGGTCGATATCGCTGTCGCTCGAGACATGCCAGAGCGTCCGGCACGAGTGTGTCTTGCCGTGCAAGGCAACCGCTGCGGTGTACGCGCAGCCGATCCGCTGGTAAACGACGTCCGGCTGCAGTGCGCGCAGCATGGAGAGCAAGTCGGGAATGTCGGTGGCAAAAGTGCCGGCGATCGAGCGACGGCCGCGCAGTTTATGAAGGGTATAGCCTGAGGGTCGGTAGTCCGGATGAACCTCGCGCGCGATGAAATGGACCTCGGCTTCGGGATCCATCGCCAGTCGCTCCACCAGCATCCGGACCTGCATCTCGGCGCCGCCGAGGCTGAAGCTCCAGTGCATCGGCATGACCACGGCGACCCGCATGGCCATTACTTCGCTCCGGTGAGCGACTGGAACAGCTGGAATGTGTTGTCCGCGATCCTGTCCCAGTCGTATTTTTCCAGCGCCCGGGCCTGTCGTGTGGCTCTGGCGTCCTCCGAAAGCACAGGTGCGTCGATGGCCGCGCGCAGCAGACCCGCCAGCGCGGTCACGTCCCCGGCCGGGAAATAACTGTCCTGCGGGAGACCGATCTCCAGGTTCGGTGCGATATCGCTGGCGATCACTGGAACGCCGTGTCCCAGGGCTTCGAGGATGGCGATCGGCAGGCCCTCGTGGGTCGACGGCAGCACGAAGGCCCCCGCGTGGCGATAGAGTTCCTGCAGGCTCGTGCCCGTCTGGAACCCGGTCAGCACCACTCCCGGAATCCCGGCTGCGGCTTCCTGCAGCTTCGAGCAGTAGGGATCCGCATTGAGTCCGCCAACGAGGGCGAGCTTCCAGGGCGAGGGTCCGAGTCGTGCGTAGGCGTGTAACAGGTCCAGTTGCCGCTTCTCGGGCACGAGCCTGCTGACCTGCAGGAAGTAACGGCCCGGGTCGAGGCCAAAGGCGCGCGGCGCGCGGTCGCCGAGACCGGTCGGGGGTGGCAGGACGCCGTTGGG
>CAJACZ010000168.1 GCA_903938365.1 uncultured Pseudomonadota bacterium | reverse complement strand
ATAGACGAAGGCCGGGATCAGCCGCGGCTTGCCGCGCTCGCGGTCCCAGGTCGGATAGCGCACCCGTTCCGCCGCCACGAAACGCTGCGGGTCGACCGGGCCGGTCTCGCTGCGGGTCCAGCGCAGGGCCTCGCTGCGGGCGAGGTCGTAGGTCCAGGCATCGCGTGGCGACTGGGGCGACTCGATCGTCATGCCGAGCCGGCCGCCGCTGCGGTCGAAGTGCAGGTTGTCGATCAGGCCCGGTGGCAGGCCGGCTACCGGGACCTCGCGGTCCGCGCCCAGGTCGAGCAGCGCGAGGCGGCTGGCGCCATCGACGTTGGCCACGTAGGCGAGGAAGCGGCCGTCCGGGCTCAGGTCGAAATCCTCGATGTCCCAGGGAATGGACGCCGTGAGGCTGCGCGCCGCGCCGGTCGCGAGATCCACGAACATCAGCTGGCGGAACTCCCCGCCCCCGTCCGAAATGACCCACACGCCGCTGCCGTCCAGCGCGAAGCGCGCGCCGCCGATACCCGCGGCGAGCCCGGGGGGGGCGACGGGCACCGGGGTGAGCGCACCGGTGGCGACATCGGCAATGAACAGGTGCGCCTCGGTGATCGAGACGAAATCCAGCAGCAGCAGCTTCTGGTCGTCCGGCGACCAGTCCAGCGGCGACCAGGTGCGGCCCTGGGCGCTCACCACGAGGCGCGGTGCGCCCTGGCCGGCAACGTCGACGACATAGATGTCCTGGCTGGCGGGATCGCGCGCATTGCCATGGAAGGCGATGCGACGGCCGTCCCTCGACCAGACCGGACTGCCATGCCGCGAGCGCCCGTCCGTGAGCAGCCGCACGCTGCGGTCGGCGAGCCCGAACAGCTGCAGCTGGGCGTTTTCGTTGCCGCCCCGGTCGCTGAGGAACACGAAGTCCTGTGCGGCGGCCGCGCGCGGCACCGACGCGGCGCCGGCGGGCTCCTGCGCGAAAGTCAGTTGCTCACGGGCAGCCAGCGGCGCCGCCACGCGGTGCAACTGCTCGGTGTCGCCGAAGCGGGTGCCGACCAGCAGCGACCCGTCCGGAAGGAAGTCGCGGAACGTGGCGCCGCGCCCGGCCATCCAGCGATCGATGCCTTCGGCGGCGGTGGGCGAGTGCGGCGGCACGCCGTCCAGGACGAGGTTGCCGCGTTCTTCGCGCCGCGGCGGGTCCTGGGTAGCGGAGGCGGGAGGCTCGGCCGCGGGCAGCAGGGCGGGGAGCAGGAGGAGGCTGGCGAGCGCGGCGCGCGCGATGATTGGAAAGTTCATGTCTGCTATGTTGCCCGACCTGATTTCCCCCCTCCAATGTTCCCGCGGAGATTCCATGGCAGACCCCCGACTCAGGCAGAAGATCGCGGCCGGCGAGTTCATCGTCGCACCCGGCGTCTTCGACATGATTTCCGCGATGCTCGCCGAGCGCGTCGGCTTCGACGCTGTCTACGCCTCCGGCTACTGGCTCACCGCCTCCTACCTCGGCATCCCGGATGCCGGCATCGCGACCTACACCGACATGCTGGCGCGGGTCTCGAAGGTGGTCGAGAAGTCCACGGCGCCGGTGATCGCCGACGCCGACACCGGGTTCGGCGGGCTGCTCAACGTGCACCACACCGTCCGGGGCTACGAGCGTGCCGGGGTCAGCGCGATCCAGATCGAGGACCAGGAGTTCCCCAAGAAGTGCGGCCACACGCCCTACCGCCGGGTCGTGCCGATCGAGGACATGGTGGCCAAGGTCCGTGTCGCCGTGGATGCCCGCAGCAGTCCCGACTTCCTCGTGATCGCGCGCACCGACGCGCGCACCGGCTTCGGCTTCGAGGAGGCCGTGCGCCGCGGGCAGGCCTACGCCGAGGCGGGCGCCGACGTGGTGTTCGTCGAGTCGCTGCAGTCCGAGGACGAGATGCGCCGCGCCTGCGCCGCCATCCGCGCACCGATGATGGCCAACATGTCCGACGGCGGAAAGACCCCCATCCGGCCGGCCCGCGAGCTCGCGTCGTTCGGCTATGCGCTGGCGATCTGGCCCGCCATGGCCGCGCTCTCGGCAAGCGCCGCGATGGAACGTGCCATGCAGCACCTCAAGGCAGAGGGCACCAGCCTCTCGCCCGATGTCCCGCTGTTCGCCTTCGACGACTTCTGCCGCATGGTGGGCTTCGAGGAAGTGTGGAAGTTCGAGGAAAAATGGAAGGACGTCCTGCAGAAGCCTCGCGGATGAACGCCGCCACCGACATCACCCGGCATCCCGACGGCATCTTTGCCATCGATACGCACTATCTGCGGCCGCAGTTCGATGCAGTGCACCTGATCGTGCAGGACGGGCGTGCGGCGCTGGTCGACACCGCCACCTCCCACAGCGTGCCGCGGGTGCTGGCGGCGCTGGACGAGCTCGGCATCGCGCGCGATGCGGTCGACTGGGTGTTCCTGACGCACGTGCACCTCGATCATGCCGGCGGGGCCGGCCAGCTGCTGCAGGCGCTGCCCCGCGCGCGCGCCGTGCTGCATCCGCGCGGCGCCCCGCACATGATCGATCCGCGCAAGCTCATCGACGCCTCGATCGCGGTCTACGGCCGCGAAACCTACGAGCGCCTGTACGGCGAACTGGTCCCCATCGACGCCGCGCGCGTCGACATCACGACCGACGGCCAGCGCCTGGAGCTGGCAGGCCGGCCCTTCGAGGTGGCGCATACGCCGGGCCATGCCCTGCACCACCAGGCGCTCGTCGACCTCGGGACCGCGAGCCTCTTCACCGGCGACACTTTCGGTGTGGCCTACCGGGAGTTCGACGTGCAGGGCCGTGCGCTGGTCATGGCGACGACCTCGCCGACGCAGTTCGATCCGCAGCAGCTCATCGCGTCCATTCACCGCCTGCTCGCTTATCGCCCGCAGGCGGCCTACCTGACGCACTACAGTCGCGTCACGGACCTGGAGCGGCTGGGCGCCGACCTCGAAATGCAGGTGCGCGAGTTCGAGCGTTTCGCGCTGGAGCAGGCCGGTGCGCCGCCGGAAGTGGCCCAGCCCGCGCTCTGCGCGGCGATCCGCAGCCTGTGGGTCGAGATGGCGCGCCGGCACGGCTGCGCTGAGCCCGCCGCGCTGATCGATGCCGTGCTCGGACTCGACCTGCAGCTCAACGCCGACGGCCTGCTGGCCTGGCTCGCGCGCCGGCGTCCCTGAACCCCGCCCGTCCGGCCCAGGAGACCCACCATGACCCAGACCTTCAAGGCGTTCCGCATCCACGAGATCGACCGGAAGATCGTGGGCCGGTTCGAGCCGCTGCGGCTCGACGACCTCGGCCCGGGCAACGTCGTCGTGCGGGTGCAGTACTCGGGCATCAACTACAAGGACGCGCTGGCCGCGACGGGCGCGGGAAAGATCCTGCGCCGCTACCCGCTGGTCGGCGGCATTGACCTGGCCGGCGTCGTCGAGTCCTCGACGGACCTGCGCCATGCGCCGGGTGACCGCGTGCTCGTCACCGGCTGCGGCCTGTCCGAGACCCATGACGGCGGCTACGCGCAGTACGCCCGCCTCGAGGGCGAATGGGTCATCCCGATGCCCGAAGGGCTGGACGCCTTCACGGCCATGGCCCTCGGCACGGCGGGTTTCACGGCCGCCCTGGCGATCCATCGGATGGAGCACAACGGCCAGACTCCCGCGAAGGGTCCGATCGTCGTGACCGGCGCGACCGGCGGCGTCGGCAGCGTGGCGATCGACATGCTCGCCGGGCGCGGCTACGAGGTGGTGGCGGTCACGGGCAAGCCCGAGTCCGTCGACTACCTCAAGACGCTGGGCGCCGCGCAGGTCCTGCTGCGCCGGGACATCGATTCCGGCAAGCGCCCGCTGGAGGCCGCGCGGTTCGCCGGCGCCATCGACAACGTGGGCGGCGAGACGCTGACCTGGCTGACCCGCACCGTCGATACCTGGGGCAACATCGCCAGCATCGGCCTCGCCGGAGGCGCCGAACTGCACACCACGGTCATGCCTTTCATCCTGCGCGGCATCAACCTGCTGGGCATCAACTCCTCGGCCACGCTGCGCGACACGCGGCTGATCGTCTGGAACCGCATCGCGACGGACCTGCGGCCGCGACACCTCGAGCAGATCGTCACCCGGACCCTCCCCTTCGACGAACTGCCGGGTGCTTTCGCGGGCTACCTCGAGGGCACCGTGACCGGCCGCACCGTCGTCCGGATCGGCTGAGCACGCCGTGGGTGCGTCCCCCCTGCAGCCGCTGATCGTCGGCGCCGCCCGCCTCGGCGTGCCGCTGGACGAAGCGACCGCGCAGCGCCTGTCGCGCGTGCTCGACGAGCTGCTCAAGTGGAACCGGGCCTACAACCTGACGGCCATCACCCAGCCGCGGGAAATGCTCACCCACCACCTGCTCGACAGCCTGTCGGTGCAGCGCTTCCTCGCCGGGCGGCGCGTCATCGACGTGGGCACGGGCGCGGGCTTCCCCGGGCTGCCGCTCGCCATCGTCGATCCCCAGCGCCATTTCACGCTGCTCGACTCCAACGGCAAGAAGGTCCGTTTCGTCGCGCACGTCGTGCGCGCGCTCGGGCTGGCCAACGTGGACGCCGTGCATTCGCGGGCCGAGGCCTTCGTCCCGCCGCAGCCCTTCGATACGGTGGTGGCGCGCGCCTTCGCGCCCCTGCCGACGCTGGTCGAATGGGTGGCTCCGCTGTGCTCGCCGCATACCCGGGTGCTGGCGATGAAGGGGCGGGCGCTCGAGCAGGAGCGGGCCGGCCTGCCGCCGGGCTGGGTGATCGAGCGCGACGAACCGGTCGAGGTGCCCGGGCTGGGTGAAGAGCGGCGCGTAGTGGTCTTGCGGCCGCCGCCGGCCGGGTCGGTAGGCTAGACTGCCCGCATGAAACGCGTGATCGCTGTCGCCAACCAGAAGGGCGGCGTCGGCAAGACCACTACCGCCGTGAACCTCGCCGCATCGCTGGCGGCGACGCGGCGGCGCGTGCTGCTGATCGACCTCGATCCGCAGGGCAACGCGACCATGGGTTGCGGGGTCGAGAAATCGCAGATCGAGCTCGGGACCGGCGATGTGCTGGTGGGGGCCTGCACCGCCGCCGAGGCCATCCGCAAGCTCGACATACACGGCCTCGCGCTGATGCCCGCGAACCAGGACCTCACGGCCGCCGAGGTGCAGCTGCTGCAGATGCCCATCGGCCGCGAACTGCGCCTGCGCGATGCGCTGGCGCCCGTGCGCGACGACTACGACGTCGTGCTGATCGACTGCCCGCCCGCGCTCAACATGCTCACGGTCAACGCGCTGGTGGCCGCCGACAGCGTGCTCGTGCCCATGCAGTGCGAGTACTACGCGCTGGAAGGTCTGACCTCGCTGGTGGCGACCATCGGGCAGATCCGCGACGCGGCGAACCCGCAGCTGGTCATCGAGGGCGTGCTGCGCACCATGTTCGACCCGCGCAACAACCTCGCCAACGAGGTCAGCGCGCAGCTGATCATGCATTTCGGCGACAAGGTCTTCCGCACCATCATTCCCCGCAACGTGCGGCTCGCCGAGGCGCCGTCCTTCGGCAAGCCCGTGCTGCTGCACGACAAGGACTCGCGCGGCGCGCTGGCCTACCTGGCGCTCGCCGGCGAGATGATCCGCCGCGAAGAGGAGGCCGCGGAGGCCAGGTCGCCCGCGGCGTGACGATCGAGCCTCGCCAGGCGTCGCCCGGCGCGCTCCTGCGCTGGAGTCGCCAGGCGCTGGGCCTGCTCGCCCGCGGCTTCGGGTCCTGGCTGGGCCTGCTGCTGCTGATGTGCCTCGGGATGTTCGCCAGCCACCGGGTGCCGCTGGTCGCCGGGGCGCTGGCGCTCGCGGCGTTCTTCTCCAGCATCATCGTCGCGGCGCGCCTCGACCAGCCCCGCCGCGCCAGCCTCGGCGACGTGCTCGGCGCGCTGCGCGCGCACGCGCTCGACATCCTGCTGTTCGCCGGCATCATCAGCATCGCCGGCGCCCTGATCTGGGTGCTGCTGCTGGCAAAGCCCGGGGTGCCCTGGTGGCAGGTCCTCTACACCGAGCGGAACTCGGTCGGCACCCTGTCGCAGGACTGGTTCATCGCGGTGCGCCAGGTGTTCGTCTATTCGGCTTATGCGCTGGGCCTCGCGTATTTCGGCCTGAATATCCCGGGGCTGACGTCCTTCTTCCAGTTTCCCTGCGCCACCCTGCTGGGACTGCCGTTCCGCGCGGCCTACCGGCTCGGCGCCGCCGGCCAGATCCGCAACCTTCCCGTCCTGCTGGCGGTCGGCCTGCTGTTCATCACGCTGCCCGTGCTGTTCGCGCTGCTGCTGCCGCCGCTCGTGCCGCTGCTCTATGGCTTCCTCGGCTCGCTCACCTACGTGGCCTTCCGCGAGATCTTCCTCGGCATCACCGGCAACCGGGTCATCGAGACGGCGCCCGGCCGGGCGGTTGCGGCGGGCTCCGCCGCGGCCTGAGCGGCCCCGCCACGGCCTGAGCGGCCGCCGCGACGCCGGCGCAGTCCGTTATCATTTCCCGCATGAGTAAAAAGCAGCCCAGCCTCGGTCGCGGCCTCGACGCCCTTCTTGGACAGATCGCCGCCAGTCGCGCGCCCGCCGCCGGCGCCGCGGCACCGACAGTCACGCCGGCCCCGGGCGCAGGGGCCCCGCCTGCGGCGCCGGCGATCCGTGCCGACGGGGAACTCGCCCGGCTGCCCATCGACCTGATGCAGCGCGGCCGCTACCAGCCGCGGCTCGACATGCGTCCCGAGTCGCTCGAGGATCTGGCCGCCTCGATCCGCGCGCAGGGCGTGGTGCAGCCCATCGTCGTGCGTCCCGTCACGCTGCCGGGCGCGGCGCCCGGCGCCGGACCCGAGCGTTACGAAATCATCGCGGGCGAGCGCCGCTGGCGCGCGGCCCAGATCGCCGGCCTGAAGGA
Source organism: uncultured Pseudomonadota bacterium (assembly GCA_903938365.1). Classification (GTDB taxonomy): domain Bacteria; phylum Pseudomonadota; class Gammaproteobacteria; order Steroidobacterales; family Steroidobacteraceae; genus UBA964. The sequence goes on along the minus strand of CAJACZ010000168.1, from coordinate 16,442 downwards.
GATCCCGGCGGTCATCCGCCGGGTGCCCGACGAGGCCGCGATCGCCATGGCGCTCATCGAAAACATCCAGCGCGAGGACCTCAACGCCCTTGAGGAGGCGCGCGCCCTCGACCGCCTGATCCGCGAGTTCGGGGTCACGCAGCAGCAGGCCGCCGATGCCGTCGGCCGCTCGCGCACCGCCGTGACCAACCTGCTGCGTCTGCTGGACCTCGCTCCCGAGGTCGCCGCGATGGTCGAGGAGCGCCAGCTCGACATGGGCCATGCGCGGGCACTGCTCGCCCTCAGTCACCGGCCCAAGCAGATCGAGGCCGCGAGATTGGTCGTCAAAAACGGCCTGAATGTCCGGGAGACCGAGGCATTGGTTCGCCGGCTGTCCAATCCGGCGGCAAGCACCGCGCGCGCCAGCACTCAGGCCAAGGATCCGAACGTCGCCCAGCTCGAATCCCGGCTGGCCGACACCCTGGGCGCCAGTGTCGTGATCGAGCACTCATCGAAGACCGGCAAGGGGCGCGTGCTGGTCGCCTACAACTCGCTCGATGAACTCGACGGCATCATCGCCCACATCCAGTGAAGGGCCCCCCCGGGGCGGGAATGTTGCATCGCAAAGCCTTTTCTTGAAGCGTGCGTACCTTCCCCCTATAATCGCGCGCCTTCGCAGGGTGGGCCACGCAGGTGGTTCCGGCCCAGAGAGTAAAGCGAAGCCACTTGCCGTTTTCATACAGGTCGCGACGAGTGGCTTTTTTGTTGCCTGCGGGAATGCCTCGACAGTGAGCGCGCCACGCGATCCGCACATCCTACGGCTCGCCCAGCGCATCCTGGTCTGGCAGTCGGTGGCGACCCTCGGGATCGCGGCATGCTGTGCCGCGGCCTTCGGTCGCGCCGCCGCGGTCTCCGCCCTCGCGGGCGGGTCGATCGGGGTGGTGGCCAACCTGTACATGACCATTGCGGCGCTGCGCGTCGTGGGCGATCCGGGGCTGGCCCTGGGCAGGCTCTACGTCGGGCAGTTCGTGAAGGTACTTTTGACGGTAGCGATGTTCTACGCGGTCGCGCGCCAGGCCTGGGTGGTCTGGCCGGCGCTGATCGGGTCCTACATCGCGACGCTGGTGGTGTTCTGGCTGGTGCCCGCCCTCGGGTCCCGCAGGCTGCCGCCGCGGTCCAGAACGAACTGATTGCCCAGGCTCAGGTACGCGAAGAACGATGGCTAGCGAGCACGGACAAGGCGAATCGCCCACGGAATACATCGTCCACCACCTGACTCACCTCAAGGTGGGCGAGGGGTTCTGGACCTTCCACGTCGACACTCTGTTCATGTCCGCGCTGCTCGCGGCGCTCACGGCATGGTTCCTGTATGCCGGCGCGCGCAAGGCCTCGGTGGGCACGCCCTCGGGCCTGCGCAACGTCGTCGAGATGGTCTACGAGTTCGTCGATGGCCAGGTCGCCGACATCTACCACGGCAACCGGGGCTTCCTGGTCGCCCTCGGCCTCTCGCTGTTCACCTGGGTCGTCGCCATGAACGCGATGGACCTCATCCCCCTCGACCTGCCGGGCGGCGTCGCTGCGCTGTTCGGCGCCGAATACTGGCGCGTCCTGCCCACCGCCGACCTCAACGGCACCGTCGCCATGGCGATCGTCATACTGGTGCTGATCGTCGGCTACGCCATCCGCGCCAAGGGCGTGGGCGGCTATGCCCACGAGTGGATCGCGGCGCCGTTCGGCGGCCACCCGCTGCTGTGGATCCCCAACTTCGCCCTGAACGTCGTCGAGCTGCTCGCCAAGCCGGTGTCGCTGTCGATGCGACTGTTCGGCAACATGTACGCGGGCGAACTGCTGTTCATGCTGATCGCGCTGCTCGGCATGGGCTTCGCGGTGTCGCTGGGCGGCATCTCGCTGTTCCTCGGCCAGATCGTGTTCGGCACGGCCTGGGCGATCTTCCACATCCTGATCATCCTGCTCCAGGCCTATATCTTCATGGTCCTGCCCATCGTGTACATCTCGATGGCAGAGGAGCACCACTGATCACCGGATCAGCTGCGCGCAGCTTGAACAACCGTCCCATAGCTTTTTGACATCGACCAGGAGTCTCTGAAAATGGAAGGCATCGCAAGCGTCCAGGCGTTCACCGCCATCGGCATCGGCATCATCATCGGTCTCGGCGCCATCGGTGCCTGCATCGGCATCGGCATCATGGGTGCGAAGTTCCTCGAGTCGGCCGCGCGCCAGCCCGAGCTGACCCCGATGCTGCAGGGCCGCATGTTCCTGCTGGCCGGCCTCATCGACGCGGCGTTCCTGATCGGCGTCGGCCTCGCGATGCTGTTCGCGTTCGCCAACCCGCTGCTCGCCCCCCTGGGTTGAGCCACGACTGACCGTCGACGACTCCCCGAAGGGAGAGGCAGTTCATGACGATCAACGCCACATTCATCGGCCAGATCATCGTCTTCCTGATCCTTCTCTGGTTCATTTCCAAGTTCGTGACCCCGACCCTGTCGGCCACGCTCGCGGAACGGGCCAAGAAGATCGCAGACGGGCTCGCGGCCGCCGACAAGGGCCAGAAGAGTCTCGCCGAGGCTACTGACCGCGCAGATGCGATCGTCCGCGAGGCGCGTGAGCGCGCCAAGCAGATCGAGGATCTCGCGGCCCGTCGCTCGAACGAGGCCATCGAGGCCTCCAAGCAGAGCGCGCAGTCCGAAGGCGCCCGGATCGTTGCGGCTGCCCGCGACGAAGCGGCCACCGAAACGGGTCGCGCCCGCGAAGCGCTGCGTCGCGAGTACGGCACGCTGGTCGTTGCCGGCGCCTCGCGCCTGCTCGAACGCGAGATCGACCCGCGCACCCACGAGAAGCTGCTCGAGCAGCTGGCCAGCGAGATCGCCCGTGGCTGAGAACGCCACCGTCGCCCGGCCGTACGCCCACGCCGCGTTCGATTCCGCGAACGCGACGGGGGAGCTCGCACGCTGGGGCGACGTCCTTGCTGCCGCCAGTACGGTGATCGCCGACGAGCGCGTCGCCGCGCTGCTGGGCAATCCGTCGGTCCGCAACAGCGAGATCGTCGCGCTGCTCGCGGACATCTCGGGGGTCGGCGGCGACCCGAAACTGCGTAATTTCCTGCAGCTGCTGGCGGACAACCGCCGGCTCGCCCTGCTGCCCGAAATCACCTCGCAGTACGAGGCCCTGCGCGCCGACGTCGAGAACACGGTCGAGGTGACCGTCACCTCCGCGATGCCCCTGACGGCCGAACAGGCCGACAGGCTCGTCGCGGCGCTGGCGAAGCGCCTGGGCCGTACGGTACGGCTGCATTCGACGGTCGATCCCGCCCTGGTCGGCGGTGCCGTCGTGCGCGCCGGCGACTTCGTCGTCGACGGCTCCCTGCGCGGCCGGATCGAGCGGCTCGGCAACATCATGGCCGGCGCCTGACGCGCCGCCCCACCACGGATACGTAGAAAGGTAACAGCCATGTCCATCAAGGCATCCGAGATCAGCGATCTCATCAAGCAGCGCATCGACAAGTTCGAGTCGGCTGCCGAGGCCCGCAACGTCGGCACCATCGTCTCGGTCACGGACGGCATCTGCCGCATCCATGGCCTGGCCGACGTCCGCTACGGCGAGATGATCGAGTTCCCGGGGAACCTGTTCGGCCTGGCGCTGAACCTCGAGCAGGACTCCGTCGGCGCCGTCGTGCTCGGCGACTACAAGTCGCTCGCCGAAGGCCAGACGGTCAAGACGACCGGCCGCATCCTCGAAGTGCCGGTCGGCCCCGAACTGCTCGGCCGCGTGGTTGATGCACTCGGCAACCCGATCGACGGCAAGGGCCCGATCAACGCGACTCGCACCGCGCCCATCGAGCGCGTGGCGCCGGGCGTCATCTACCGCAAGTCGGTCAGCCAGCCCGTGCAGACCGGCTACAAGGCCGTCGACGCGATGGTCCCGGTGGGTCGTGGCCAGCGCGAGCTGATCATCGGCGACCGCCAGACCGGCAAGACCGCGATGGCCATCGACACGATCATCAACCAGAAGTCCTCCGGCATTAAGTGCATCTACGTCGCGATCGGGCAGAAGCAGTCCTCGATCGCCAACGTGGTGCGCAAGCTCGAGGAAAACGGCGCGATGGCACACACCATCATCGTCGCCGCCTCCGCCTCGGTCCCGGCCGCCCTGCAGTACCTCTCCGCGTACGCCGGCGTGACGATGGGCGAGTACTTCATGGACAACGGCGAAGACGCGCTGATCATCTACGACGATCTTTCGAAGCAGGCCGTCGCCTACCGCCAGATCTCGCTGCTGCTGCGCCGCCCCCCGGGCCGCGAAGCCTTCCCCGGCGACGTGTTCTATCTCCACTCCCGCCTGCTCGAGCGCAGCGCCCGCGTGAACGAGGAATACGTCGAGATGGCGACCAAGGGCGCCGTCAAGGGCAAGACCGGTTCGCTGACCGGCCTGCCGATCATCGAGACGCAGGCGGGTGACGTGACGGCGTTCGTGCCGACCAACGTCATCTCGATCACCGACGGCCAGATCTTCCTCGAGACCGACCTGTTCAACGCCGGCATCCGCCCGGCCATGAACGCCGGCATCTCGGTGTCGCGCGTCGGTGGCGCCGCCCAGACGGACATCATCAAGCGCCTCGGCGGCGGTATCCGCCTCGCGCTCGCGCAGTACCGCGAACTCGCCGCGTTCTCGCAGTTCGCTTCCGACCTCGACGAGGCGACCCGTCGCCAGCTCGAGCGCGGCCAGCGCGTGACCGAAGTCATGAAGCAGAAGCAGTACGCGCCGATGTCGGTCGCCGAGATGGCGCTGTCGATCTACGCGGTCAACGGCGGCTACATGGACAAGGTCGAGAAGGTCCGGATCGTCGACTTCGAGGCGGCGCTGCAGGGCTTCGCCCGCTCCGCGCACAAGGATGACCTCGCCGCCATCAACGCCAACCCGGTGCTGAAGGTCCACGAGGGCACCCTGAAGAAGATCTGCGAGGCCTTCGTCTCGACGGGCACTTACTGAGTCGCTGAGCCATGCCCGGTACAAAGGAAATCCGCAGCAAGATCGCCAGCGTCAAGTCGACGCAGAAGATCACCAAGGCCATGGAGATGGTCGCGGCGAGCAAGATGCGCCGCGCCCAGGAACGCATGCGCCTGGCCCGGCCCTATGCGGACAAGATCCGCACGGTCATCGGCCACCTCAATGCGGCCAATCCTGACTACCGGCACCCGTTCCTCGTGACCCGTGAGCCGAAGAACGTCGGCATCATCGTCGTCTCGAGCGATCGCGGCCTGTGCGGCGCACTCAACGCCAACGTGTTCAAGACGACGCTGTTGCTGATGCGCGACTGGCAGGCCAAGGGCGCCAACGTCAGCCTCTGCCTGCTCGGCAGCAAGGGCCTGGCGTTCTTCCGCCGCCTCGGCCTGCCGATCCTCGCCAGCGTCACGGGCCTCGGCGACAAGCCGCACGTCAAGGACCTGCTCGGCTCGGTCAAGGTGATGCTGGACGCCTATCGCGACGGCCAGCTCGACCGCGTGTTCATCGTCAACGCGCAGTTCGTGAACACGATGACCCAGAAGCCCGAGGCAGTGCAGCTGCTGCCGGTCGAGACCATCGACGGCGGGGACCTGCAGGAACACTGGGATTACATCTACGAGCCCGGTGCGGCGGACATCCTCGATGGCGTGCTGATGCGCTACATCGAATCCCAGGTGTACCGCGGGGCAGTGGAAAGCGTCGCCTGCGAAATGGCGGCACGCATGGTCGCCATGAAGGCGGCTTCGGACAACGCCGGCAACCTGATCGGCGAGCTCCAGCTCGTCTACAACAAGGCTCGCCAGGCAGCGATCACCAAGGAGCTCGCCGAAATCGTCGGCGGCGCCGCGGCGGTCTGACGGACAACGAATACAGGAACAGGGCACTACCCATGGCTACAGGCAAGATCACCCAGATCATCGGCGCCGTCATCGACGTGGAATTCCCGCGCGACTCGATCCCCAAGATCTACGAGGCGCTGAAGCTGACCGACGCTGACCTCACCCTCGAAGTGCAGCAGCAGCTCGGCGACGGCATCGTGCGCACCATCGCGATGGGCGCTTCCGAAGGCCTCAAGCGCGGCCTCGCCGTCGAGGCCACCGGCGCGCCGATCTCGGTGCCCGTCGGCAAGGGCACGCTCGGCCGCATCATGGACGTCCTGGGCGTCCCGCAGGACAACCGCGGTCCTGTTCCGAGCAATGAACTGTGGTCCATCCACCGTCCCGCCCCGGCCTATGACGAACAGGCCGCAGGCAGCGACCTGCTGGTCACCGGCATCAAGGTCATCGACCTGCTGGTGCCCTTCGCCAAGGGCGGCAAGGTCGGCCTGTTCGGCGGCGCCGGCGTGGGCAAGACCGTCAACATGCTCGAGCTCATCAACAACATCGCCAAGCAGTACAGCGGCCTGTCGGTGTTCGCCGGCGTCGGCGAGCGCACCCGCGAAGGCAACGACTTCTACCACGAGATGGCTGAGTCGGGCGTCATCGACCTCGAGAACCTCGAGAACTCGAAGGTCGCGATGGTGTACGGCCAGATGAACGAGCCGCCGGGCAACCGCCTGCGCGTCGCGCTCACGGGCCTCACCATGGCCGAGTATTTCCGCGATGAAGTACGCGAGGACGGCGGCAAGGGTCGCGACGTGCTGTTCTTCGTCGACAACATCTACCGCTACACGCTGGCCGGCACCGAGGTTTCGGCACTGCTCGGGCGCATGCCTTCGGCGGTGGGCTACCAGCCGACGCTCGCCGAGGAAATGGGCGTGCTGCAGGAGCGCATCACGTCCACCAAGACCGGCTCGATCACCTCGATCCAGGCCGTGTACGTCCCCGCGGACGACCTGACCGACCCGTCGCCCGCCACGACCTTCGCCCATCTCGACGCGACCGTCGTGCTGTCGCGCCAGATCGCGGCGCTCGGCATCTACCCCGCGGTGGATCCGCTCGACTCGACCTCGCGCCAGCTCGACCCCCTGGTCGTCGGCGAGGAGCACTACAACACCGCCCGTGCGGTGCAGGCCGTGCTGCAGCGCTACAAGGAACTGCAGGACATCATCGCGATCCTCGGCATGGACGAACTGTCCGAAACCGACAAGCTCTCGGTGTACCGCGCGCGCAAGATCCAGCGCTTCCTGTCGCAGCCGTTCAACGTCGCGAAGGTGTTCACCGGCCAGGACGGCAAGATCGTCCCGCTCAAGGACACCATCCGCGGCTTCAAGGGCATCCTCAACGGCGACTACGACAGCCTCCCCGAGCAGGCCTTCTACATGGTCGGCTCGATCGAGGAAGCGATCGAGAAGGCCAAGACCCTGCAGTAAGCGGGATACGGACACAAAAACATGGCCGATCACACCATCCATTGCGACATCGTCAGCGCCGAAGGCGAGATTTTCTCCGGCGCGGCGAAGATGGTGTTCGTGCCGGCGGCGCAGGGCGAGCTCGGCATTGCGCCGCGCCATGCGCCCTTGCTGTCCCTGCTGAAGGCGGGCGAAGTCCGGGTGCTCACGCCGGATGGCCAGGAGCTGTTCTTCTTCGTCGGCGGCGGCGCCCTCGAGATCCAGCCGAAGAAGGTCACCGTGCTGGCCGACACGGCGCTGCGCGCCAAGGACGTCGACGAGGCGGCCGCGCTGGCCGCCAAGCAGCGGGCCGAGGAAGCCCTCAAGGGCAAGATCGACAAGATCGAGCAGGCCGAGGCGCTGGCTGAACTCGCCCGCGCCGCTGCCCAGCTCCGGCTCCTGCAGAAGCTGCGCAAGATCAAGGGCTGAACGGGGCGGCTTCCCGGTGAAGCTTTCCATCGTCATCCTGGCCGCGGGCCAGGGCAAGCGCATGAAGTCCGACCTGCCCAAGGTCGTGCAGCCCCTTGCGGGCCGGCCGCTGCTGCGGCACGTCATCGACACCGCCCGACTGCTCGACCCCGCCGCGATCCACGTGGTCTACGGTCACGGCGGCGAGCAGGTGCGCGCCGCGATGGCGGGCATCGCCGTGGATTCCTGGGTGCTGCAGGCCGAGCAGCTCGGTACCGGTCATGCGCTGATGCAGGCCATGCCCCAGGTGCCGGACGACCACCTCGTGCTGGTGCTGTACGGCGATGTGCCGCTGATCCGCCGCGAGACGCTCACCGAACTCGTCGCCCTGGCGTCCGCCGACGCCATGGGCCTGCTGACCGTCGAGCTCGCCGATCCCACCGGCTACGGCCGGATCGTGCGCGACGTGGAAGGCCGCGTGCGCAGCATCGTCGAACAGAAGGACGCCACGCTCGAACAGCTGGCCATCCGCGAGGGCAACACGGGTGTCATGGCGATCCCTGCGCGGCCCCTGCGCGCGTGGCTCAGCGGCCTGCGCAACGCGAACGCCCAGAAGGAGTACTACCTCACCGACGTCATCGCCATGGCGGTCGCGGACCAGGTGGCCGTCGCGCCGCTGGTGTCCCCGACCGTCGCCGAAGTCCTGGGGATCAACGACAAGCTGCAGCTCGCCGAGGTCGAGGCCGAGTACCGGCGGCTGCGCGCCCGCGAGCTGATGCTCGCCGGGGTCACGCTCGTCGACCCCGCGCGGATCGACGTGCGCGGCCACCTCGAGACCGGTCGCGACGTGCTCATCGACATCAACGCAGTGTTCGAGGGCAAGGTGGTGCTCGGGGACCGGGTCCGCATCGGGCCGAACTGCGTCCTGCGCGACGTCACCATCGGTGCGGACACCCAGGTGCATGCGCACAGCGTCCTCGAGGACAGCGACATCGGCGCGCGCTGCCTCATCGGCCCCTTCGCGCGCACCCGCCCGGGGGCGCAGCTCGCCGACGGCGTGCATATCGGCAACTTCGTCGAGATCAAGAATTCCGCGATGGGGCCCGACTCGAAGGCCAATCACCTCGCCTACGTGGGTGATGCCACCGTGGGCGCTCGCGTGAACATCGGCGCCGGCACCATCGTCGCCAACTACGACGGGGCCAACAAGCACCGCACGATCATCGGCGACGACGCCCACACCGGTTCGAATTCCGTGCTCGTCGCGCCGATCACGGTGGGGGCGGGGGCGACCATCGGCGCTGGCTCGACGGTCGGCAAGGACGTGCCCGCCGGCAAGCTCACCGTTGCGCGCGCGAAGCAGCTGACGCTCGAAGGCTGGAAGCGCCCGGTCAAGAAGAAGCCCTGACCCGCGATCAGGTGCCGCCGGTCCGGTGTCAGTCGGCGGCGAGCACCTGGTAGCAGCCGCCGTTCGGCGCCTGCAGCAGCGCCCCGCGGCGCTGCCCGAAAGCCGCGGTCTCAAGCAGCGCTGCCGGGGCCAGCACCTGTCCGCCCGACCCCGCGCAGCGCGCCAGGACGCCGTCCAGGTCCTCGTGCAGGATCGTGGCGCCCAGGTTGCCGCGATGCGGCGGCCGCGCCCGTCCCGCCAGGGATGCGTAGCTGCCCTCCGGCAGACCGTAGTGGATCAGTCCGAAGTAGGGCTCCTGCGTGTTGACGCCCACATTGACGGAACGCAGGTTGAACTGCGGTCGCTCGCTGCCCACGAGCCGCCGGAAGCTGTCGTCGTCGATGCCGTATCGGTAGACCACCTCGAAGCCGAACACCTGCGTGAAGAACGCGATCGACGGCTCCAGTTCCGACACGACACCCGAGAGGCTCTGCGGCTCGCTGAACATGCGGTCGGTGACCGTCGCGAACGCCCTGAAGAACTCGTGCGGGCCGGACATCAGCGCGCACACCACCTGATCCGGGCCCCAGACATGGGCCTCGATGATGTGCCCCTCGGGCAGGTCGTATTCCGCAAACGGCTGGCGGAACACGAAGCCCGCGCCCTCGACCGCTGCCACTGCCGCCTCGAAATCCGGCACGTAGAAATCGATGACCTTCGGCGCGTCCGCGTCGTAGCCCCGCTGCGGATCCCGCACCACGGTGGGCGAGGCGGGCTCGAACTGCAGGATCCGCACCCCGTATCGGGTCCCCGGGGTGTCCAGCACCAGTTCCGTGGCGCGCGTCCCCGCGGGCGTGCCCCATTGCCGCGCGCATTCCGCTGCGTCCAGCGCGCGCCGCGCGCGCGGCACCATGCCGAAGGCGCTGAACAGGCGTTCATGCGCGTCCAGGTTGTCGGTGGAAATCAGGGGGCCGTGGATCCAGGCGGTCATGGGTCTGAGCTTGGTAGTCGTCCAGGGCCCTATCGTACCGCCCGCCGTCGCTCCATTGCTCGAACTCAGCCGCGAGGTCCCCCTGAGCCGCTGGCCAGGGCCGGCCGGACCCCCTGCCATCCGAGCCCTCGCGAGAACGCCGTCACAGGCCCGGCGCATCGGAACGGCCAAGCCCGCGCGGATCGGGCAGAATATTGTTCAATCCAGGGCAGTCGCCCCTGACATCTCGAGGGTCTTCCCAGCATGTGTGGCATTGTCGGAGCCGTCGCCGAGCGCAACATCGTTCCCATCCTCATGGAGGGCCTGCGCAGGCTCGAATACCGCGGCTACGATTCCGCGGGCGTCGCCGTGCTGGACGCCGCCGGCCACCTCAAGCGCGTGCGCACGGTGGGCAAGGTCAGGGTCCTCCAGGACGCCATCGACCAGTCCCCGACCGAGGGCCGCCTGGGCATCGCCCACACGCGCTGGGCGACCCATGGTGTCCCGAGCGAACGCAACGCCCACCCGCACATGTCGGATGACGGCCTCGCGATCGTCCACAACGGCATCATCGAGAACCACGACGAGCTGCGCGAGGAACTGCGCAAGCTCGGCTACACCTTCACCAGCGAGACCGACACCGAGGTCATCGCCCACCGCATCCACCATCATCTCAAGACTGTCGGCGATCTTTTCAAGGCGGTCCGTGCGACGGTGGCGGAGCTCGAGGGTGCCTACGCCCTGGTGGTGGCCAGCGAATCCGACCCGGAACGACTGATCCTCGCGCGCGAGGGCTGCCCGGTGGTCATCGGCCTCGGCGTCGGCGAGAACTTCGTCGCCTCTGACGTCGCGGCCCTGCTGCCCGTCACCCGCCGCTTCATGTTCCTCGAGGAAGGTGATGTCGCCGAGGTGAAACGCGAGTCGATCCGCGTGCTCGACCGCGGCGGCAACTCGATCGACCGCCCGGTGCGCGACAGCGAACTCTCGGCCGATGCCGCCGAGAAGGGCCAGTACCGTCACTTCATGCTCAAGGAAATCCACGAGCAGCCGCGCGCCATCGCCAACACGCTGCAGGAACGGGTCGCCAACGGCCGCCTGCTCGAGGCTGCCTTCGGGCCTGCCGCGACCGATGTGTTCCGGCGCACCGAGCACGTGCATATCGTGGCCTGCGGCACCAGCTTCCACGCTGGTTCGGTCGCGCGTTACATGATCGAACAGATCGTCAAGATCCCCTGCAGCGTCGAGGTGGCGAGCGAATACCGCTACCGGAACCCCGTCGTCCCGCGCAATTCCCTGTTCGTCACCATTTCCCAGTCCGGCGAGACGGCCGACACGCTGGCGGCGCTGCGCCTCGCGAAGCAGGCCGGCTACCTGTCCTCGCTCGCCATCTGCAACGTCCCCGAGAGCTCCCTGGTCCGCGAATCCGAACTCGTCATGCTCACGCGCGCCGGTCCCGAGATCGGCGTGGCGTCCACCAAGGCCTTCACCACGCAGCTGACGGCGCTGCTGATGCTGGTCATCGCGCTCGCCAAGCACCATGGCGCCGATGCCGAACGCGAGCACACGCTGGTGAAGCGCCTCGTCGAGCTGCCCGGGCTGATGGAGAAAACCCTCTCGCTCGATCCCATCATCCAGAAGCTCGCGCTGCGTTTCGCCGACAAGCAGCACACGCTGTTCCTCGGCCGCGGCGTGCTGCACCCCATCGCCATGGAAGGCGCGCTCAAGCTCAAGGAAATCTCCTACATCCATGCCGAGGCCTACGCCGCGGGCGAGCTGAAGCACGGCCCGCTGGCGCTGGTCGACTCGGAAATGCCCGTCATCGCCGTGGCACCGAACAACGACCTGCTCGAGAAGCTCAAGTCCAACCTCATGGAAGTGCGCGCGCGCGGTGGTGAACTGATCGTGTTCGCCGATCCCGACTCGGGCATGAGCTCCTCGGAGGGCGTCACCGTCATCACCATGCCCAAGCACGTCAGCTATGTGCAGGCGCCGATCGTGTACACCATCCCGCTGCAGCTGCTCTCGTACCACGTGGCCATCCTCAAAGGCACCGACGTCGACCAGCCGCGCAACCTCGCCAAGAGCGTCACCGTCGAGTAAGACGCTGTTGCCCGGTCGGCGTCAGCCGACCGGGCGTCGCCGAATCGTTACGCAACCGTAAAGGTCCCGTAACCTCGAGCGATCACCTTCAGGGCCGAAGCCGCATGCCGGCCGGCTCTACACCCTGAAGGTTCGCCCATGAAGCTCTCCTTTGCCGCGCTCGGCGCGGCGCTGCTCCTTTGCGTCGCCACGCAGGCTTCCGCCCACGAGAAACACGGCACGGCAGGCGCCACCGCCGCGCCGGCCATCGCCGGATGGTGGAAAGGCAACACCCACACCCACACCTGGTGGAGCGATGGCGACAGCCCGCCGGAGTCCGTCGCGGCCTGGTACCGCGACCGTGGCTACCAGTTCCTGGTGCTGAGCGACCACAACCGCATGCAGGAAGGGGAACTCTGGTACCCGGTGGACACCGACCAGAAGCGCGAGGCCCTCGAGACCTACCGCAGGACGTTCGGCGCCGACTGGGCGGAAACCCGCGAGCGTTCCGGCCTGACCGAGGTGAAGCTCAAGACGCTCGACGAGTTCCGCAGCCTCTTTGAACAGAAGGACCGGTTCATCTTCATACGCGGCATGGAGATCACCGACCGTTTCGGCACGCATCCCGTGCACCTGAACGGCGTAAACCTCGAGAGGCCGATCATTCCGCAGGGTGGCGACACCGTCGCCACGATGCTGCAGCGGAACATCGACGCGGTGGTCGAGCAGGGCCGGCGCAGCGGGCGGCCGATGTTCGTCCACCTGAACCATCCGAACTTCTACTACGCCGTCACCGTCGAGGACATGGTCGCGACGGACTACGCCACCGGCGAGGGCTTCTTCGAGGTGTACAACGGGCACTCCGGGGTGCGCAACGATGGTGATGCCCACCACCCGAGTACGGAACGCATGTGGGACATTGTGCTGGCGAAGCGCCTCGCCGAACGCAACACGAGCGTGCTGTACGGCCTCGCCACCGATGACGCGCACGAATACACCCGCTGGGGCCTGCGCCAGGTGAATCCGGGTCGCGGCTGGGTCATGGTGCGCGCGCCCCGTCTGACGCCCGACACCATCACTGCGGCGATGAAGCGCGGCGACTTCTACAACAGCACCGGCGTGCAACTCGCGAAGCTCGAGATGACCGGCACCACGCTGGCGCTCGAGGTCGCCGCGGAGCCCGGAGTCTCCTACACGATCGAGTTCGTCGGCACGCGGCGCAGCCGCTCGCTTGCGGGAACCGCTGCGCCCGCCCCGCCGCCGGAATCGCCTGGCCGCATGTCGCTGGCCTACTCCGACGGGATCGGCGAGGTGCTCCGCAAGGTCGAGGGCTCTGGCGCGCGCTACGAACTGACCGGTGACGAAATCTATGTCCGGGCGCGCGTGATCTCTTCACGCCTGCATCCGAACCCGTTCGCCGAAGGCGATCGCGAGATGGCGTGGACACAGCCGCTCGTGCCGCAGCGCTGAGTCCGGCCGCTTTAAGAAATTCTTAATTTTGCAGTCACGCCGGCGTTACATCGCGAGTTCGTAATGCCGGCTCGACCAATGACACAACAACAGCAAACTACAGGGTGACGAAGATGAAGTCGATGAGTGGAACGATCCGGGCCAGGCTGTCGGCGCTGCTTGCAGCCGCTCTGCTGGCGATGACCGCCGGCGCGCCTGCGCTGGCGATGGACACGGCCGCCGACAACGCGGATTCCGCGACGGCTGATGCCCTGCAGGAAGTCATGGTCGAAGGCCGGCGGATCAACGAGGGGCTGTCCACGACGGCGTACGCGGCCGCCGAGTTCGGCAGCCAGGTGCAGCTCATCACCGCATCGGAGATCGACACCGGCGGCTTCACCAATTTCGGCGAGCTCGCCTCTGGCCTGATCCGCGGCGCCAACATCGGCTATTCGCCTGACGAGGGCGAGTTCACCATCCGCATCGATGGCGGCTCGGACCGCGACACGCTGCTGCTGCTGGACGGCGTGCCCACTTTCGATCGTGGAACGCCGCTCGAGGACCTCTGGGGTGCGACGGCCATTGATCCGCGCATGATCGAGAGTGTCGAGATCCTCCGCGGTGGACAGAGCCTCTATTACGGCGGCAACGGCGGCCTCGGCGTCGTCTCGGTGCGCTACAAGGAGCCCGAGGGCGAGCTCAAGGGCGAGTTCGGGGCCTATTGGGGTTCGTTCAAGACCCGTGAGGTGTACGGCAACACCTCGTTCGCGATCGACGAGGCCGGCGAACACAGCGTGATGTTCTACGGTCGCTCCTACGAGACGGACGCGCACGAGATCTTCAGCGAAAGCGCCTACAACGACGTGGTGCTCGAACTGGGCGGCCGCCACGACTTCCCGTACACGTACAACCTGATCGGCGGCAAGTACCGCTGGCAGATCGACGCGGTCACGGAGCTCAAGCTCGGCGTCGAACTGGCGACGGTCGACTTCCGTGACTCGTTTCCGAACGACCACATCTTCAACCTGAACTACACCGAGTACCCGAAGTTCAACGCGGCGTTCCGCACCGACTTCACCGACAACATCAGCTTTGAGGCCGAGGCGTTCTTCCAGGCGCCCCAGCTGAAGAATTCGGAAGTCGACGCGCAGATCTGCCGCATCCCGCAGAGCGTGCTGAACCCGGCGACCAACCGTCCGTTCACCGTGGCCTCCCAGTACGAAGCCTATGCGGCCCGGCAGGGGCTGCCGATCGGCTGCGTGACGAACCCCGAGACCAGCACCAAGGCCGACCGCACCTCCCGCGACGGGTTCTACGTGGACGCGAACGGCAGGATTCTCGGCACGCAGCAGAATCCGTTCCGCATCGGTGACCCGATGGGCTTCGTGATCCAGACCGTGGCGAACTTCGGCACCGGCATTCCGGTCAAGGGCTTCGGCGAGGGCACGCAGTTTTCGGCCGGGTACAAGGAATTCGGCGTCAATGCCCGGACGCGGATCCGCTGGAACGATAACTTTGAAACCGTCGTGGGCGCACAGAACGTCACGTCGCAGGACGACTCGGCCGCGGTCTACGGCGTGTCGGACAAGAAGATCACCTCCACGGGCGTCTATGCCGACCTGCAGGCGAAGCTCGACTTCCTGGAGGGCACCAAGTTCTCGATCGCGGGCCGGCAGGATTTCAACAACCTGTTCGACGACAGCTTCATCTGGCGCGCCAGCGTCCGCCAGGAATTCCCGAAGGGCTATTACTTCCGCGGCAGCGCCGGCACGTCCTATGCCAACCCGCGTGCCCAGGAGCTGGGCCTCTATGCGAACAGCGTCAACAATCCCTCGCTGAAGACCCAGGAAGTCGAGACCTACGGGCTCGGCACGGGCATCAACGGCGCGTTCAAGGGCGGCACCTTCAACGTCGAGCTCGGCTACTTCAACACGAAGATCAGCAACCTGTTCGGCAGCGCTCAGATCCGCAACGTCTGCCCGGGCGTCGACCCGACGCAGGTCATCAACGCCAACATCATCACGCCGACCGAGTTCTGCGCGAGCTTCAGGGAAAAGGGCCTGACGCCGCTGGACACCGCGACCTTCAACACCCGCGCGACGCAGGACATCGAAGGTTTCACCCTCGACGTGGCGCTTGACCTCGACAAGTGGGAAATGGACTTCAGCTTCACGAAGCAGGATTCCTTCGAGCCGAACCCGCTGTTCGGCCTGACGGCGGTGCGTGCGGGCACTGGCCAGGCGCTCACCACGGTGGTGCCCGGCAAGGCGGGCGCCGAGCGTTTCCGGCAGTCGGGGGAGCGTCCGGAGTGGATGGCTTCGACCCTGGTGTCCTACAGCCCCAACGAGCGCTGGATCCTCTCCGTGAACCCGCGCTGGCAGGGCCCGGAGTACGCCTACGTGCAGAACAACGCCGCGCGCCTGGTGGATGCGGCCGGTGCCCGGACCAACCCGGACTACAACTTCGGCGACTACATGGTCGTCAATGCGTCGGTCCAGCACTTCATGGGCAAGAACAAGGAGCATCGCCTGATGCTGCGCATCGTCAACCTCTTCGACGAAGAGTACGCAGAGCGTGGCGGCGTGACGGATCGCGCCGTCTCCCGGGCGGGCGTCCGCGGCGAGGTCGGTCCGAACAATCCCGAGTACTTCTACACCTACGGCTGGAACGGCAAGCCGCTCTCGTACTACCTCCAGTACGAATACAACTTCTGAGGCGCTAAAGACCATGCTCTCCCGACGCCACTTCCTGATGTCATCCGGCCTGCTGGTGTGCGCACCCGCCGTGCGTGCGGCCAGCAGCCGATATCACTTCAGCCT
>CAJACZ010000167.1 GCA_903938365.1 uncultured Pseudomonadota bacterium | reverse complement strand
GCCGGGGTGACTGGCTCGAATGTGGCCGGAGTGACCGGTTCGAACGTGGCTGGAGTGACTGGCTCGAACGTTGCCGGGGTGACTGGCTCGAATCTGGCCGGAGTGACCGGTTCGAATGTGGCCGGAGTGACTGCCTCGAACTGACTTAAGGCGGCAACTATCGGAATCCCGCGCGGACGCCTTGAGATCCGCGCGGGTTTACTGTGTCCCGGCCGATTACGGGAACAATATTCAGTCCTGAAACCCCCTCGCTTGCCATTTCACGCGAAAAGCGGCCGAAATGAGCATCCAAGATTCCGCTCGCCGTCCGTACACTAGCTCGTCCGGATGGATTTCTCCGCTTAGGTTGCTCCCTTGAGAGACGCACCTGGCAGGCCAAGTCTAAAAGCGCAGCGTAGCTATCTTGAACCCGCCCACTCGAATAGACCGGCAGCGAGCGAAAGCTCTATCCACGCGCGCTACTTCGGTGATCCCAGACCCGATTGCGAACACCCTGCAATCACTCTTTGTTGCCTTAGGACCCGCTCTACTGGATCACGGCGTAACTCCCCACCAGATCTACGACCTTTTGAAAAAAACGATCGTCTCAGCGGCGTCCAGTCGTTCCCTTATGGCGTCTGGAAAGGTGAACAGATCAAAGGTTGCCGCGTTGACTGGTCTAACTAGAGCCGAGGTTCGTACCCTGTTGAGGGCCAGACCGGTTCACGAGCCCACTCCCCGTATTGGGATGGATCGTGCCACTAGGGTGCTAGAGGGATGGCTGACTGATCCCCAGTTCATCACGCGGTCGGGTCGTCCTCGTGTACTGAAGCTAAATGTTCCCAAAGGTGGTTTTGAGGAGCTCGTCCGCCGCCATAGCGGCGACATCCCTCCTCGTGTTGTATTGGACCAGCTTACCCGGAGAGGGCATGCCCAGGTCTCCGGGCACTCCGTCAAACTGGTAAGCACGGAACAGCCCCGAAACGAACGTACATTTCACGCGCTCCCGGACGTAGCTCCATACGTTTCAGACTTACTTGCTGCTGCCACAAGTGACCACACGAGACTCACGTTTGCCCACCGCCTCGAGCTCTTCCCTGAGAATGACTTGGGCAGCCAGTTTTTGTCCGACCGTGCCGCTCGCACACTGGCGACGGCAATTGCCGCGCTGTCTTCGAGCGTTCGGAAAGACGCGCCTCACCGCTTTCATACGAAGATTGTCGTCTCCGTTGCTGTCACTGCACATAAATCCCAAGAGACTCAGGGTGGCTCTTGACGAAACCTAAGAAGAGCAAACGCTCCCGGCCAGGCGTTGCGGAACGCAACGCCTTAGCTTGCAATTTTTCCGCATACGAATCCGTGCTCCGCGGTTTCTGCGAAAGCTTGCTCGTTAAGGGAGTGACTCCTACCGACCTTGCAAAAATGACGCAGCGAGTCATTGCGTCCCTCGCTACGGCGCCACCCGATTCCGATGGGACGATCCACATTGCCTTAGGGAAAATACTCTTCGCCTGGCACCGGCATGAGCAATATGTCGACCGCGTTGGCCGACCCAGGCCGCTCTCCCTCGCTGAAGACGCAGCCCCGAGCCTATTCGAGTTGGCCAAAACGCACTCGTCCTACGCCACTCCAAAGGAGCTGATCGACGCATTGATATCGCAGAGGCTCATTCGGCCGGTCGGCGGCGGTTTGTACGCCCCTACTGCCGCGGTCGCGCAGCTACGTTCCTTAGGCCCGGAGGTTGCTGAGCATCTATCTGAATCAATCGCTCGTCTGCTCGACACGTTTGGCTCAAATCTCAGCTCTCGTGGGCCGAATCCTCCGCTCCTCGAGCGGGCGGCCATCGTCCGTGACCTGCCTGCAGGTTTGGCTCAGGAGTTTCGAGCATTTAGCGCCGAGCAAGGTGAGTCTCTAGCGGAGACTGTGAACGAATGGTTGGAGGCACGTCGCGCCCGGGGCGGTTCCGCCTATCGTGGACGCCTTGTGACGGCGGGAGTTCAGGTGTTCGCGTTTGTTGGATCTTCTAAGAAGCGGTCGCCGCCTCATCCCGCAAAGCGCGCCGCAAAATCTTCCCGACGTTCGTCTTAGGCAGTTCTGTCCTGAAGTAGACGTGGCGCGGTACTTTGTACCCCGTCAACTCGCCCCTGCAGAACTCGATCAACTCCTCCGCTGTCAGGTTCGCGTCCTTCCTGACCACAAAGAGCGCGACCACCTCGCCTGATTTCTCATCCGCCTGGGCGACCGCTGCAGCCTCAAGTACGCCGGGGTGGCTCGCTGCAACGCTCTCGACTTCGTTCGGGTACACGTTGAAGCCGGACACGATGATCAGGTCCTTCTTGCGGTCTTCAATGAAGACGTAGCCTCGTTCGTTCATCCGGCCGATGTCGCCGGTTCGCAGCCACCCGTCCGGAAGCATCACCTTCGCCGTTTCGTCCGGGCGCTTGTAATAGCCCAGCATCACCTGCGGTCCGCGCACGCAGATTTCGCCGACGTCCCCGATCTCCAGTCGGGTGCCGTCGTCTGAAAAGATGCCGATCTCGGTCGACGAGATCGGCAGACCGATGGAGCCGTTGAAGTCCTCTCCCGGTGGGTTGATGCAGGCCGCGGGCGAGGTCTCGGTGAGGCCCCACGCCTGGGTGAGGACGTTCCCGGTCACCGCCTTCCAGTGCTCTGCTACCGAGCGCTGCACCGCCATTCCGCCGCCGAGGGTGACCTTGAGATGGCTGAAGTCCACGCTGTCGAAGCCGGGCGTGTTCAGCAGGGCGTTGAACAGCGTGTTGACGCCTGAAATGTAGGCAAAGCGTTCACGCTTCAATTCCTGGACGAGCCCCGGGAAATCCCTGGGGTTGGTGATCAGGACGTTGCGCCAGCCGAGCAGCGCATACAGCATGCAGTTTCCGGTGAGCGCGAAGATGTGGTACAGCGGCAAGGGCGTGATCAGCGTCTGAGGTTCGTTTTCCTTGAACGCCGACGCCACCCACGCGGCGGATTGCAGGACGTTCGCCACCACGTTGCGGTGCGAGAGCATGGCGCCCTTCGAGACGCCGGTCGTACCGCCGGTGTATTGCAGGAACGCCAGATCGTCGTGCCCGAGCGCGACCGGGGAAAGTTCCGCGCGCCGGCCCATCCGGACCGCCTCGCCGAAGCGCACCGCAGAGGGGATGTTCCATGGGGGAACGGCCTTGCGCCGGTGGCGCAGCACGTAGTCCACGATGTTGCCCTTGGGAAACCCGAGCAGTTCACCGATGCTGGTCACGACGACGTGCTTCACCTGGGTGCCGGCGAGCGAATCCTGCAGCACGTGCGCGAAGTTCTCGAGGATCACGATGACCTCGGCCCCGGAATCACTGAGCTGGTGCTCGAGTTCGCGATGCGTGTACAGCGGGTTGGTGTTCACCACTATGCCGCCTGCGCGTAGCACGCCGAACATGGCCACCGGATACTGGAGGACGTTCGGCAGCATGATCGACACGCGCGTGCCCTTGACCACGCCCGCGTGCTTCTGGAGCCACGCTGCGAAGGCCCTGGACTGGGCGTCGACCTGGCCGTAGCTGAGCGACCGCCCCATCTGCACGAACGCGGGTCGGTCGGGGTATCGCGCGAAACCCTCTTCGAGCAGCTCCACGAGGGAGGCAAACCGGCTGGGGTCGATCTCTTCAGGTACGCCGGGCGGATATGAGGCGAGCCAGGGTTTGTTCATGTGCATCTCCCGTTCGAGGATCCGGCGTGGGGTGTCGCGTGCGCTCAGCGCTTGAGCAGGGGCAGGAGCGAGGGCCAGAGGGTCTGGAGCATCAGCGGCTGCGCCTTTGCGGTCGGGTGCAGCCCGTCGTCCTGCATGAGCCC
The DNA here is from genome assembly GCA_903938365.1 of uncultured Pseudomonadota bacterium. Classification (GTDB taxonomy): domain Bacteria; phylum Pseudomonadota; class Gammaproteobacteria; order Steroidobacterales; family Steroidobacteraceae; genus UBA964. Next base: position 8,552 of record CAJACZ010000167.1, on the reverse strand, counting down.
GGGGGCCAGCGCGACGTCCTCGAGGAAGAACGGCACCAGTGCAAGTTTTCGCTGTGTCGCCAGTTCGCTGAAGATCTTCTCGAAGCCGAGCGCATAGCGCGGTCCGTAGTTGGGCGGAATCTTCATGCCCACGAGCAGCACCTGAGCCCTGGCGCCCACCGACAGCTCGACCATGCGGCTGAGGTTGGCGCGGGTGGTGTCTAGAGGCAGGCCCCGCAGGCCGTCGTTAGCCCCGAGTTCAAGTATCACGACCGCAGGTTTGTGGAGTGCCAGCGCGCGCGGGAGGCGGGAGAGTCCGCCCGTCGTCGTCTCGCCGCTGACGCTGGCATTGATGACGCGGTAACCGTAACCTTGGGCCGTCAGGCGTTGCTGAAGCAGGGCTACCCAGCTTTCTCCGCTCTGCAGGCCATAGCCGGCGCTGATACTGTCACCGAGCACAAGGAGCGTGCGTGGCTGAGCCGATGGCCAGGCTGCCTGGCCCGAGAGCAGAAGCAGGGCAGACACCAGGATGCCGAAGACGAGGGATCGTTTCACCTTGAAAACCATCGAAGCAATCGTCCTTGAAGCCGAGGCTCTCACGAAGCAGGTTAGCAGCCCTGAAGGCTCGCTGACTATTGTTGACGATGTCGCCCTGCAGATCCGCGCCGGGGAATCCGTGGCGATCGTGGGCGCCTCGGGCGCGGGCAAGTCGACGCTGCTCGCGCTGCTTGCGGGCCTCGACACGCCCACTTCCGGCCGGGTGATTCTCGCCGGGTCGGACCTCACGCAGCTCGATGAGGACGGTCGCGCCCGCCTGCGTGCCGAAAGGGTGGGCTTCGTGTTCCAGTCCTTCCATCTCGTTCCGGCGCTCACGGCCCTCGAGAACGTCATGCTGCCCCTCGAGCTGGCGGGCCGGCGGGACGCCCGGCCGGCCGCCCTCGAGGCGCTCGGGCGCGTCGGGTTGCAGGACCGTACGGGCCACTATCCCCGGCAGTTGTCCGGCGGCGAGCAGCAGCGTGTGGCGCTCGCCCGCGCCTGCGTCACCCGACCGGCCGTGCTGTTTGCAGACGAACCGACGGGCAACCTCGACACGGCGACCGGCGACCGCATCACCCAGCTGCTCTTCGACCTCAACGCGCAGTCCCAGACCACCGTGGTGCTCGTGACCCACGATCGGCAGCTGGCTTCGCGCTGCGGCCGGGTGCTGGTGATGGAGTCGGGGCGCCTGGTGGCGGGCTGAGCCATGCGCGCATTGCTGCTCTCCATGCGGATGCTGGGCCGGGAGTGGAAATCCGGCGAACTCGGCGTCCTGCTGCTCGCCCTGACGGTTGCGGTCTCCGCGCTGACCGGTGTCGGCTTCCTCGTCAATCGCATCAGCCAGGCGGTTGCCCTGCAGGCGAACGAAGTCCTGGCGGCCGACCTGCGTCTGGAGTCGCCACGCGAACTCCCCGAGGCTTATCGCGCGCAGGCCCTCGGCCGTGGCCTGTCCGTGGCGCGCAGCGTCTCGGTGCTCAGCGTCGTGTTCGTCGGCGACGAGAGCCAGCTCTCCAATGTCCGGGCGGTGGGCGAGGGCTATCCGCTGCGCGGCAGCGTGGGGGTCTCCGCAGAGCCGTTCGGTGTCGCTACCCCGGTCGGCGCGGGCCCGCCGCAGGGTGAAGCCTGGCCGGACTCCAAGCTGCTCGCGGCGCTCGGCGCCCGGGTGGGCGACCAGCTCTCGATCGGCGCGGCCAGCTTCCGCGTGACCCGCGTGCTCATCACGCGGCCCGACCAGGGGGGTGGCTTCGCGGAGCTGGCGCCCAGCCTCCTCATCAACCACGCCGACCTGCCGGCCACGCAGCTGCTGCAGCCGGGCTCGCGTGCCGGGTACGCGCTGCTGTTCGCGGGCGAGCGCAAAACCGTCGACTCTTTCAAACTCTGGCTGACCGACCGCAAGCAGCGCGGCGAGCGGCTGCTCGACGTCACCGAGGCAAGCCCCCAGATCCAGAACGCCACGCAGCGGGCGGGCCGCTTCCTGAGCCTCGCGAGCCTCGTGGCCGTGCTGCTGTGCGCGATCGCCGTGGCCATGGCGGCGCGTCGCTACGTGCAGCGGCACCTGGATTCGGTCGCTCTGATGAAGACCCTGGGCGCAACGCGGAACTTCACGCTCTCGGTGAGTCTGCTGCAGTTGCTCGTGATCGCGGTGGCCGCCGCCGTGCTGGGCTCCGCCTTTGGCTTCCTGGCCCAGGAATGGCTGTTACGCGCGCTTAAGGGCCTGCTGCGCGCGGACCTGCCGCCGCCGGACCTGGTGCCCGTCGGGCTGGGCTTCCTCACCTCGATCGCGCTGCTGGGCGGCTTCGCGCTGCCGCCACTGCTGCAGCTGTCCCGCGTGCCCGCGATCCGTGTGCTGCGGCGCGATGTGGGTCCGCCGCCGCCGCTCGTGTGGCTGGCGTTCGGGCCCGCCGTGCTGGCAGTGGTGTTCCTGATCTACTGGGTCGTGCGCGATGTGCGCCTGTTTTTCGGCTTCGTCGCCGGGCTGGCGGGTTTTCTCGTGGTGCTCACGCTGGCCGGGTTCCTGCTGGTGCGGCTGGCAGGCTCGTTGCGCGGCTCGGTGGGGGTCTCGTGGCGGTACGGCGTGGCGAATCTCGCGCGACGTCGCGGCGAGAGCGTGGTGCAGATCGTGGCGTTCGGCCTCGGCATCATGGTGCTGCTGCTGCTCGCCGTGGTCCGCAACGACCTGCTCGCCGACTGGCGCCGCAGTCTTCCGGCGGACCTGCCCAACTACTTCTTCATCAACATCCCGCCGGCCGACCGCGATGCCTTCCTCGGATTCCTCGCGGGCAAGGGCGCCGAGACCTCGCGCGCCCTCCCGATGATCCGCGCCCGCCTCACGGGCATCAACGGGCGCCCGATCGAGGGCATGGACTTCCAGGACTCCCGCGGCGAGGGCTATTCGCGACGCGACCAGAACATCACCTGGCAGCAGGACCTGGGCAAGGACAACACGCTCGTCGAGGGTCGCTGGTGGAGTGCCGGCGACACCGACAAGGCCGTGGTTTCGGTCTCCACGGAATTCCGCGAGGGGCTTGGACTCAAGCTCGGCGACACGCTGGCGTTCGACGTCGCGGGCGAACTCTTCGAGGCCCGGGTCGCCAGCGTGCGCAAGGTGAAGTGGGACAGTTTCCAGCCCAATTTCTTCCTCGTGTTCCCCCCGGGACTTCTCGACGACACCGCCGGCAGCTGGATGACCAGCGCCTATTTCAAGCCCGGCGACAGCCGCGCGATCGCCGAACTCGTGCGCAGGTTCCCGAGTGTCTCCGTGTTCGACCTCGATGACCTGCTCGCCCAGGTCCGGTCGGTCATCGACAAGGCGATCCTGGCGGTGCAGAGCGTGTTCCTGTTCACCCTGCTGGCCGGCCTCACGGTTCTGCTGGCTGCGGTGCAGGGCACGCGCGACGAACGCCGCTACGAGAGTGCGATGCTGCGCACGCTGGGCGCGAGTCGCGCCACGGTGGCGCGTGGGGTGCTGGCCGAATTCACCGTGCTCGGCCTGCTGTCCGGGTTCCTGGCGGCCCTGGGCGCGTCGGCGGCGGGTTATCTGCTCGCGCGCAACGTGCTCGAGGTGAGCTACGGTTTCAGCGTCGAGGTGTGGGTGGCGGGCCTGCTGGGCGGCGCGGTACTCGTCGCCGGCAGCGGCTGGCTCGCGACGCGCTCTGTCGTGAACCAGCCGCCCCTCATCACCCTCAGGGGTCCATGATGAAGCCGACGGCCGGTGTCGTTGCCGCTCGTCGCCTGATCGAGAACTGGTTGCCGGCGGAGCGTCCGCGGATGGTCGGCTGGTACGACCCCAAAGTGCTCGCGCAATCCGGGTGGTTGCTCGCTGTCGCCAACATCTTCGGGCGCCACTCCGATACGCGGCTCATCGAGGCCCTGGCCGGCCAGCCGCAGGCTGAATTCACCTGCGAGGCGGATCCCGCCACCGGCGAGTTCTGGCTCGATTACGTCAGCGACGTGGGCGATGGCTGGAACCCGACCTACGCGATCGCCGAAGCGCTGGCCCGCGCGGAGCTCGCGACGCCGGATGCCGCAGGGCAGGTGGAGCACACCCGTGGCGGCAGCGTGCTGGTGTTCGGGGGTGATCAGGTCTATCCCTATCCGTCCAAGGACGCGTACGCCGCGCGCACCGAGGCACCCTATGCCACGGCCTTCGAGGGCGCCGACCGGACCCCTCGGGTCTTTGCAGTGCCGGGCAACCATGACTGGTACGACAGCCTGGTCGCTTTTTCCCGCGCTTTCTGCCGGCCGGAGCGCGGTTTTGCGGGTTGCCGGACCGGGCAGACGCGCAGTTACTTCGCGCTGCAGCTGCCGCAGGGCTGGTGGATGCTCGCCATCGACCTGCAGCTCGGGGCCGATCTGGACGAGCCGCAGGTGCGTTATTTCCAGGACGTCGTGTCGCGCATGGCAACGGACGCCCGGATCATTCTCTGCGTGCCCGATCCGCAGTGGATCTACCAGGCGGGTTATCCCGGACATGCCAGCTACTCCGACAAGGTGCTGCGGTTCTTCGAGGAGGAAATCCTGCGGCGCAAGGTCGCCGTCTACCTCACGGGCGACCTGCACTTCTACAAGCGCCATGAGAACCCCGATGGCGTCCAGAAGATCGTCTCGGGCGGGGGCGGCGCGTTCCTGCACCCCACCCATGCGCCCGCGACGGCGCGGCTGGCCGAGGGCTTCACGGAGCGGGCCGCCTACCCGGACGAAAAGACCTCGCGGCGCCTCAACTGGCTGAACCTCGCGTTCCCGCTGCTGAACCCGAAGTCGTTCTGGATCTGGTCGACGGTGTACATGCTCATGGCCTGGTTCGCCTCGGCCACGATCGCGGCGGCGGACGCGGGCAGCTTCCAGGACGCGCTGCTGGCGGCGATCCGCGGCGCGCTGCGCGATCCGGTCAACGGTCTCTTCCTGCTCGCCTTCATGGCGGCCGTGGTGTTCTTCACCGACACCCACGTGCGCTGGTACCGGGTGCTTGGCGGGATCAGTCATGCCGTGGCCCACCTCACCGCAGCTTTCGGTCTCGGCTGGTTTGCCCTGCTCCTGACGACCCGATGGCTCGAGCTCGGCTTCGGCGACGTCGGGCAGATGCTGGTGGCCGCGATGCTCACGTTCCTGCTGGGCGGTCCGGCTGGCGCGCTCGTGCTCGGCCTATATCTCTTCCTGTCGCTGGCGCTGTTCGGTCGGCATTCAAACGAGGCCTTCTCCTCGCTGCGGATCCAGGACTACAAACAGTGGCTGCGGCTGCGTATCGATGCCACGGGCGACCTTACCCTGTACGCCGTCGCCATCGATCGGGTGCCCCGCCACTGGGCGTCGCGGAAAACGCCGACGGGCTGGACGCTTGCCGCGGACGATGCACTGGCAACCGCGCCGCGCCTCATCGAAAAGTTCACCCTGTCCCCGTCCGGCGACGGGCGTTACACGGTGCGTGGTGTCGACTCGCAGGGTCGGCGTTACGAGAACTCCAGAAAAGACTGAACCCCTGACCAGGAGGTCACCGATGTCCCGTCCCAAGCCGACCACTGCCCGGAAAATCTCCCTTGGGGTGATGGCCGCCGCGCTCCTGTCGCCGCCGGCGCCTGCGCAGACCGCGCCCACGGCCGAGGACACGGCGGTCACCATCTACAGCTCGGCACAGCCGGGTGCCATCCCGCCCGAGCTCTACCGGCCCGTGGCCGGTCGGCCGGCCTTCAACGGCATGGCGGTACCCGGCTATGCGCTGGTGCGCCATGAGCGCAGCGTCCGCGTCGGCGCGGGCCGTTCGAGCCTGCGCTTCAGCGACGTGGCCGGTCTGATCGACCCCACGACCGTGACTTTCAGTTCGCTGACCGATCCGGCCACGCGCGTGCTGGAGCAGAACTTCCAGTTTGACCTGGTCAGCTCGCAGAAGCTGCTGCGCAAGTACCTGGACAGGCCCGTCACGGTCGAGCGCACCCAGGGCGGCCAGACCAGCACGCTGTCGGGCACGCTGCTGTCGGCAGGTGACGGTCTGGTGCTGCGCGGTGCCGATGGCACGGTCACCGCGCTGCGCGACTACTCCTCGGTGCGGTTCCCGCAGCTGCCCGGCGGGCTGATCACGCAGCCGACGCTGGAATGGCTCCTGAGCTCACCGAAGGGCGGCGAGCAGCGCGCCCGCGTCACCTACCAGACCGCCGGCATCACCTGGTGGTCCGACTACAACCTGGTTTTCACACCGGGCAAGGACGCCAACAGCGGCCTGCTCGACCTGTCGGCCTGGGTCAGCATCATCAACCAGTCAGGCGCGACCTACACCGATGCGCGCCTGAAGCTGATCGCCGGCGACGTCAATCGCGTCGAGGCACCACCTCTCATCATGCGCCGGCAGCAGGTGGAGATGGCCGCGTCGCCGATGATGGATGCAGAGGGTTTCGAGCAGAAGGCCTTCTTCGAGTTCCACCTCTATACGCTGGGTCGCAGGGCGACATTGCCTGACAATTCGACCAAGCAGATCGAGCTGTTCGACCAGGCGCGGCAGGTGCCGGCACGCAAGGTGCTCGTGTTCGATGCTGCCGCGCTGGGCTATGCGGGCGATACGCCTCTTACCGACCGCAGTTACGGCGGGGGTGGCAACCCCAAGGTCGATGTGTTCCTCGAGTTCCGCAACGACCGTCAGTACGGGCTCGGCGTTCCGCTGCCAGCAGGCCGGATCCGGGTGTCGCAGCTGGACACCGCGGACGGCAGCCTCGAGTTCATCGGCGAGGATCGCATCGACCACACGCCCAAGGACGAACGGCTGCGCATCAAGCTGGGCTCGGCCTTCGATGTGGTCGGCGAGCGCCGGCAGGTGGATTTCACGATCGACACGCGTGCGCGGTGGATGGAAGAAGAGATCGAGGTGAAGCTGCGCAATCGCAAGGAAGAGCCCGTCGAGGTGCTGGTGCGCGAGGCGCTCTATCGGTGGAGCAACTGGAAGATCACCAGCAGGACCCAGGAGTTCTCGCGCGAGGACGCCCGGACCGTGGTCTTCCCCGTGCGCCTGGCGAAGGACGGCGAGGCGGTGCTCCGCTACCGCGTGCGGTATTCGTGGTGACGCAGGCGCATAGGTAATCCTCCGCAATCTTTGACCGCCGCCTCTGGGGCATACTCCGCTCACGGAGGTGCCCACGATTGAGCCGCTTCAGGAAATTCAGCGCCAACCCAGTCGTGCAGATTCCCGCCTCGGCGTACGAGGCGGAGCTGAAGCGCGGCAGCATTGCCCTCCGGTTCCCGAAGGCGCTGGAGGCTGAGTTCCGTCGCGCCAATCTGGGTTACGCCAACGTGCGTGCCCGGATCTGGCAATCCGCGCTGCTCCTGGCGTTCGCGCTGGCGGCGGGCTATCGGCTCGTCGGGCCGGGGCGAGGCAGCTGGACGGTTGATGTGTTTCTCGAGCTCGTCGTGTTGCCGCCCGCGCTGCTCGCGATGTTTTTTGCCGCGGTCATCCCCGCGCTGCGGCACCGTTACCTGCAGGTCTCGTTTCCCGCCGGAGTGGTCGTCGCCGTGGCGCTCTCGGTGCTGGTCGCCCGGGCGATCGGCGAGGGCAGCACCTCGGCGCTGGTCTTCCTGACCACCTATTCGCTCGGGGTCTTCTCGCTCATGGGCCTGCTGTTCTACGAGGCGCTCTGGGTGGGTGCGGCCTGCGTGGTGGCCTTCGGGCTCGCGGGAGTCGCCCAGGGCCTGCCTGCAGAGCGTCTGGCCTTCGACCTCGCCCTGCTCGCGGGCATCACCGTCATGGCCGCGTCGATCGCCCAGGGCGTCGAGCGCTACAACCGGCGCTACTTCCTGGAGCGCGCCGTGCTGGGCGAACTGGCTGACCGCGACGGGCTGACGACCCTCCACAACCGGCGGGCCTTCGATGAACACCTGATCCGCGTCTGGCAGCAGGGCCTGCGCGATCGCTCACCGGTCGCGATCCTGCTCATCGACCTGGACCACTTCAAGAACTACAACGACCGGCACGGCCACCAGAGCGGCGATGCCTGCCTGCGGCACGTCGCGCAGATCGTGCAGGGTTTCGCCCGCCGTCCCCTCGACCTCGCGGCCCGCTACGGCGGCGAGGAACTGGCCATCGTGCTGTATCAGGTCACGCCCGAGCACGCGGCTTCGCTGGCCGAGCAGCTTCGCAGCGCCGTCGCATCGGCCTGCGTCCGGCATCGGGACTCCGCCTCCACGGGCCGCGTCACGGTCAGCGTGGGCGTGGCCTGGATCGGGACCACGCTCGACTGCAGTCCGGACGACAGCGTGGAACTGGCGGACCGCGCGCTCTATGCCGCCAAGCAGGCCGGCCGCAACTGCATCGAAGTAGCCTCCCGCGCGCCCGCCGCGCCCGCCGCGGCCTCTGTCCGGCTCGCCGTCGCGAGCTGAGCCTGCGCACCCGGGCCCGCTCCGGCTCTCCGCGAACGCCATTTGTCTCCCGAGCGCAACACTCTTGCCGGGCCCCGGCGCGCAAACGATTGCATTTCCGGGACGCGTGTTGGTAGGATCTAGTCGCATTTGCCTGCGCCTATGGAGACCTATTGATGAAGACCGCGAACCACGCAGCTCTG
>CAJACZ010000166.1 GCA_903938365.1 uncultured Pseudomonadota bacterium | reverse complement strand
CAGGTGGTGGCTTACGCGCCCTCGAGGCACCGCTCGCAAGGCGAGTTCGCATGGGCAATTCTGGCGTGCCTAGGGTGGACGCTGTTGTGGCAGTGGCGTTCGCGCCGCGCGTTGCTCGAGAGGCTCTTAGGGAGCAATGGCGACGGTTCCCGCTAAACCAAACTGGTCCCAGGGAACTAGTTTGAACGGTCCTCCCCGAACCTACACGTGCTTGAGTCGAAATCCACCGCTTACCCGAAGTTCACTGGACCGACTTCACCGACAACATCAACTTCGCGACCGAGGCCTTCTTCCAGGCGCCGTATCTGAACAACTCGGCATTCGCTGCGCATAGTTGCTGCATCCCTAAGACGTGCTGCAGTTGGCCAGCTTCCACCGGCGCTACGAATTTGCGGTCGCGGAGGTGGACGACTCCGACAACGCGAGCATCCGCCCGCAGTTTCCGATGTTGTACCTGCTGCTTGAGTAGAGCATCGAGCGCGCTGACGCGGCGCTGGAGTGAAACCGGGACGGGGGCCAGGCATCCCGGCGCCCATCACCATTATCGCCGCTATACCAAGGCCGGTCTGGCCAGCATCGCCCGGACGGCCGACCTGAAGATCGAACTGCTGAGCCACTACAACAGCCTGCTGTTCCCGGTGGCCGCCGCCGCCCGACTGGTCGGCAAGCTGGTGGGCAAGACCAGCAGCGATGACCAGATGCCGTCCGCCCCGGTCAACGCAGTGCTGACGCGGATCTTCGCCCTTGAACAGCATCTGGTTGGGCGTGTGCCCCTGCCCGCTGGCGTTTCCCTGGTCGCCGTACTGTCCTGAGGCCGCGCCGGCTGCTCCGCTCAGGGCCGATCGCGGTCGTGCTCCCTGCCGGCCAGGCGCAGGCGTGAAACACTCGTCGACTCCTCGCGCGCGGTACGCAGGCCGTCGGCATAGAGGTCGAAGGCTTCGCCCAGGTAGCCCGCGGACGCCGCACCAAACCATGGCGATCCCGCGCTCAGGGGCTGCCACCACTCGGTCTGAAGCGTGCGCGAGGAGCCCAGGCTCACAAAGCTGCGCACCTCGCCCTGCCAGTCATTGACGGGTGAGAACACGTGCAGGGCGCTGACCGTGAAGTCGTTCTCGTCGTCGAAACCGCTGCTGAAGGTGAGCCCGAGTCGCAGCCGGCTGCGCGCCGGTCGGTTGCCGAGCACGCCGGCCCAGTCCGTGTCGCGTGCGAATGCGAGCAATTCCGGGGCGAACGCCCGGCGGCGTAGGCCGCGCCGACCCTGCGTGGGTGCCCAGCCACGTGCAGGTGAGCAGGCCGCAGGCGAGCGCCAGGGGCCGCCGCAGGGATCCGGCGCTACTGGCTTTCCGGAGAGCGATCGTGATCTGGTTCGCGGCAGTCATCGATGCCTCGCATCCTCCCGCGATGGCGGGACCATCCTGCTGCTCATTCTGCGGGTTTCCCTCGCGTGAGGTCACGGGTCATCACGGCACGCGTCGGGGCGTGAAACGATTGACGCGGCACAGGCGAGACTCGAAGCTTGCCCGATCCACCCACGCCGCAAGCGGTCCGCCCCGGGTCAGTGCCGGTGCGGGGCCCGCCGGCAGGTCAGCGTCCATGAGCATTCCTCCTGCCCCAGCCCTCGCCTCGGTGGACTGGACACCGACCCGCGCGGCGGGCCTGGCCCGCCTCGCGGCCTTCCTGCCTGCTGCCGGCGGCGATTACGCGCGTGATCGCAACGTCGACCGCGGGCCGTCGGACCGCGCGAACGTATCGTGCCTCTCGCCCTGGATCCGTCGGCGGCTCATCACCGAGGAAGAGGTGATTGCCGCCGTCCTCGCCCGGCACCGGCTGCAGTCGGCCGAAAAATTCATCCAGGAAGTGTTCTGGCGCAGCTACTGGAAGGGCTGGCTCGAGATGCGCCCGGGCGTGCTGACGAACTTTGATGCCGAGCGGCAGACGCTGCGGGCGTCGTGGGCGGGCGATGCGGCCCTGCTGCGCGCGATGGAGGGGCGCACGGGCATCGCCTGCTTCGATGCGTGGGTGAGGGAACTCGTAGACATCGGCTGGCTGCACAACCACGCGCGCATGTGGTTCGCCTCGATCTGGATCTTCACCTTGCGCCTCCCCTGGCCACTGGGCGCCGATTTCTTCTACAAGCACCTCGTCGACGCGGATCCGGCCTCCAACACCCTGTCCTGGCGGTGGGTGGCGGGACTGCATACCGCCGGTAAGCACTATCTCGCGCGCGCCACCAACATCCGCGACCACACGCTCGGCCGCTTTGATCCCGGCGGGCAGCTGGCCGAACAGGCTCTGTCCTTGCGGGACGAGACTCCCGCGCCCGTGGCGGCCGCCCTGCCCGGCGGGAGCCAGGTGACTGAGCGGCGCGTCGCGCTGCTGCTCACGGAAGAAGACCTGCATCCAGAGAGCTGGGACCTGACCGCCGATGTGGCCGGCTGTGCCGCGCTCGAGAGCCCGCGCGTGGCCGCGGCCACGAGCCCTGCGGCGCGCTTTTCGAGCGGCGCGCTGGCAGACGGGCTTGCCCGCGCCGGCACGCATTTCTCGACCGGCACAGCGCTGCTGGAGGCCGGTCGTGTCACCGCCTGGGCGAAGGGTCTGGGTGTCACGGAACTGGCGACGGGCTTCGCCCCGACGGGTCTCGTCGCGTGGTCGCTCGACCGCTTGCAGCATGCTTTGGCGCAGGACGGCATCCGCCTCGTGCAGCTGCAGCGCGGTTTCGACCGGCGCGTCTGGCCGCATGCGCGGGCCGGGTTCTTCAAGCTGCGCGAAAAGATCCCGCAGCTGGTGTCGCCCGCGCCGTGATCGAGGTCGTCTGGTTCAAGCGCGACCTGCGCGTGCACGACCATGCCGCACTGCATGCCGCGGCGGCGAGCGGTCGGCCGGTGCTGCCCCTGTACATCCTGGAGCCCGGGCTGTGGCGCCAACCGGAAATGTCCGGCCGGCATTTCGCGTTCCTGATGGAGAGCCTGGCTGACCTGGACGCCGCGCTGCAGGCGCGTGGCGGGCGTCTCGTGCTGCGCGTCGGCGAGGCCGAACAGGTTTTCCATGACCTGCACCGAACACACGCGATCGCCGCGATCCACGCCCACGAGGAGACCGGCCTCCTGTGGACCTATGAGCGTGACAAACTGGTCCGCCGCTGGGCGCGCCGGGCGGACGTGCCGCTCCGCGAGTATCGCCAGCACGGCGTGTGGCGGGCGCTCGCGAGCCGGCACGGCTGGGCGGCGCGCTGGGAGACCCTGATGCGGGCGCCCGTGCTGGACGCGCCGACCCGGTTGCGGACTGCGGTGCTGGACGCCGACGAGTGGCCGGATGATGCGGCGCTCGGGCTCGCTCCCGATCCGTGTCCGGAACGGCAGCATGGCGGCCGGGCGGAAGCGGGGGCGCTGCTGAAGAGCTTCCTGGCCGAGCGCGGCCGCTCCTACCGCAAGGGCATGTCCTCGCCGCTGGACGGCGCGCGGTCCTGTTCACGGAT
>CAJACZ010000165.1 GCA_903938365.1 uncultured Pseudomonadota bacterium | reverse complement strand
TGTTCGACCAGCTAGGGTGATAAAGCCGTCCAACGGGCAAGCCATGCTTGCCCCGTACATTTGGCCTCATCAAGTATTCGTATGCCTCTCCACCCAAGGCGAGCAAGAATTTGGGCTTAACCAGCCTGACTTCGTCGTAGAGATACGCGGAGGCGCAGGTGTTCTGTGTGCTTTCAGGCAGCAGATCGGTCTTGTTAGCGGCCGAATGACACTTCACCAGCGCCGTCAGTGCAGCTTTTGAGAACACCGAGTCGTGGTCAGCTGGGACCGCGAGAATGACAGATACCCAAGAAATGATGTTCGCGTGGTATCGCGATGTGATGATTGTGTTTGACCCAAGAAAGCGCGAGCGGACGAACTCTTCATGCGCATTAACTCGACCCTCACCGTTCAGCGGGGCATAGATCGCATTCTCTCGTGGGTCTGAGATGCCGGGGTTCTTGCTGACCATGAGCAGGTCGATATTCAAGACATCGAATGGGCAGTAGAAGCTTCTACCCATGATGCCCGCAGCGGGTTCGTTTTCTACGCCTGCGCAACGCTTCTCACATACCGTGACGCGCGAATAGAGATCTGTCAGAGGAGCAAAGCTTGGCATCGCTCGCTCGAGGGTAAGGCTAGGCTCGTGGTCACTTGTAACCGCGTTCCTGTTGAACTTTGATATCGCAGGGTTGGCAGATCAGCCTCGTGTTCTCTTTCACATACCCAAGCATCGCCTCAAAGCGGTCCAGGGTTACGTACTTCTCGGGCAGCGGTTGACTGCACAAAGCGCACAAACCTTTTTGTTCCCCGCGCTTATAGGCTTTCAACGCTCGTCGATCGCCGGGGCGACTGCGTTCGTCGTAGGTAAGTTCTTTGGCCAACTTGCGACGCAATGCCCAAAGCAGGTCCGTATCTCCCGCTGATAGCGTTTGCAGTTGTCCGCGCACTTCTGCGATGAGCGGGCGGAACAATGTCTCGATTTCGACTGTGGTGAGTTGACGATTGGGCATCTATTGAAGCCTGAACTAGCTACTGGATTGTCCCGGTCCAAGACCGATAGGCGTCATTGAATGCTAAACTTGAAAACTGGCGTGCCTTTACGGGCACCGTGGGTTCGAATCCCACCCTCTCCGCCAACGGTTCTAATGTACTGCAGTGCCCGAGCTGCGCGGGCAGGCGTCCGCGCTCGTCGAAGCGTGGCAGGCTACGGACCGCCGGGATTGCAGCCACGGCGTTTGAGGTTCTGGAACAGTCCGATCCCTGGCCTCATGTCGCGGGCGCTGCGGGAGACTACCGGGTGCCGGAATCCACGGTCTGCCCATAACTCGCGGCCAGGGCCATCAGCTTCTGCCGATCCGGATCTGCCCAGTTTATTCCCCTGTCGAAGGCCTCGAACATCCGGGACGCGTTGCCCTTTGAAGTGATCGAGAAGAATTCACCACCGCCCGCCGCAAACTTGAACCAGTGCGTGGATCCGCCAGGAACATGTACCAGCGTTCCGGTGGTGGCGAGGGTCTCTACGTCATCCACGCCGCAGTGCACTGCGCCGCTGAGCACGAAAAAGGACTCGTCCCAGGGGTGGTGATGCGGGCCGGGGCCTGTGCCCTCTGGGCCTGTTTCATGTGCCTGCTCCATCAAGTGTGTGCGATGCCATGGTGCTGCCCTGGTTCAGGGAATATCGGCGGCGTCGTGGCGCTCGCGCGTCCGCTCGCCCTCGGGCCCAGAGGTCCTGTTGACGCGGCGCCCGCGCTGGACCGCGGGGCGCGCGGCGATCTCGGTGGCCCAGCGGACGAGGTTCCGGTACCAGGCCACGTCGAGGAATTCCGCGGAGTTGTACAGGTTGGCGAGCACGAGTCCGCCGTACCAGGGGTGGATCGCCATGTCGGCCACCGTGTATTCGTCGCCGCTGATGTAACGCCGTGTCGCGAGGTTGCGGTCGAGCACGTCGAGCTGCCGTTTGACCTCCATGGCGAAACGGTTGATGGGGTATTCCCACTTCTCGGGCGCATAGGCATAGAAATGCCCGAAACCGCCGCCGACGTAGGGCGTGCTGCCCATCTGCCAGAACAGCCACGACAGGCACTCGGCGCGCGCCTGGCCGGACTCGGGCAGGAATGCACCGAACTTTTCCGCGAGGTAGACGAGGATCGAGCCCGATTCAAAGACGCGGACCGCAGGCGCGACACTGGTATCGAGCAGCGCGGGGATCTTCGAATTCGGATTGATCCCGACGAAGCCGCTGCCGAACTGGTCACCCGCGTTGATGTCGATCAGCCAGGCATCGTATTCGGCGCCCGCATGCCCCAGCGCGAGCAGTTCCTCGAGCATGACGGTGACCTTCACGCCGTTCGGGGTCCCGAGCGAGTAGAGCTGCATCGGGTGCCGGCCGCAGGGCAGGTCCTTGTCGTGGGTCGCCCCGGCCGTCGGCCGGTTGATGTTGGCGAACTTGCCGCCGGCATCGCGGTTCCAGCTCCACACTCTGGGGGGCAGGTAGGGTACGTCGCTCATGAAATCCTCACCCATGGTCTGATCTGCGGGCGGACTAGAATAACCCGCGCTAGACGGGCCCGGCGTGGAGCGCGATGCTGCCCGGCGGACGGGAGGGTCTATACTGCACGGACGCCTCGAGCGTCCTGCGGCGCCGCGCAACGCGCGGCCTGCACCCACCGCCGCCCATCCACGGATACCCCAACGGCCATGCCGCGCATCGACCCATGACCGACGTCAGTGCAGAGTCGCCGACTCACGGCCCCGCTTTTTCCACGCTGCCCCTGCCGGGCCCCGTGCTCGCCAACCTTGGGCGGCTCGGTTACACGCACATGACTCCGATCCAGGCGGCCAGCCTGCCGCTGACGCTGGCGGGCAAGGACCTGATCGCGCAGGCCAAGACCGGCAGCGGCAAGACGGCGGCCTTTGCACTGCCCCTGCTGGCGCGCCTCGAGCCGCGGCGCCTGGCGGTGCAGGCGCTGGTGCTGTGTCCCACGCGTGAACTGGCCGCGCAGGTGGCGCAGGAGATCCGCCGCCTCGCCCGGGCAGAGGAAAACATCAAGGTACTCGTGCTCTGTGGCGGAGTACCCATCCGCTCCCAGAAGGCCAGTCTGGTGCACGGGGCACACGTGGTGGTGGGCACGCCCGGGCGCATGCTGGATCACCTCGGCCGTGCGACGCTGGCGCTCGATGCCGTCAACATCCTCGTGTTCGACGAGGCGGACCGGATGCTGGAAATGGGCTTCGGCGAGGACATCGCCGCCATCGCGCAGCGCTGCCCGCCGTCCTCGCGGCGCCAGACCCTGCTGTTCTCCGCGACCTATCCGGAACATGTGGAGGGGCTGGCAGAGCGCTACCTGCGCGACCCGCTCGAGGTAAAACTCGCCGAGCGCCATGATTCACGGCACATCCACGAGCGCTTCTACGAGGTCACCGAGAGTGAGCGGCTGCCTGCGGTGGCGCTGCTCCTGAACCACTTCCGTCCCGAGAGCACGGTCGCCTTCTGCAATACCAAGGAGCAGTGCCGCGAACTCGCTGCGCTGCTGCAGTCGCAGGGCATCATGGCGCTCGAACTGCACGGCGACCTCGAGCAGCACGATCGTGACCAGGTGCTGGTGCAGTTCGCCAACCGCAGCTGCAGCGTGCTCGTGGCCACCGACGTCGCGGCGCGCGGGCTCGACATCGCAGGCCTCGATGCGGTGATCAATGTCGACATCACGCCCGACGCGCATGTGCACACTCACAGGGTGGGTCGCACGGGACGCGCGGGCGAGTCGGGTCTGGTGTTCAGCCTCGCCAGCCGCAGGGACCGGGGCCGCGTGGGCCGCATCGAGGACATGCAGGGCAGCGACAGCGCCTGGCATTCGCTGGCGGAACTGCAGGCCGAGCCCGCACCGGGGGAGGGCACCCGCGCGCCGCTGAGCCCGCCCATGGTCACGCTGCAGATCCTGGGCGGACGCAAGGAAAAGATCCGTCCGGGCGACGTGCTGGGCGCGCTCACCAAGGATCTGGGGCTCGACGCGGGCTGCATCGGCAGGATCGAGGTGCGCGAGTTTTCGACCTACGTTGCCGTCCGGCGCGACGTCGCCGGGCAGGCCCTGCAGGGACTGGGTCGCGGCCGGATCAAGGGGCGGGCCGTCCGGGTGCGGCGGTTGTGAATTCGCCGTTTGCGGCGCTGGGGCTGTCTGTCGGGCTGGTGCGTGCCGCGACCGCGAGCGGCTACCTCGAGCCGACCCCGATCCAGCTCGCCGCGATTCCCCCTGCGCTGCAGGGACGCGACCTCATCGGCTGCGCGCCCACCGGCTCGGGCAAGACGGCGGCATTCGGGCTCGCGCTGCTGCAGGGTCTCGATCAGCCCGGGCGTCCCGGCTCGCGCCGGACCGCCGCGCTGGTGCTCGTGCCGACCCGCGAGCTCGCCGTGCAGGTGGGCGAGGCGATCGACAGGCTGGCCTCTCACATGGCGCAGCCGGTGCGGGTGGC
>CAJACZ010000164.1 GCA_903938365.1 uncultured Pseudomonadota bacterium | reverse complement strand
GTGCGCTGCACCCCGTCTGGCGCCAGACCGTCATCGATTACCTGGTGGCAAGCGGCCGCCCGGATGCCCTCGCCGCCGTGAACGCGGCAACCCTCCCTGCTGCAAGGAGATCCACATGACCCTGCGAGACCCCTCCGATGCCCGCCTGCTGCTTTCGCTCGGCGCAGCACTCCTGCTCGCCGCCTGCGGCCGCAGCCCCGTGCCCGCAGCCGCGCCCGCGCCGGCCACCACCGTCTACTCGGGCGGCGACATCCTGACGATGGCGGGCCGGGAGCCGGCCTACGCCGAGGCGCTCGCGGTGCGGGATGGCAAGATCCTCGCCGTCGGCACGCGCGCCGACGTGGACAAGGCCGTGGGCGCCGGCGCGACGCAGGTCGACCTCGCGGGCAAGACGCTCGTGCCAGGCTTCATCGATACCCACGGTCACATGGTTTACTTCGGCAAGAACCTGATGGACGCCGACCTCGTGGGCTCCGCAGACCTCGCGGAGCTGCTCGCTCGTCTCAAGCAACACGCCGAGACCGTGCCCGAGGGCGCGTGGATCGTCGGCTTCGGCTACAAGGCCGCAGGTCTCGCCGAGAACCGCACGCCGACCGCGGCGGAGCTCGACCAGGTCTCGGCTACCCGCCCGGTGATGATCGTCGATTCCTCGGGGCATCTAGGCTCGGCCAACTCGGCGCTGCTCAAGCTCGCGGGCGTCACGGCCGACACGCCGGACCCCGAGGGCGGCAACTTCACGCGCGCGCCCGGCAGCCGCGAGCCGCTCGGGCCGATGGAAGAGACGGCGCTCAACGCGGTGCGCTCGCAGCGACCGCCGTTCACCGGCGAACTCGCCGACCGCGCGATGAAGGCCGGCGCCGCCGAGTGGGCGAAGCATGGCCAGACCACCGCGCAGGACTGCGGCCTCGGTCTCGGCAACGACGACATCGATCTCGTCCTCAACGCCATCGACAAGAAGCTGCTGCCCATCGATCTCTACGTCTGCGCCAAGGATTCGATCACCGACCAGGTGCTCGACGCCGCCTACGGTGTGTCGCGCGCCTACGCGCCGGACGAGACGGGTGTCGCGCAGAAGCTGCTCGACAAGCGACCCGACCTCAACAAGAGCTACATCAACCGCGTGCGCATGGGCGGCGTGAAGTACTGGCTCGACGGCAGCCTCGACACCGCCTGGTTCACGCAGCCCTACACCAACAACCCGCCCGGCAAGACGGGCATCTACTCGGGCTTCCAGCAGATCCCCGACGAGGTGCTGCAGGCCGCGTTCGACCGCTTCTGGACCAGCGACGTCCAGCTCAACATGCACATGAACGGCGACGCGGCCGTCGAGCAGGCGCTGCGCGCCATCGAGGCGGCAGTGGTCAAGTACGGCATGCGCGACCATCGGCCGGTGTTCATCCATGCAACCTACATGCGTCCCGACCAGATCGAGCGTATGAAAAAGGTGGGCGCCGTCCCGACGTTCCTGTCCGCCGGCATCGTGACGGCGGGCGACAGCGTGTTGCGGCTGTGGGGCCCCGAGCGCGCCAACAACGCGGCCGCCGCGAACACCCTCGAGAAGCAGGGACTGCCCTGGACGCTGTCGCACGACGCGCCGGTGACGCCGTCGCCGTCGGTGCTGGCGCTCGTGGATGCGGCGGTGAACCGGCGCACCGGCAGCGGCAACGTGATCGGCCCCGACGAACGGGTCACGCCCTATGCCGCGCTCGGTGCGGTGACGCGTTCGGCGGCGTACCAGATCAAAGAAGACAAGACGAAGGGCACGCTCGAGGCCGGCAAGCTCGCCGACATGGTCGTGCTGTCGGCTAACCCGCTGAAGGTCGACCCTGCCACCATCAAGGACATCCAGGTGCTGCAGACCCTCAAGGAAGGTCTTGCGGTCTACGAGGCCAAGCCCTGATGACCGCGCCCCGTCGCATCCCACCGCGGGTCGCGCTGCTGACCGCCGTGCTCACGCTCGGCGGTTACGCGGCCGCGCATGCCGCTGCGCCGTCCGCCGAGGAGATCGCAGCGCTCAAGGCCAGGCTCGCGGCGCAGCAGGACGTCCTCGAGGCGCAGATGCGCCAGTTGCGTGAGCAGCAGGCCCGTCTCGATGAGCTCGAGCGGCGCCTCACCGACGCACCCGCTGCGGCGCCCGAGCCCGCGGTCGCTGCCGCTGCCGCGGCCGAGCCGGCCGCGCTGCCGCCGCCGGTGGTGACGGGGCGCTATGACGGCGTCGGGGTGGTCATCGGCGGTTCGCTGCGCACTACGGTCAATACCACCGGCGCGCGCATGCTGCCCGACGCCGCGCCGTTCCTCGTGCTGCCCTCGGTGCCGGGGGTGCGTGAGGGCACGACCAAGATCGACGCACGCCTCTCGACACTGCTGATCGCCATCCGCGGCCGTGAGCTCCGCGGCCTCCAGCTCGGCGGCGTGATCCAGGCGCAGCTGTTCGACGGCGACCTGCTGTCGGGCAAGTACGGCGTGTATCCGGGCATCGCCTACGTCGAGGCTGCGAACGAACACTGGCGTCTCGCCGCCGGGCTGCAGCCCGACGTCTTCAGCCCGAAGATCCCGCGCATGGTGGACAGCATGTCTGGCATGGCGGGCTCGGGCAATCCGGGCAACTCCATGAAGCCGCAGTTGCGCGTCGAGCGCTTCGTGACGACGGGCAGCGGCAAGCTCACCCTGCAGGCGGCGCTCGCCGACGCACAGCCCTCCAACATCCAGCCGCCGTCGCTCGCCTCAACCGAGAACACGGGCAAGCCCAACTACGAAGCGCGCATCGCCTTCGCGCGCGGCGCGGCTGACAAGACCGTCTCCTGGGCCCCCTACCCCGAATGGGAACTGGGCATCTCGGGCGCGACCGGCTCGTTCCGCACCTTCTCGATCGCGGGGGCGTTCCCGGCCTACGACACCAGCCTGTCCGGCGTCGCAATCGAGGGCGCGGCGCGCTTCGGCCAGCGGTTCGCGGTGCAGGGCGAGCTGTACCGCGGGCGCGCGTTCGCCCCCTATCTCGCCAGCATCTTCCAGACCGTCACCGCCGACCGCGCACCCGTACGCAGCGAGGGCGGCTGGGGCGAGGTCGCATGGTGGTGGAGCCCCACGGCCCACTCGCACCTGGGCTACGGCCGCGACCGCGCCTGGTCGTCGAGCGGCCCACAGCCTGGCGTGCGCTCGAACGAGACCGCGTTCGCCAACCTGTTCTGGGACCCAAGCCCCATGACCACGCTGGGTCTTGAAGCGACATGGCGCAGCACCGAGTACGAGGGCGACCTGGACAACGAAGGCTTCGCCCTGATGCTGTCCTCGGAACTGCGTTTCTGAAGGCCGCTGGCATATAGCCCGTACGGTCGCCGCATGGCGGACCTCGGGATCCTGATGCGGCATCAGGTGCGATCGGCGTGGGCATGCGGCACCTCACCGTCGCTCACCAGCCCGTGACCCTCTCGATGAACCAGAAGCTGGCGATGCTGCCGATGGCATAAGGGGTGGCCTTGCCGAGCCAGGCGGGTGGCGCAGAACCGACGCGGCGCAGCAGCCCGCGCCCCAGCCACATCACGAGCAGCACCGCCGCGACGAACAGCAGCTGGCCGATCTCCACACCGACGTTGAAGCAGAGCAGCGCGAGAGGGATGGACGTCGCCGGCAACCCGACCTCGGCCAACGCGCCCGCGAACCCGAGGCCGTGCAGCAGGCCGAAAGCAAACGCGACCCACCACGGTCGACGGGCCGTCAGGCTTGCACGCCCCTCGCGGACGTGGAGGATCTCCATCGCGAGGAACATGATCGACAAGGCGATCGTCGCCTCGACGGGTGGGCCGGGCATGCGTACCCAGCCGAGGGTCGCGGCGGCGAGCGTCAGGCTGTGCGCGACGGTGAACGCCGAGATGGTGGCGACGAGGCGCCCGGCGCCGGCGACGATCAGCAACAGCGCCAGCACGAACAACAGGTGGTCCGCCCCGACGAGGATGTGATGGACGCCGAGCGCGGTATAGGTCTTGACCACCGCGAACGCACCGGGACTGCCCTCGACGATGACCTCCGTCTGCGCGGGTAACACCCGCACGACCTGCTCGCTGCCGTCGGCGCGCACGAGACGCACCAACACATCGATCCGGTTGGCGGACAGGTCGGGGAAGGCGATCGGCTTGCCCTGCAGGCCGCCCGGCACCTGGATGCGCCACCGCTGCACGATGGTCCCCGTCGAGAAGGCGCTGCGCATCGGCAGCACGGTCCGCGTGCCTTCCGGGAACGACGGGCTGAGCCTGAACACCGTCCCCTCGTCCACCGCCGGGATCTTCCACAGCACATCCCAGGCCTCGGCATCGACCTGGGTCAGTTGCAGGTACGCGGGCCGGAACTCGTCGGCGCGCACGGTCGCCGCAGCGCAGACCGCTACGACCGCGAGCAGCGCGAGGCTCCATCGCCGGAGCCCCGCCCGGACGGCCCGTCCAGTCACGGCTTCGCCTCGATCTCGATCCAGTATCGGCTGCGCATCTCGGCGTAGGCCTGGGTGGCAGCCTCCCTGCGCCGCTCGCTCTCCCACTCGCGGATGACGGCGGGCCGGATCTGCTCGAGCGGCGGCAGCGTCCCGCTCTTGCGCACCGAGACGCGCACCAGATGCGCGCCGTAGGCCGACGCGATCGGCCCTTGCCAGGTGCCCGTCGGCAGTTCCGCCAGCCGGGCGGCGAACTCGGCGCCAAAGTCACGCGACACGATGTCCATGGGCGTGTCGTCGTGACGCTGCGCGAGCATCATCGACTGTCCCAGAGTGCCGGGGTCCGCGCCGCGCGCGAGCGCCTGACGGGCGGCCGCGACCAACCGCTCGACCTCGGCGACCGGTGCGCTGCCCGAGAAATAGACCTGCTCGAAGGTCGTCCGCGCCGGCTCCCGGAAACGGTCGGCGTTGCGGCCCAGGTAATCTTTGAGAACGGTGTCGGTCGGCGCGTCGCCGCCGAGGCTCTCCTCCTGCATCACCTCGAGCTTCTGGCGCAGTCGCCGCTTGATCACCGGATCTTCGCGGTCGAGACCGAGCGCCAGGCCCTCACGGTAGTAGATCTCCTCGCGGACCCAGGTGTCGACCAGCCCGGAGAGCTCCTGCTCGGTCGGCGGCCGCATCCATCGCGCCGCGAACTGCCGTGACAGCTCGTCGACGGTCGAGCGGGTGACGACGATGCGCTCGCCGCCACCGCCCGCCGGACCGAACCGGTCGTAGGCGACGAACAACGCGAGGCCGATGAGCAGGAAATGCAGCAGCGGCTCGCGCAGGACGCGACCGATCAACGGTACGACGCTCATGTCACCCGGTCACCTCGCTCCGAAGGCAGCTCGGCGGAAGGACATCAAGACGGCGAATACCAGATCGGCGAGGTGTATGCGCGCTCCTGCAGCGTCATCGGCACCTCCGGACCCATCTTCACTCCGAAACGGAGGCTGTCGAGCAGCGTCCAGCGCGGCGTCGGGATCTCGATCACTCGTGCATAGTAGAACGCGCGCTGCGCCGGGTCGAACTCCGGGTCCTTCCAGACGGTGACCAGTTCCGGGTCGCCGATCGTGTTCCGCCAAGTGCCGGTCGCGAGGTCGACGGTGTTGCCGACGGACGGCAGGCGACCGTCCTTGCCGGGCTTGCGGCGCTCGGCCTGCGACCACACCACATCGTAGACCTTCTCGCGGGTTGCGCCCTTCGCATCAACCCAGCCCTTGACGATCTGGATGCGGTCGAGGTTACCGGACAGGGGATCCTTCATCGCCGCGACCAGGAAGGTCGGGCTCTTGCCGGCCGGGGCGCGGCTCAGGTCGCCGCCCATCGGCACACCCTTGGCATAGCCCACCGCGGCGAGATCACGCGTCCGGGCGTCCTGCGCCTGGAATTCGAAGCCGCCGAACAGCCGGACCGTGATCCGCGGCCCGGTGGTACCGTAGACCTCCTTGCGCTGCATGGCGTCCCACAGCGCCTCGCGCGTGTTCGCGGTGGCCCAGACGCCCGTGTAGCCCGAGGCGCCGAGCTCCCAGCCCTTGATGGTGCGTCCTTCGAAGTTGAAGGCGTTCTCGCTCCAGCGCTCGGGACTCGGCTCGGACGAGGGGAACTTGCCGAAGAAGTTGTCCTCCTCGGCGGTGGTGAGGCCCGTGTGGTTGTCGGTGCCGCCCGCCATTCCGAACTTGAACGGATTCGCCCCGACGCGGGCCTCGATCGCCAGGCCGTTCTTCAGGGCCTCGCGGGCATACTCGAACTGGATCATGCCGGGCTTCTTCGGCACCACGTTGAGGTTGCCCTTGTCCCAGATCTCGAACTGCGCGAACTCGTCGCTCGGCGCGAGCGAGGGATGCTGCTCGCTGGTGCCCTTGCCCTGGGTGATCTCGTACAGCGGTTCGTACCGGGCACGTGTCTCCGCCCACTCGCGCGTGATCGGATCACCCTTGAAGGTGGTGGTCGCGAACATCAGGCCGTTGGAGAGGTTGCCGTTGTGCGGGATGGCGAGCAGCTTGCCACCCGTGCGCTGCTCGTAGGACTGCATCCACTTCCAGAGGTCTTCGGGATTCTCGGACACGAACGTCGTGAGCGGCGACAGTTGGTCGGCGAGCGCCTTGCCGTCGCGGTAGATGACGTTGCGATGCAGGTTGTTGCCACCGCCGTAGTTCGAAGTCCATTCGTAGGCGATGAAAGCCGTGAAGCGGCCCGGATCGTTGTAACCCTCCATGATCGCCGTCATCTTGTGCCACATGTCGAGCGCGACCGCCGGATCCTTCATCGGCGTCGGCAGCTGGCCCTTGCCCTGCATCGCGATGCCTTCCAGGACGGCCGCATAGGCCTGCTGCGCATCGGCGTTCATCTGCTTGTTCCAGCGCTTCAGCACCGGGTCGGTCATCAGCTTGGGGTTGCCGGCGATGACCTCGCTCATGATGCCCATCGCGTCGGAGTGGTCCGAGACCGCCAGCCAGTCGAGCGGACGGGCAAGCTTCACCGGAATGCCGGTGCTCGAGACGATCTCCTCGCCGCGCGCGAAACGCAGCGCCTCTTCGGGCCCGACGCGGGTGCCGGCGCCGACGGCGTCCGGCGACCACGAGGTGTGCAGATGCTGGTCGCCCCAGTAGACGCGCGTCGGATAGCTGCGCGCCGTGTAGGGCGAGAAGCCGGCTTTGCCGACGGGCGCCGGCGTCGCCGCGGCGGCTTCAGGGCCCTTGTCGTCGGCCGTCTGTGGCGGCGGCGGGCGGCTGCAGCCCTGCAGTACGAGCAGCGCGACCACCGGAGCGATGGCTCGGGCGACGTTGACGGATGGTGCTTTCATCGCAGGGTCCCTCTTTTCAGGAAGTACGTTTCAGGTTCGGTGGCGCGGGTCGCCAGGAGTCGAGCGCTGCAGTGACCGCAGACACGTCGGACGGCTTGCCGTACAGGCGGACGAGGCCGAGATCGATCGCGCGGGAAACAGGCATCCGGCCATCGGCCAGAACTTCGAGCACGGGCTCATCGGTGATCAGCACGACATCGCCCGGAGCTGCGCCCTCGGCATGCACCTGCAGCCGGTAGTCGTCGCCGGTCAGCTCGAAGCGCGACCACAACATGGGACCGATCAGCAGCACCGTGAAGGAAGGTGTCCCGTGCTTCGCACCGCCCTCCGCGAGATCTTCGCGCAGGGCCGCGAAGCGATCGGACGCGGCGCGGTAGCGTCGGGCGAGCGCCACGCGCGCAGCGAAAGGGTCGCTCGGCGCTTCGGCGGCCGGACGCCCGAGCACGCCCTCGAGCTGCGCCTGCCAGACCGCGGTACGCACCCACAGCGCGTTCGGATACGCGATGTTCAGCGCGCCCACGGCAGGATTGCCATGGAAACCGCAGGCGATCCCCGGCCCAGGGAGGACAAGCGCCGAGAACGCCATGATGCGCACGGCGATAGCAGCGCCGCTGCCCACCCTCAGGATCACTTGATCTCGACGATATCAGGCAGCGCCCATTCCTTCTTGAAGTACGGCTCGGTCGGCGCGTAGAGGCGGAAGTAGGTGAACCAGCCCTTGCCCGGCACCGTCTGCACGAAGTTAGCGTTCGCACCGGCGGGCTTCTGCGGGCCGAAGTAGAGGTCCACTGAGCCGTCCGCGTTCACCACCAGTCCCTGCTTGCGCGAGGAGATGTCGGCAGCGCCCTGCGGCGACTGCAGCGGCGCGCGGCTGGTGTTCTCGTACAGCGTAAACGACCAGAACTGCTTGACCGGCGCGTTGGGCGGCACGCGCAGGCGGTAGGACTTGGCGCCGTCCAGCCACGCGCCCGACTTGTCGCGCGCGGTCTCGAGGTAGACCTGGCCGAAGCCGACGATGCGGCCCTGCATGCCGGAGGTGTTACCGATCGCCTCGTAGAACCAGGAGGCGCGCTCGTCAAGCTGCGAGAACATCGGCAGCTGCTGGTCGAGCTCGACCATGTTGGCGTATTCCCAGTGGGTGCCTTCGAACACCGTGGCGCCGGGGAAGCGCTTGTCGAAGGCGTTGGCGCGGGCCATCAGCTCGCCAGTGAGCGCCGCATCGCCGAGGATCTTCCTGCGGCGCGCGTCGGGCTGGAAGGGCTTGCCCGGCTCCATGCCGAGCGAGCGCAGCATGGCGTAGAAGTAGCCGTTGTGCGTCTCCATCGGTTCGCCGTCGAGGATGTCATTGAGCTGCTCGAAGTAGCGGATGTCGCTCGGCTGCCAGGAGGCCCAGTCGCGGCCGCCAACCGGGATGAACTTCGTCTCGCCGGGCGTGGCGCGCTGGTTCCAGCCGTAGACACGATGCTTGCGCAGCGTCGCCTCGGCCTCAACCGGGTCCGGCGCAAGGCCGCGCGAGCCGAACCAGATCTGGTTGGTCCTGGAGCGCACGACGAAGTAGCCCGCCGGGTTCAGGTCTTCACCGCCCGGCGGCAGGATCAGGTACTTGCCACCCTGCCCCTTGTCCGGGCCAGTCTGGCCCATGTCGATGACGGGCCGCTGCCAGATATCATCCACGCCACCGGCGGTCGCGCCCGCGGGCACCTCGACCACGAGCGGCCCCTGCGTCACGAGGTTCCAGAAGGTGAAGGCGTAGACCGTGGTGAGGTTCGGCGTCAGCATGCCCGCCTTGTCCTTGAGCGACTGGTACACGACGACCTCGCCGTCGCGCGCGCCGAAGTTCTTGCGCTGGGCTTCGCGCAGGCCGTAGAAGCCCACCGCCGGCAGGCCCCACAGGAAGGTCTGCGTGGCGCGCTGGAACTCCATCTCGTCGTAGAGCTTCTCGACCGCCTCGCGCGAGGGGTAACCGTTCTCGAGTTGCATCGGACCGAGGCGGGTGTCGACGGTCTGCGCACCAGCCACGGTCGACCCGAGGCCTGCGACTGACAGGGCGGTGAACGCCACCACTACAAAGGCGCGGGCGGCGGGAGCGGGGATCATCGTCATGCTGGTTACCTCTGTGAGGTGCGCCTGGGCGCAGACGCGCTTGCGGATTCTAATGCCCGAAAGTGCGGTTGGTTGCATCCCCTTCGGGCAGGTCCGACCCGCTCCGACGCACGGACTATGCCTCTACCCTGAGGCCAGCCAGCTGCACGGCGCGCCTCGCGATCCTGTTGCGGCAGCAGGCCTGGGGAGCCGACCCTTCCATACCTGTATAGTTCGCGGATACCCGGGTGACCTGCCCGGCCAACACTGTGAGGGATGTCATGGGTCTGATTCAGGCGGCATCAGGTGCGATCGGCGGCATGCTCGCCGACCAGTGGAAGGACTTCTACACGATTCCGACGGGGCTGCCGAGCACCGCGGCCGTGTTCGCGGCCGTGCCCCAGGGCACGAACGCCGGGCGCGGTTCGAACACGAAGGGCTCCTCGAACATCATCAGCAACGGCTCGAAGATCGTCGTGCCCGAAGGCTACGGGCTGCTGCTGTTCCAGGACGGCAAGATCACCGGGTTCGCGGCCGAGGCAGGCGGCTACATCTGGCAGTCGGACGACCCGAACTCGAAGTCGATCTTCGCCGGCGACTCGGTGACCGCCGCGCTCATCACGCAAAGCTGGGAGCGTTTCAAGTTCGGCGGCCAGCCGGGCTCGCAGCAGGCGGCCTACTTCGTCTCGCTGAAGGAGCTTCCGGACAACCGCTTCGGCACGCAGTCGGAGATCTACTGGGACGACGGCTTCCTGCGCACGCAGGTCGGCGCGGTGACGCGCGGCTCCTACACGCTGAAGATCGTCGACCCGATCCTGTTCGTGAAGGCCTTCGTGCCGGCGTCGTTCCTGCAGGTCGGCCAGGTGTTCGACTTCACCGACATGGACAATGCCGCGGCCGGGCAGCTCTTCAATGAAGTGGTGGCCTCGCTCGCGCCGGCGTTCAGCCTGTACACGAACGACCCGGCCAAGGGTAACCGCATCACGAAGCTGCAGCAGGACTCGATCGGGTTCGCGCAGAGCCTGTCGCAGGCGGTGGACAGCGCCTATCAGTGGCGTTCCGGTCGCGGCCTCGAAATCGTCAAGGTAGCGATCGTCTCCATCGAGTACGACGCGACCACCCGGGAACTGCTGAAGACCGTGCAGCGCGCCGATGCGCTCGCCGGTGCACGCGGCAACTCCAACCTGCAGGCCAGCATCGCGCAGGGCATCCAGTCGGCGGGTGAGAACACCGGCGCAGCGGGCCTGGTCGGCATCGGCATGGCCAGCGGCATGATGGGCGTGGGCAGCCTGCAGCAGCCGGTCGCGCCCGCGGCACCTGCGGCCGAAGACCCTGTGGCCAGGCTCAAGAAGGCGAAGGAGATGCTCGACCTCGGGCTGATCACCCAGGCCGACTACGACGCGCTCAAGGCGAAGGCGCTGGGCCTGTAAGGGCGGACCGACGTGTCGGACGCGAACGCGCCGCCGCCCTTCACGGGGCCCGGGTCGCCCCGGGACGTGCCGCCGCGGCCGGGCGATCTGGGGCTCGACCCGCAGCGCCTGCCGCCGAGGATCCGTGACGAACTGCTGAAGCCGGATCCGGTCGCCCTCGATACCGCCTCGGCGGAACTGAAGGACGGCGTCAATCGCTGCCCGAAGTGCGGTGCGACCGACATCCGGCACAAGACCGGTTCGGACCTGCTGATCTGCGCCTATTGCCGCACGGAATGGCAGGCCGAGCGCGTCGAGGAGCAGTTCGGCTTCGGCGAGGGGCTCGACACGCTCGCGGGCACGACCATTGCCTCGGGCGCGCGCGACATCGCGGCGGATGCCCAGGCGCTGCAGACCTTCAAGTGCAGCGGCTGCGCTGCCGAGGTGACGATCAACACCGAAAGCACGATGACGGCCCGCTGCCACTGGTGCCGCCACGAGTTCGGCCTCAACGAGCAGGTGGCGAACGGCGCCGTGCCGGACGCGGTCCTGCCGTTCCGCATCACCAAGGACGACGCGGTGGCGCGCATCCGCCAGTTCGTCGGCAAGCGCAGCCTGTTTGCGCTCAAGGCGTTCAAGGAAGAGTTCACGCCCGAGAACGTCATCCCCGTCTACCTGCCGTACATGATCGTCGACAGCCGGGTCAGCGCCGACGTCGCCGGCAGGGGCGAGGTCGAGACGCGCCGCTACACGCGCGGCGAGGGCAACAACAAGACGACCTATTACGATGCCGACGTGTACCAGGTGGCGCGCCACGTGGACTTCACCGTCGACGACCTGCCGCTCGAATCGTCGCGCAAACGCGGAAATCTCGACACGGCCGTCAACACGAACAACATCATCAACACCATCCAGCCCTTCGACACCAAGAACGCGGTGAAGTGGAACGCGTCATACCTCAGGAACTGCTCGTCCGAGAAGCGCGATCTGGACGTGGCGGACCTGGAGCCGCGGCTCGAAGACGCGCTGCTGTCTGTCGCGCGTTCCCAGGTCGAAGGTTCGGTGGGTCGCTACGATCGTGGCGTGCGCTGGGAGCAGGAACGAGTCGCCGTGCACGGCACGCGCTGGGTGGCGATGTCCCTGCCGGTGTGGCTCTACTCGTACCAGCAGCGGCGGGGCAGCGGCAGCATGCTGCACTACATCGCCGTGAACGGCCGCACCGGCGAGACCATGGGCAGCGTGCCCGTACAGCACTGGAAACTGCTGCTCGCGGCGCTGACCACCGGTACCTTCGTCGAAGGCCTCGTTCTCTGGATCCTGGCGAGCTGATCATGAGTGACGACAGCAGTCTGGCATTGCTCCTGCTGGGCCCCGGCAGCGCCGTAGGCCTGTACTGGGGGCTCTATCGCTACTACCGCAACACCGACAAGTCGCACGCGTTCGAGCGCGAGACGAAGATCGACGCCCAGCCCGTGACCGGCACCGAGCGGAAGAT
>CAJACZ010000163.1 GCA_903938365.1 uncultured Pseudomonadota bacterium | reverse complement strand
GGCCAGGCGCCCGAAAGCCAGCGCCGGAGTCAGCACCGAACCGTTCGTGTAGGCGTTGCCGGACGTTGCAGCGCCACCGATCGCTTCACCGGCGGCATAGAGGTTGGGCACGGCTGCGCCGTCGTGGCGCAGCACGCGCAGCGACGTATCGACCGCGATCCCCGCGAAGGAGAACACCGTCCAGCCGGTCATGCGTACGGCAAAGAACGGAGGCTTCGCGATCGGCAAGGGTCGATGAGTGCGGCCGAAGGGATCTGGCGTGCCTGCGACCAGCGCGTCGTTGTACTGAGCAGTGCTGCGGCGCAGACCGCCGGGGTCGATTCCGGCTCTCATGGCCAGGGTGCTCAGCGTATCGGCGCGGCTGAACATGGGATGCGCGTCATCGAACGCCTTCATGACTTTCTCCGCGCTCCAGCGCGACACGAACGGCGGCGCCTTCTGCAGTATCTCGCTGTCGCCCACCACCCAGAGCCGATGCCCTGGCTGACGCGCCAGCGCATGCTCCCGATACTCGTGGCCCGGGTTGTCCTCCTGGACAAAACGCTCGCCCCTCGCGTTGACATGGATCTCCCAGGGTGGGCGGGACCCGGGGTCGTGACGGAACGATGCATCCAGCATGCTTGGCGCGGTGTCGCTCTCGAGGAGCCCGCCGTACAGCGGCACGTACTTCTCGCCGCCGCGGAGGTAGCCGCCAGCCGCCTGGGCGAGGAGCAATCCGTGGCCCTTGCTCGAAGGTCGTGCGCTGAGCGTGGTCAGCGCCGTACCGTGAAGGTCCTGGAACAGCGAGGGGTTTGCCGCGCAGCCCCCCGTTGCGATCAGGACCCGCGCGCCAAAATGCTCCTCACGCTGGCGGCCTCCACTTTCAGTGAGCACGCCCACCACGGCGCCGCTGCCATCCTGGATAAGCTCTGCGGCCTCGGTCTCGAACTTCACCACGACCCGACCCGAGGCGACCGCAGCATCGAACAGGGGCTGCATGGCCTTGAGTATCGACCGACCCCGCTCCGGGCCGTTCTGGTAACGGGCCACGGTGAACGGGTCATGGCCTTTGCCTTTGACGGGATCACCCTCGACGATCTGGAACCCGCTCGCAGCCAGCCAGTTAAGGGTCTCCGGCGCCTCATCGACGAACAGGCGTGTCAGTGCCGGATCGGAGCTCCAGTTGTTGATCCGCATGTGATCCGCATAATGCGCATCAGGTGAATCCTCGATCCCCCGCGCCCGCTGCCAGACGGTCCCGGACGCGGAAAGCTGCCCCGTCGACCGGTCCAGGGTTCCCCCTGTCACCGCGGTGGCTTCGATCACGAGTACTCGGGCACCGGCCTGCGCAGCGAAAATTGCCGCAGGCATGCCGGCGGTTCCGGCGCCGAGGACGATCAGGTCCCATTGCTGTTTCTGGCGCGCACGCCGGTCGAGCGTCTGCACCCGCGGCGCCCCGAGCGCGGCGGTTCCGATCGCGCTGGCCGCCACCAGGCCACCGAGGAATCGGCGCCTGCTCATGACCTGGACCCCGTACTGTCGGCGCGAATGAACGCCACCACCGCGTCAGACCACGCCTCGGGCTGTTGATCGACGATGTCCGCCCCACCCCCCGCCAGCTCATGGAAGTCGAGGTCCGGACGCAGCGCTTTCGCCCGCAGCGCGTAGCGGTTGAGCTGATCGCCGGAGTTGGTCAGCAGCAGGGTGCGATTCCTCAGCCGTGAAAGCGCGGCCGCATGATCATATTGGTATGCCGCGTGATGCCCATACCAGAACGGCCCGAAGCCCTGGAATTTCTCGACGATATACCGGGTGATCAGTCTGGGGTCGGCTCCGGGTCCGTAGGTCCGGAACCGGCCCATGAAACTGTCGGTCAGATGCGTACCGTCGGCCTTGTATTCGAGGCGTGTCTCCTTGCGGTCCACGCGCTCGAGGCCGATGCGCCGCTCCTCGTCATCGATCGGAAACGGGCCATTGATGATGAGATTGCGGACCCGGGACGGAGTGCGCAACGCCAGTTCGGTCGCAAGCAGTGCGCCGGTGTGATGCCCGAGGACGTCGCAACGCTCCAGTCCGAGGTGGTCCATCACCGCAGTGACAGCCGGCACCCAGTCGCCGATCGCAGGGACGAACGGCGTGGGATCCGACAGCCCGAAACCGGGTGTGTCGATGCCTATGGCCCGGACAGACCGGGCAGCGAGCGGCGCGAAGACCGACTCGAACTGCCGCGCGCTCATCGGCGCCTGGTGCAGCAGCAGCAGGGGCGTCCCTGACCCGCCGTTGTCGTAGAAATGGACCAGCCCATGCTTCCAGGGCGCGTAGCCGCGGGCGCGCGTGGGAGAGGGCCGGTTCGCAAGCCCTGGGGCTGGAGCCAGCGCCAGCACGCCACCCGCCAGAAGGAATTCACGCCGGCTCTGGTCTCGATCCTGAGTGCTCATTCCCTTTTCCCCTGTGGCTGAAGCCGGCGGTAGCGCCTGCTCATGCTATGCCGCGCAAGTCCGTCTTGAGCACTTTGCCGTTGGCATTACGCGGCAATGCGGCCACGAGGCGCAGTTCCCGCGGAATCTTGTAGGCCGCGATCCTTCCGGTGCAATGCTCGACCATCGCCTCGACGGTCAGCGAGACCCCTTCCCGGGGCACTGCAAAGGCACGCAGCCGTTCCCCCCATTTCTCATCCGGCACGCCAATGACCGCCGCGTCGAGGATGCCGGGATGCGTCATCAGCACTTCCTCGATTTCGCGCGGATAGATGTTCACGCCCCCGGAGATGACCATATCCTTCTTTCGATCGACGATATAGATGTATCCGTCGCCATCACGCTTGGCCATGTCCCCGACCGACACCCAGCCGTCGCGGAAGACGCCGTCGGTTTCCACCGGCTTGTTCCAGTAGCCGCTGAACATGAAGGGCGAACGACTGAAGAGCTCGCCGACCTCCCCGGGAGCGCACTCGGCGCCATCCTCGCCGACGATCCTGACCTCCGTGAAGGCGTGCGGCAGACCCACGCAGCTCGTCTTCCTGAGCTGGTCCGGGGGTCGCAGACTGGAGACCAGGCCTGCCTCGGTGGAACTGTAGATCTCGAACAGGCGGTTTTCGCCGAAATACTCGACGATCTTCTCCTTCAGGACCTGCGGCAAGGGCGCGGCGTTGGAGATGATCCGCGCCAGGGGCGGGCGTCGGTACCTCGCGAGCACCGACTCATCGAGCGAAAACATCTGGTGGAAATGCGTGGGCACCATGAATACGCCGGTGATCCCGCCGTGCATGAACCTGTCGAGCACGGCTTCGGCGTCAAACTTGTCCATGATCTCGGCCGAGCCGCCCATGAGCAGAGCCGCCATCGGGAAGGCGAGACCCCCACCGTGGCTCATCGGCGTCATCGCCAGGAAATGATCGTCGGACGAGAAACAACCGAATTCCGCCGCGGCGCCGTAGGAAACCAGGGAGCGCGACCGGTGCGAAAGCAGCACGCCTTTGGGCCTTCCGGTCGTTCCCGAGGTGTAGGGAATGCACCAGGTGTCCGATTCATCGACGTACGGCCTCGGGACCGGCTCATTGCCCTGTTCAAGCCATTTCTCGTACTCCGGACCGATCACGATGACCCGAACGTCCCGCGGGAGGCGTGCTGCGCGCACCACCGCCTCGGTGGCAGCGTCGGTGAAGACGACTCGAACCTGCGCATCGGCGCACACCGCCTCCAGTTCGACGGGCGCGTAACGGCAGTTTATGGTGGCCGCGGCGACGCCCGCCTCGGGAAGCCCGCAGACCAGTTCGATGTACTCGATGCAGTTCCGGGCAATGATGGCCGCGTTGTCACCGGGACGCAGGCCCAGGTCGCGGATCGTGGCATGGGTGACATGGTCCACCCGCCGCATGAGATCGCCGAAACTGCGTTCGATCCCACCCTGCCGCAAGGCTGTCTTTCCGGGCGCGCGCTGGCAGGCGGCTCGCAGGCCGGACGCCATGGTCATGGACCGGAACCGGTCAGCGGGTCTGACCGGTCGCGGGAGCTTCGAGTTCATCGGTGTGACGCCGTTGAGCGATCAGCGTTGGGCCGCGCGCGCAGCGTCGTAAGCGGCCCAGTCTTCCGTGATCTTCTCTTCGTCGATCAGGGTACGGCTCACGAGCCGGCCCTCCTTGAGGTACTGCGTCGCCCGCGCGCGATAGCGGCCGTCGCTGCTCACCGAGACGATCTCGTGGACGTACATCCCGGACCCGTCCTTGTAGTTCATCAGGATGACCGCGCTGCGCTGGCTCGGATCGTCCGGGACGTCCATCTTCCAGCCCTCCAGCCGGGCGTTGCCGAAGTAGGCCCTGCCGTCACGGACCTCGCCATAGGACTCGATGACCTCTTTGGGCTTGCCTTCCGGGAAATAACGGTTGGTCTGGTGGTAATCCAGGCGACCGTCCTTCGGAATCACCCGCATCGTGATCTCACTCGGGAATTCCGCCGTCAGCTTGCCGGACGGGTCATAGCGCCGGAAAACGCCGCGCCAGACGCCCTGCTGGCCGGCAATGTGCGGCACGCCGCTGCGCGTGAACAACACCCAGCTGAAGCCGTCGACCTCGCCGCGGACAGTATCGTCGGAGGCGCGGAGGGTACGGTCGCGGTACCAGAGCTCGCCGCCCGTCAGCAGCATTTCATAGTCGATGTAGGAGCCGCCGTCGCTCGTGTCCTTCGAGATGCAGGCTCCCGGATCCATTGCCCCGCGATAGCGTTCGTGTGCAGCCTCCCAGCGGAACCACAGGTCGCAGGAGGGGCGCGAGAGGTCGAACTCGGCCAGCGGCATCCTGGCCACCACCGCCGGATCGAGCAGCGCGCGCCCATGCTTCGCACCGTTGAAGAACAGCTGGCGCGCCCTGACCTGCTGCCGCTTCTCGTCGAACACGAGGGAGACGACCCGCTGGCGATTGGCGGTCCCGGGCTGGGTGGCGCGATACTCCTCGAAGAAGAGAACGCGGTCGCCCAACTGCGGCGCGTCGATACGGACCACTTTGAGTTGCCGGCGTTCCCGGCTCAGCTCGGGACCCTTGGCCCCCATGCGATCCAGGTTGGCGCGCACCTGTATGTGGTTGTCGAAAGCACCGCTCCACTGTTCCTCGATGTCGCGGAGCATTTTTTGCGGAGCCGGAGCATCTGCCAGGGCTGTGCCGCTGGCGAGCCAGAGAACAAGCAGTGTACTGAGCAATCGGGCAGGCATTGGAGTCTCCAGTGAACGGGGAGCAGGTTACAGCGGACGGCACTCAAGGTGTGGCATGAGGTGACACCGACTGGGGCGCACCTCATGCCGCGAGGGCTCAGAAGTCGATGCTTGCGCGGATGCCGAAGCTGCGCTTGTCCGGCAGCAGGGCGCGGGCGCCGCTCGGAGCCTGCGACGCGATCGGCGTACGCCCGGTGTCACGCAGGTAGGCAAGGCTCCAGTTCTGGATGAACACCGCGCTCGCCTTCATCGTGTCGTCGTCGAACACATTGTTGACGAACGCCGTGACGGACCACTTGTCGCGACGCACGCCGAGACGCAGGTCCGCCAGCGTGTATGCATCCATCTCGAGCGTGTTCTCGAAACTGGTGAAGCGGCTGGACTGGTAGCGGAGATCCGCGTCGACGAACCAGTCCATGCCGTTGGCAAACCCGCCGCGCAGCTCACCACCCAGCACCAGGCTGTGCTTCGGTGCGCCCTCGAGGCGGTTCCCCGAGTAGCTGATCTCGCAGCGGTTCTGCATGGTCGTCCCGACCATCACCTGGACTACCTTGCACGCATCCGGCCGCACCAGCGCTGCGCGGGAGATCGAGATGACGCTGTTCGAGATATCCGTGAACTTGCCTTAGGTGGCGTCGTTGTAGGTGTAGCTCGCAGTGAGCGAAAGGTTGTCGGTCGGCGCTGCCGTGATCTCGAACTCCAGGCCCTTGACCTCGGCCTTGGCGGCGTTGACGACCCGCGAAGTGAGGAGGTTGGGGGTCGGCAGGCTGTTCGGATCAACGAAAGTGATCGACACCTGCTTCTTGGCATAGTCCTGATAATAGATGCTGCCGTTCACCTGCAACCGCCTGTCGAGCCAGGTGGTCTTGGCGCCGAGCTCGTACACCTTCATTTCCTCGGGCTCATAGGTATTGGTGGCCACGTTCGAAATACCCGTCAGCGCGCTCAGGCCACCCGGCTTCTTGCCCACGGCGGCCGAAACGAACAGCAGCGCGTCCTCGGTGACCTTGTAGT
>CAJACZ010000162.1 GCA_903938365.1 uncultured Pseudomonadota bacterium | reverse complement strand
CGTGACGCCGAGGAATCGCTGGGCAAGCTGCGCGGCGCCGAGGCCGGCGCCCCCGAGCGCCGCCGCAGCGCCGCGGCGGCGGCCGCACCGCCGCGCCTCGACATCTCGACGCTGAACCCCGGCGACCTCATCGAGGGCCGCTACAAGTTCATCGAAAAGATCGGCAAGGGCGCCTTCGGCACCGTGCTGCTGATGGAAGACACGGTCGTCGATGACCGGCTCATCCTGAAGTTCCTCAACCCCAACGTGGCCGAGGACGAGGAGACCATGAAGCGTTTCGTGCATGAACTGCGCTACTCGCGCAAGATCACGCACCGCAACGTCATCCGGATCTACGACTTCCTGTACATCCAGGGCAACTACGCCATCTCCATGGAGTACTTCCCCTCGCACACCCTCGGGCAGGAAATCGTCGACGACAAGCCGCTGGACCTCAGCCGCGCCATCGGCTTCGCCATCGACATCTGCACGGGCATGGACATCGCGCACCAGGCCGGCGTCGTGCATCGCGACCTCAAGCCTGCCAACGTGCTGATCAACAACGACGGCCTGCTCAAGATCGTGGACTTCGGCGTCGCGGCCGTGCAGCGCGAAGGCGACACGCACCTGACGAAGACCGGCTACGTGATCGGCTCGCCGAAATACATGGCACCCGAACAGATCCTCGGCAAGAAGATCGACCAGCGTGCCGACGTGTACGCGACCGGCGTGATCCTCTACGAAATGCTCACCGGTACCCCGCCTTACACCCGCGGCGACCATATGGCCGTGATGTACCAGCATGTACAGGGCAAGGCCCGCAGGCCGGTGGAACTGAACCCCAGCCTGCCCAAGGCGCTCTCCGACGTCGTCATGCGGGCCATGACCGTCGACAAGAGCCTGCGGTACCAGACCATGGACGAACTGCGCATCGCCCTGACAGCCTTCCGCTGAGCCCCGGCCGCCGCCCCGCCCTGGCGGCAGTATTCCTTGCGCCCCGGTGTGACATAAGTCAAATTCTGCGCGTCCGGCCCTTGCTGCCGGGCCACGTCAGACCCAACATGCCCATCCGCACTCGCGTGGAACCGCAGATCCTTGGCCAGAATCGACGCCTTCCTGAAACTGGGCACCCAACAGGGCTGCTCCGACGTGCACCTCGCGGTAGGCGTACCGCCGATGCTGCGCATGAGCGGCGACCTGCTGCCGATCCGCTTCCGCGAACTTCGCGATGCCGAACTCGAAGGCTACCTGCTCGAGATCCTGACCCGGAAGCAGGCCGAGCATTTCGCCGCGGGCCACGACCTGGATTTCTCCTACGTCAGCCCGGACATCGGTCGCTTCCGCGTGAACATGTTCCGCAAGGAAACCGGGCTGGGCGCGACCTTCAGGTCGATTCCCACCGCGATCCCCTCGCTGGAATCGCTGCACCTGCCGCCGGTGATCCGCAAGCTCTGTGATTACCACCAGGGCATGATCCTGGTCACGGGTTCGACCGGCACGGGCAAGTCCACGACCCTCGCGGCGATGATCGACCTGCTCAACAGCACGCGCAAACTGAACATCGTGAGCCTCGAGGACCCGATCGAGTTCGTCCACCGCAGCAAGAGCAGCCAGGTGATCCAGCGCGAACTCGGCACGCATGTGCCGTCCTTCGCGGAGGGCGTGCGGGCCGCGATGCGCGAGGATCCCGACGTGATCCTGGTCGGCGAACTGCGCGATGCCGAGACCATCTCGATGGCGATGACGGCCGCCGAGACCGGCCATCTGGTGCTCGGCACGCTGCACACGACCAGCGCCACCAAGACCATCGACCGCGTCATCGACGCGCTGCCGGTGGAGCAGCGCGAACAGACCAAGAGCTTCCTCTCCTCGAGCCTGATCGCGGTCGTCACCCAGGTGCTCATCAAGAACGCCGAGGGGCGGGGACGCCGCGCCATCGTCGAAGTCATGATGATGACCCGCGCCATCGCCAAGCTGATCCAGTCGGACCAGACTTTCCAGATTCCCAGCCAGCTGCAGATGGGACGGGACATCGGCTCGCAGACCCTGGACCAGGCGCTGTTGCAGGCCATCACCGCCCGTGAAGTCGATCCGGACGACGCGGTCGCCTATGCCTCCGAGAAACGCCTGTTCCAGAAGTACGTCACGGATACCAGCCTGCTGCCCAAGCTGGACCTTGCGGGCGGCTGAGTCGCAGCCATGGCACACATCGACGACTACCTGAACACCGTGGTCGGACGTCGCGGCTCCGACCTGCACTTCCTGGCGGGCGACCTGCCGCGCATCCGCCTGCACGGCGAACTGGTGCCGCTCGCCCAGGAGCCGCTGGATCCCGCATTCGTGCGCGAGGCCTTGCTCGAGATCATGCCGAAGCTCGCCCAGCAGCGATTCGAGGCCCAGGACGGCGCCGACTTCGCCTACACCCTCGCCGGCCTCGGCCGTTTCAGGGTCAATGTGCTGCGGCACCTGAACGGCATGGGCGCCGTCATGCGCGCCATCCCCTCGCAGGCGCTCTCGATGGACGAGCTCAACCTTCCGGAGTCGGTGCGCCAGTTGTGCAAGGCCGCCACGGGTCTGATCCTGGTGACGGGCAAGACGGGATCCGGAAAGTCCACCACGCTGGCCGCCATGGTGGACGACATCAACCGGCGGACGAAGGGCCACATCCTCACCATCGAGGATCCCATCGAGTTCGTCCACGTCCGCAAGAACTGCCTGATCAGCCAGCGCGAAGTCGGCGTGCACAGCCCGAGCTTCGCGCACGCCCTGCACTCGGCGCTGCGTGAAGACCCGGACGTGATCCTGGTGGGCGAACTGCGCGATTTCGAGACCATGAGCATCGCCGTGACGGCGGCGGAGATGGGCATCCTGGTCATGGGGACCCTGCACACCAATGGCGCAGCGCAGACCGTCGACCGGATCGTCAACGTGTTCCCGGCGGACAAGCAGCCCCACGTGCGCACGATGCTGTCCACCTCGCTCCGCGGGGTGATATCCCAGCAGCTGCTGCAGCGGAGCGACGGCAAGGGCCGGGTCGCGGCGCTGGAGATCCTCATCAACACCCCCGCGGTGTCGAACCTCATCCGTCAGGGCAAGCTGGACCAGCTCGAAACCACCATGCAGTCCGGTGGCGCCTTCGGCATGCGCACCATGGACAGCGCCATCCAGGCTCTGCTCGACAAGCGGCAGGTCAGCGGCCGGGAAGCCTTCAACAAGGGCATCAACAAGAGCAAGTTCGAGGCGGTCAGGGACCAGGGCTGAGCCCGCGCTGTGCGATAATCGGCACATGAAGCCGTCCACGCGCCGCCAGATCCTCGTCACCAGCGCCCTGCCCTACGCCAACGGGCCCCTGCACCTCGGCCACATCATCGAGGCCGTCCAGACGGACGTCTGGGTCCGCTTCCAGCGCATGCGGGGCCACGATTGCCTCTATGTCTGTGCCGAGGATACCCACGGCACGCCCATCATGATCAAGGCGCAGTCCGAGGGCATCACCCCGGAGCAGCTCATCGAGCGCGTCGCGCGCGAGCACGGCGCGGACTACCGCGACTTCCTGATCGGGCACGACCACTTCCACTCCACGCACACCGCAGAGAACCGGTTCTTCACCGACCTCCTGTACACGCGGCTGCGCGACGGCGGGTTCATCACGCGCCGGGCCGTGCGGCAGGCCTTCGACGAAACCGCCGGCATGTTCCTGCCCGACCGCTATGTGCGCGGCACCTGCCCCAAGTGCGGCGCCTCCGACCAGTACGGCGACAGCTGCGAGGCCTGCGGCGCCACGTACACGCCGGCGGACCTCATCGACGCGGTCTCGACGGTCAGCGGCACCCGTCCGGTCTGGCGCGAATCGGACCACCTGTTCTTCGCGCTGGGCAAGTTCGACACCATGCTGCGCGAATGGGTGTCGA
The DNA here is from genome assembly GCA_903938365.1 of uncultured Pseudomonadota bacterium. Lineage (GTDB taxonomy): Bacteria > Pseudomonadota > Gammaproteobacteria > Steroidobacterales > Steroidobacteraceae > UBA964. The sequence goes on along the minus strand of CAJACZ010000162.1, from coordinate 12,182 downwards.
GCGGGACGCTGCAGGACGCCGTCCGGGCCAAGCTCGAGGAATGGTTCGCCACCGGGCTGCAGGACTGGGACATCTCGCGTGATGCCCCCTACTTCGGCTTTGAAGTGCCGGACTCGCCGGGCAAGTATTTCTACGTCTGGTTCGACGCGCCCATCGGCTACCTCGGCAGCCTCAAGGCGCTGTGCGACAAGCGCGGCCTGGACGTCGCGACCTACCTCGCGCCGGACAGCACCGCCGAGATGTACCATTTCATCGGCAAGGACATCAGCTACTTCCACACGCTGTTCTGGCCCGCCGTGCTGCACGGCGCCGGTTTCCGCCGTCCCACCGCGGTGTTCGTGCACGGCTTCCTGACCATCAACGGCCAGAAGATGTCGAAGTCGCGGGGCACGTTCATCACTGCCCGCCGCTACCTCGAACTGCTGCCGCCGGAACCCCTGCGGTACTACTTCGCCGCCAAGCTCGGCACGGGCATCGACGACATCGACCTCGCGCTCGAAGACTTCACCGCGCGCATCAATTCGGACATCGTGGGCAAGCTGGTCAACATCGCCAGCCGCTGTGCCGGTTTCGTCGCGCGCGGCGGGGGCAGCCTCGCGCCTGAACTTCCCGACCCGTCGCTCTACCAGGAATTCGCGGGCGCGGCGGAACGCATCGCCGCCCTCTACGACACCCGCGACTACGCGCAGGCGATGCGCGAGATCATGCTGCTTGCCGACCGGGCGAACCAGTACGTCGACTCGCACAAGCCCTGGGCCCTGGCCAAGGATCCAGCGCGCGCGGGCGAGGTGCTCGCCGTAGCGACACAGGGCATCAACCTGTTCCGCGTGCTGATGGTGTACCTGGCGCCGGTGCTGCCGGGAATCGCCTGCAAGGCCGCAGGATTCCTCGGCACCCCGCTCGACTCCTGGGACGAGGTCCGCCAGCCCCTGCTGGGCACGCCGCTGGCGGCGTACGAACCGCTGGCCACGCGGCTCGATCCGAAGCTCGTCACGACGCTGGTGGAGAGCGCCACCCCCGCCCTCGCAGCCCTCGCCGCTCCGGCGGCACCGGCGGCAAAGGCTCCTGTCGCAGCCGCGGCCAAGGACGCGGACGCGCCGATCTCGATCGACGAATTCTTCCGCGTGGACCTGCGGGTCGCAGCCGTGCTCGAGGCCTCGACGGTCGAGGGCTCCGACAAACTGCTGAAGCTGCTGCTCGACCTGGGCAGCGAACGGCGCACCGTGTTCTCGGGTATCCGCAGCGCGTACCGCCCCGAGGACCTGGTAGGCCGCAAGGTCGTGATGGTCGCCAACCTCGCGCCACGCAAGATGCGCTTCGGCACCTCCGAGGGCATGGTGATCTGTGCGGGAGACGACGCCGGCGGCATCTTCCTGCTGTCGCCGGACGACGGTGCCCAGCCGGGCTCGCGGGTCAGCTGAAGCCGTCGGACGGCGCATGACATGCTGAAGCCCGGCGCCGACGCCATAGACGCCCTGCTGCCGCAGACCCAGTGCACGCGCTGCGGCTTCGCCGGCTGCCGGCCTTATGCCGAGGCGATCGAGCGCGGCGAAGCCGGCATCAACCAGTGCCCGCCCGGCGGCGCCGCCACCATCCTGTCGCTGTCCCGACTGCTCGGCCGCGAGCCGCTGCCGCTCGACCCGGCCCATGGAACGGAACGCGAACCGACGGTGGCATGGATCGACGAGTCCCTGTGCATCGGCTGCGCGCGCTGCCTGCCACCCTGCCCCGTGGACGCCATCGTGGGGGCTGCGCGGCAGATGCACACCGTGCTCGTCGAGCTGTGCACGGGCTGCGAACTGTGCATCGCGCCCTGCCCGGTCGACTGCATCACGCTGGTGCCGCGTTCGGCGCTCGCCCAGCCTGCGCCGGAACCCCGGCCCGCCATGAACCTGCAGCGTTTCTCGGCGCACAACCTGCGGCTGGCGCGTCGCGACGCCGAACGCCAGCAGCTGCTGGCGCAGCGCAAGCAGCTGGCCCGTGGGGCGCTACCCTCGTGAATCCGCAGGTCCGCCACGAGATCTTCAGTCGGCTGCGGGCGCGCAATCCGCATCCCACGACCGAGCTCGAGTTCAGCACGCCCTTCGAACTGCTGGTCGCCGTGACGCTGTCGGCGCAGGCGACGGACAAGAGCGTCAACGCCGCGACCCGCAAGCTGTTCCCGGTCGCGCACACGCCCCGCGCGATCCTCGAGCTGGGCGTGGATGGCCTGTCGCGCTACATCAGGACCATCGGCCTCTACAACTCCAAGGCGCGGAACATCATCGCGACCTGTGGCCTGCTGCTCGAGAAACACGCGGGCGAGGTGCCGACGACGCGCGACGCACTCGAAGCCCTGCCGGGCGTCGGGCGCAAGACGGCCAACGTCGTGCTGAATACAGCCTTTGGTGAGCCCACCATCGCCGTCGACACCCACATCTTCCGCGTCGCGAACCGGACCAAGCTGGCGCCGGGCAAGACGCCTGGGGCGGTCGAGGCGCGACTGATGCGCGTCGTGCCGGGCGAATTCCTGAAGGACGCGCACCACTGGCTGATCCTGCTCGGACGCTACGTCTGCAAGGCGCGCAAGCCGGACTGCCCGGCCTGCCCGATTGCCGACCTGTGCGAGTACCGGAACAAGACCCGGACCGAGGCATGAGTTCGGTGTTCGCAGGCCAGTCGCGCGACGAGCTGCGGCGCGGCTGGGTCGAAGCCTGGCGGAAGGGCCGCGCACGCACCCTGCTCACGCCGCTCGAGTCGGCCATCGTCGGCATCGTCGACGAGCACCCCGAATACCACGACTGGCTCGAACGCGGCGACGTCGCCATCGCGAAGGACTTCGCTCCCGAGCACGGCGCGGTGAACCCCTTCCTGCACCTGTCGATGCATCTGGCGCTGCGCGAGCAGGTGGGCACGAACCGCCCGGCAGGCATCGCAGCCGCTCATGCGCGACTGGGAGCCCGCCTTGGTCCGCACGAGGCGGAACACGCGATGATGGAGGCGCTGGGCCGCGCGCTGTGGGAGGCCCAGCGCGCCGGCGTGGCGCCCGACGAACGGGCATACCTCGAGGAGATCGAGCGGCTCGCCTCGCGCCGCTGAGGCGGCGACGATCTACTTCTTGCGCGGGATGTAGAGATCCGTGAGCGTGCCCTCGAAGGCCTCGGCGGAGAACGCGACCGTCTCGGACAGCGTGGGGTGCGGGTGGATGGTCATGCTGATGTCCGCGGCATCCGCACCCATCTCGATGGCGAGCGCGATCTCGGCGACCAGTTCGCCGGCATTCGGACCGACCAGCCCGCCGCCCAGCACGCGATTCGTCGCAGGGTCGAACAGCAGTTTCGTGAAACCCTCCTCGCGCGCCTGCGCGAGTGCACGACCGCTGGCCGCCCAGGGGAACATGCCCTTGCGGAACTCGATGCCCCGGGCCTTCGCCTCGCCTTCGGTGAGGCCGACCCAGGCGACCTCGGGATCCGTGTAGGCGACCGACGGGATGACCCGCGCATCGAAGGCGCGCTTGTGTCCTGCAGCCACCTCCGCGGCGACTTTGCCCTCGTGGGTGGCCTTGTGCGCCAGCATCGGCTGGCCGACCAGGTCGCCGATCGCGAAGATCCCGGGCACGTTGGTGCGCATCTGCCGGTCGACGGGGATGAAGCCTCGTTCATCCACCGTGATGCCGGCGGCCTCGGCGCCGACCAGACGGCCGTTCGGTCGACGCCCGACCGCCACCAGCACCTTGTCGTAGACCTGCGGCGCGGGCACACCCGGCCCCTCGAAGGACACCGTCAGCCCGTCCGCGCCCGCGCTCACGGCCGTGACCCGGGCGCCCAGCAGGATCTGCTCGTACCGCTTGCGCAGGCGGCGCTCCAGCGGCCGCACGAGATCCGCGTCGCAGCCCGGCATCAACTGCTCCGTCATTTCGACGACGGACACCCTGACGCCCAGCGCGTCATACACACAGGCCATTTCCAGGCCGATGATACCGCCGCCGATCACCAGCATGCGGCGCGGCAGGTCCTGGATTTCCAGCGCGTCGGTCGAGTCCATGACGCGCGGATCATCCGGCAGGAACGGCAGCCGCACCGGCTCGGACCCCGCGGCCACGATGCACTGCTCGAAGCCGATGCGCGTGGTGCCGGACTCGCCGGTCACCTCGACGACGCCCGGCGCCACGAAGCGGCCCGTGCCCTGCACGACGCTCACGTTGCGCTGCTTCGCCAGCAGTTTGAGCCCGCCCGTGAGCTTCTTCACGATGCCCGACTTCCAGGCGCGCAACTTGTCCGTGTCGATGCTGGGCGGCCCGAAGTCGATCCCGTGAGCGGCCATCGAGGCCGCTTCGTCGATCACCTTCGCCGCATGCAGCAGCGCCTTGGAGGGAATGCAGCCCACGTTCAGGCAGACGCCACCCAGGCTGGACCAGCGCTCCACCAGGGTGACCTCGAGACCGAGGTCGGCGGCGCGGAACGCAGCGGTGTAGCCGCCGGGACCCGCGCCCAGCACGAGCAACCGGGTCCGGCGATCGACTTCGGGGGCCACAACCGCGGCCGCCGGCGCGGCCGCAGGCGGCGGCAGCGCTGCGACTTCCGCTGCCGCCGGCGCTGGCGCCGGCGCCAGCGCGGGGATGACCGCGGCCTCGGCCGGGCTTGCGGCGATGCGGACGATCGCAGTGCCCCGGGACACCCTGGAGCCTTTGCCCACCAGGACCTCGGTGACCGTCCCGGCCACGGGACTGGGCACGTCCATCGAGGCTTTGTCCGTCTCGAGCGTGAGCAGCGGGGTGTCCACCTCGACCAGGTCGCCGGGCTTCACCAGCACGTCGATGACCGGTACGTCGGCGAAACTGCCGAGGTCGGGAACCCTGATTTCCTGGGTGTTCATATGCGGTGTACTCGGCTCAGGGCACGGCTTCGAGCAGTCCACGCGGGTCGGACAGGCAGCCGGACAGGAAAGTGATGAAGCGCGCGCCCTCGGCGCCGTCGATCACGCGGTGATCGTAGGACAGCGACAGCGGCAGCATGAGGCGCGGCACAAAGGCGCCGTCGACGAACACGGGCTTCATCGCCGAACGCGACACGCCGAGGATGGCGACCTCCGGAGGATTGATGATTGGCGTGAACGCGGTGCCGCCGATGCCGCCGAGGCTGGAGATCGTGAAGCAACCCCCCTGCATGTCGGCCGCGCCCAGCTTGCCGGCCCGCGCCTTCGCCGAGAGTTCGGCCAGCGAGCGCGCGAGTTCGTAGACGTCCTTGCGGTCGGCGTCGCGGATCACCGGCACCATCAGGCCGTGCGGCGTGTCGGCGGCGAAGCCAATGTTGCAGTACTGCTTGTAGACCAGGTTCTGGCCGCCGGCATCGAGCGACGCGGCGAATTTCGGGAACTCCGCGAGCGCGCGCGCGACGGCCCGGACGATGAACGCCAGCGGCGTCAGCTTGATGCCCTGGTCCTGCGCCTGCTGTCGCAGCCGCCCGCGAGCCTCTTCCAGCGCGGTGATGTCCGACTCGTCGAACTGCGTGACGTGCGGGATGTTGACCCATGAGGCGTGCAGCCGCGGGCCCGAGATGCGCTGGATGCGCGTCAGCGGCTTCAGTTCGACCGGCCCGAAGGCCGCGAAGTCCACCACCGGCAGGGAGGGCAGCGCCGCGCCGCCGACCGCTGTGCCGCCGCCGGGCACTGCCGACTGCAGGCTGCGCTTGACCCAGGCCTTGACGTCGTCATGGGTGATGCGGGCCTTGACCCCCGTGCCCGTGACGCGCGCCAGGTCGACGCCGAGTTCACGCGCCAGCAGTCGCACGGAAGGGCTGGCGTGCGCACGCGAGAAGCCATGCTCCTCGATGGGCGCAAGATCCTCACGGCCCCCCGGGATCTTGTGTGCGGCATCGGGCTGGGCAGCCGCGACGGGCGCAGCAGCGGCCTCCGTGGCCCGCGCCACCGGAGCCGGTGCGACCGGAGCGGGGGCCGCGGGAGGCATGGCAGCACCCGCTTCCGCGACCGCGACCGTCAACGTGGCCACCAGGTCGCCGGCATTGAGCTTTCCGCCCCGCACGATATGCACCGCCTGCACGACACCGGCTGCCGAGGACGGCACGTCCACGGTGGCTTTTTCGGTTTCGAGCGTCGCCAGCGGAGTGTCGACTTCAACGGTGTCGCCGGGCTTCACCAGCACGTCGACGACCGAGACATCCTTGAAGCTCCCGAGGTCGGGAACACGAACTTCGATGACTGCCATAACTTACCCGGGCCTCAGGAGAACAGCGGATTGGGCTTGGAGGTGTCGATGCCGAGCGCAGTGATGGCCTTGCCCACCGTCGCCTTGTCGATCTTGTCGTCGTCGGCCAGCGCGCGCAGCGCTGCAAGCACGATGAACCTGCGATCCACCTCGAAGTGATGCCGGAGTGCCTCGCGCCCGTCGGACCGCCCATAACCGTCGGTGCCGAGCACCACGTAGCGACCCGGGACCCACTGGCGGATCTGGTCGGGCACGTTGCGGACATAGTCCGTTGCGGCGATGAAGGGCCCGGGCCGGTCGCCGAGGCACTGGGCCACATAAGGCTGCTGCCTCGGGTCGGCGGGATTCAGCAGGCTCGTGCGCTCGCACTCGAGTGCATCGCGGCGCAGTTCGCTGAAGCTCGGCACCGAGAACACGTCCGCGGGAATGCCGTAATCAGTCTCGAGGATCGCGGCGGCCGCGATCACCTCGCGGAGGATGGTGCCGGAGCCCAGCAGCGTCGCACGGACCTTGCCGCGCCCGCCGATCGACAGCAGGTACATGCCCTTGAGGATGCCCTGCTCGACACCCTTGGGCATCGCCGGCATGGCGTAGTTCTCGTTCATCACCGTCAGGTAATAGAAGATGTTCTCGCCGTCCACGTACATGCGCCGCAGGCCATCCTGGATGATCACCGCGAGCTCGTACGCGTAGGTCGGATCGTAGGCGCGGCAGTTCGGCACCGTCGTGGCGACGAGCTGGCTGTGGCCGTCCTGGTGCTGCAGGCCCTCGCCCGCGAGCGTGGTGCGCCCGGCCGTCGCCCCCATCAGGAAGCCCCGGGCCTGCAGGTCGCCCGCCGCCCAGATGAAATCGCCCACGCGCTGGAAGCCGAACATCGAATAGAAGATGTAGAACGGCACCATGTTGACGCCATGGTTCGAGTACGCGGTACCGGCCGCCATCCACGAACACAGCGCGCCCGCCTCGTTGATGCCCTCCTCGAGGATCTGGCCTTTCTTGTCCTCACGGTAGGACATCAGCTGGTCGGCGTCCTGCGGCGTGTACAGCTGCCCCACCGAGGAGTAGATGCCGACCTGACGGAACAGACCTTCCATGCCGAAGGTGCGCGCCTCGTCCGGGACGATCGGCACGATGTTCCGGCCGATGTTCTTGTCCTTGAGCAGCGTGGTCAGCATGCGCACGAAGGCCATGGTGGTGGAGATCTCGCGCCCCTCGGAGCCGGCCAGCAGGGGCTGGAACACCTCGAGCGCGGGGATCGCCAGCGCCGGCGCCGAAGTGCGGCGGCTCGGCAGGTAGCCGCCGAGCGTGACGCGGTGGCTGCGCAGGTAGCGCAGTTCCTCGCTGTCCTCGGGCGGCTTGCAGAACGGCAGCCGCGAGATCTCCTCGTTGGAGATCGGGATGTTGAAACGGTCGCGGAAGGTCATCAGGTCTTCGTCGGACAGCTTCTTCTGCTGGTGCGTGATCATCTGCCCTTCAGCGGACTTGCCGAGCCCGAAGCCCTTGACCGTCTTGGCGAGGATCACCGTCGGCTGGCCCTTGTGCTGGCTGGCCGCCCAGTAGGCCGCATAGACCTTGCGCGGATCGTGGCCACCACGGTTGAGTCGCCAGATCTCTTCGTCCGACATGTTGGCGACCATTTCCTTGAGTTCCGCGAACTTCCCGAAGAAATGCTCGCGCGTATAGGCGCCGCCCTTGGCCTTGAAGTTCTGGTACTCGCCGTCGACGCACTCTTCCATCACGCGCCGCAGCAGCCCCTGGGTGTCCTTGGCGAGCAGCGGATCCCAGCGGTCTCCCCAGAGCACCTTGATGACGTTCCAGCCGGCGCCGAGGAAGGCCGCCTCGAGTTCCTGGATGATCTTGCCGTTGCCGCGCACCGGGCCGTCGAGCCGCTGCAGGTTGCAGTTGATGACGAACACGAGGTTGTCGAGCTTTTCACGCACCGGCATGGTCAGTGCGCCCATGGACTCCGGCTCGTCCATTTCGCCGTCGCCGAGGAACGCCCAGACCTTGCGGTCGGAGGGCTGCACGATGCCGCGGTTCTCGAGGTAGCGCTGGAAGCGGGCCTGGAAGATCGCCTGCATGGGGCCAAGCCCCATCGACACGGTGGGAAACTGCCAGAAATTCGGCATCAGCCAGGGGTGCGGATAGGACGAAAGCCCATCGCCCGCCACCTCCTGGCGGAAGTGGCGTAACTGGTCCTCGGTCAGCCGGCCCTCGAGATAGGCCCGGGCGTAGATTCCGGGGGAGGCATGCCCCTGGATGAAGACCATGTCGCCGGGATGCCGCTCGGAGGCGGCCCGCCAGAAATGGTTGAAACCGACTTCATACAGCGTCGCAGCCGAGGCGTAGCTCGAAAGGTGGCCGCCGTATTCGGAGGAGATGCGATTCGCCTGCACCACCATGGCCATGGCGTTCCAGCGGATGTAGGCCTCGATCCGGCGTTCCACCTCGCGGCTGCCCGGGTAGTCCTTCTGCTGCCCGGTGGAAATGGTGTTCAGGTAAGCCGTGTTGGGCTTGAACGGCAGATAGGCGCCGGAGCGGCGCGTGTAATCGATCAGGCGCTCGAGCAGGAAATGCGCCCGCTCCGGCCCGTGGGTCTTGAGCACGGAGTCGATGGACTCCAGCCAATCCTGGGTTTCGCGAGGGTCGAGGTCTTCGGGTGTCGGAAGTTCGGGCATGGGCGGATCCGTCTCTCGGCGCTTGTGAAAACACGTATGTTAACTCGCCACATCGACGGGTGCGCGCAAGGGTCTGTGATAGCATGAACTCCGTCTCGCCCGGATGTTCTCCAGCCGTCGTGTCGCTGCTTCCCGATCAGTCACCGCCTTCGCTGCGCAGCGCCCCCTCGGGCATCAACGAGAGCCAGTTCAACCTGCTGGATGCCGCCTGCATCGCGTTTCCGCCAGCGGCCGGCGGGAAACTGGCCGGTGGACTCGGCTACGCCGGCCCCGTGGGCGCCCTGCTCGATCGCGCGCGGCTCGAACCGGGCAAGCTCGCCACCCTCACCTTGCCGAACAGGCGCCAGACCCTCGTCGTCGCCGGCGCGCTGGCCCCTGGAGCCGACGCGTTCACGCGGCTCTCCCTGGCCGGCCGGATGCTGCGCGAAACCCGGTCCCGCGCGCCACGCAGTCTGGCTCTCGACGCCATCGGCCTGGGCGCGGCGGCACCGTCGATGGTCGAAGCCCTCGGGGCTGCGGCGCTGGCGCAGGCCTTCCGTCTCCCGGATTACCGCGCCCCCTCGCGGCCCGAAACCCCGCTCGCCTCGGTGCGCCTGCACTGCGACGAACCGCTCGCGCTGCCGCGACTGCTGGCCGAGGCGCGCGCCGGCAACCTCACCCGCTGGCTGACGTCGCTGCCGCCCAACCTGCTGGATGCGCGCGCTTACCGCCGCGCCCTGACCCGCCTCGCGCGCGAAGCCGGCGCAACGCTGCGCTGGTACGGCGAAAAGGAGCTGCTGCGCGCGGGCGCGGGGGCCTTCCTGGCCGTCGCCGCGGGCAACGCCAGCCGGGATGCGGGCATCGCCCACCTGAGCTGGCGGCCGCGCGCGCGGCGTTCGAGCCGCCGGCCGGACCTGGCGCTGGTCGGCAAGGGAATCCTGTTCGATACCGGTGGTAACAACCTGAAGTCCCACCGCAGCATGCTCGACATGCACACGGACATGGCCGGCAGCGCCACCGCCCTGGCCGCCTTCCTGGCGCTCGTGGAACTGCGCGCACCGCTTGCGGTGGACTGCTGGCTGGCCATCACCGAGAACCGCATCGGACCGACCGCCTACCGCCCCCAGGATGTTGTCCGCGCCGCCAACGGCGTGACCATCCAGGTGATCCATACCGATGCCGAAGGCCGCATGGCGCTTGCGGACACCCTGGCTCTGGCCGCGCGCACACAGCCTGCGCTGATCGTGGATTTCGCCACGCTGACCGGTGCCTGCGTCACGGCGCTCACCGAACGCATCAGCGGTGCCTTCACCAACCGCGACGAACTGCGTCCCCTGCTCGAACGCGCAGGCCGCATCAGCGGCGAGCGCGTGTGGAGCTTCCCCATGGAGCCCGACTTCGACGCCGACCTCGAGAGCCCGTGCGCCGACATCATGCAATGCGCCGTCGACAGCAAGGGCGACCACATCCTCGCTGCGCGATTCCTCAACCGCTTCGTGCCATCGACGCTCCCGTGGGTGCATGTCGACCTGACTTCCGCCACGCGGACGGGCGGCCTCGGCCACGTCGCCACGGACGTCACCGGTTTCGGCAGCCGTTTCCTCCTCGAATTTTTGCTCGGACAACAAGCCCTGCGGCAGGTAACTCCCCGATGACGACTGAACTCACCCTGCGCCGGCCGGACGACTGGCACCTGCACCTCCGGGACGGCGTGGCGCTGCGGGCCGTGCTGCCGCATACGGCTGAGCGCTTTGCGCGGGCGGTGGTGATGCCGAACCTCAAGCCGCCGGTCACCACCACCGCGCTGGCGCTCGCCTACCGCCAGCGGATCCTGGCGGCACTGCCGGCCGGAGCGGACTTCCAGCCGCTGATGACGCTGTACCTGACCGATCACACCGCGCCGGACGAGATGAATCGCGCGCGCGACAGCGGCGTGGTGGTCGGCTGCAAGATGTACCCGGCCGGGGCGACCACGCATTCGGACGCGGGCGTCACGGACATCCGGCGACTCGACGCCGTGCTCGACCGCATGTCCGAGCTGGGCCTGGTCCTGCAGTTACACGGGGAAGTCACGCAGGACGAGGTCGATGTGTTCGACCGCGAGGACCGCTTCCTCGAGCAGATCCTCGCCCCGCTGGTAGAGCGCCACGCCCGCCTCAAGGTCGTGTTCGAGCACATCACGACAGCCAGCGCCGCGCGCTTCGTGGCGGGCGCACGGCCCGGCGTCGGAGCGACGATCACGCCGCAGCACCTGATCTACAACCGCAACGCGATCTTCCAGGGCGGGATCCGGCCCCATTTCTACTGCCTGCCGATCCTCAAGACCGAGCCAGACCGGGCCGCGCTGCTCGCGGCGGCGACCAGTGGCAGTCCGCGGTTCTTCCTCGGCACCGACAGCGCACCGCATGCACGCCACACCAAGGAATCGCCGTGCGGCTGCGCGGGCATGTACTCGGCGCATGCCGGGATCGAACTGTACGCAGAAGCGTTCGAGGACGCGGGCGCACTGCATCGCCTGGAAGGCTTCGCCTCGGAACACGGGCCGGATTTCTATGGGCTGCCCCGGAACGAGGGGCAGGTCAGGCTGCTGCGGCGCGACTGGAGTCCTCCGCAGGGCTACGAGTTCGGCGAGGACACGGTCGTGCCGATGCGCGCGGGCGAGACGCTGCGCTGGCAGCTCGAACTGTGAACAGCACCCCTTGCACGATGGCGCTGCGGTTCCGCGGCTTCCTGCCCGTGGTCGTGGACGTCGAGACGGGGGGCTTCAACCCGACCCGCGACGCGCTGCTCGAGATCGCCGCCGTCATGATCGACATCGATGCACAGGGCACGCTGGTGCGGGGCACGACGCATTCCTTCCACGTCCGGCCGTTCCAGGGTTCCAACCTCGAACCGGCGTCGCTCGCGGTCAATGGCATCGACCCGTTCCATCCGCTGCGTCCAGCCATCGAAGAGGCCGACGCCCTGCAGAGGGTGTTCGCGGAAGTCCGCAAGGCCCTGCGCCACCACGGCTGCAAGCGCGCGATCCTCGTCGGTCACAACGCGGCTTTCGACCTGTCCTTCCTGAATGCCGCCGTGGCCCGCACGGACATCAAGCGCAACCCCTTCCACCCGTTCTCGTGCTTCGACACGGTGACGCTGGCCGGCGCCGCGCTGGGTCAGACCGTGCTCGCCAAGGCAGCCCTGGTCAGCGGTTTCGAGTGGGATTCCTCGTCCGCCCACTCCGCGTCCTATGACGCGGGGATGACGGCGGACGTGTTCTGCAAGGTCTGCAATTTCTGCAGGCCGAGCTACCTGGAAGCCGAGACCCGGGCAACGGATCT
>CAJACZ010000161.1 GCA_903938365.1 uncultured Pseudomonadota bacterium | reverse complement strand
CTTCCCGAGGAGCGCAGCTGGATGGACCGTCTGCTGGGCGAGGAGGGTTATTCGGACGCGTTCCGGCAGGTCAGCCAGGAGCCCGACCAGTACACCTGGTGGTCGAACCGCGGTCAGGCCTGGGCAAAAAATGTCGGCTGGCGCATCGACTACCAGATCGTCAGCGCCGGGCTCGCGGCTGCGGCCCGGGGCGTGCACATCCACAAGGCGAGCCGCTTCTCGGATCACGCCCCGCTCGTGATCGACTATGACCGGCCGCTCTGACCCGATCGCGGCTCCGCCGTCCCTCTGGGCCTCGCTCGGCAACCGGCGGATTGCTGCTGTCCTGTTGATGGGCCTGGCCTCGGGGCTGCCGTACAACCTGACCGACAGCACGCTGCAGGCCTGGCTGAAGGACGGCGGAATCTCCAATACGACGATCGGCCTGCTTTCGCTGGTCGGCCTCGCTTACACGGTGAAGCCCCTGTGGGCGCCATTGCTGGATCGCTACGCCCTGCCGGGCCTTGGCCGGCGGCGCGGCTGGATACTGTTCTTCCAGGTGGCGCTGGCCGCCGCGCTCTGCTGGATGGCCCTGCACGGACCGGAGCGCGGGCTCGCGCCCTTCATCGCGCTGGCGCTGCTGGTCGCGGTGCTGTCGGCTTCGCAGGACATCGTGATCGACGCCTGGCGCACGGATCTCGTCACGGCGGCGGAGCGCGGGCCTGCAGCGACGGGCGCCAACCTCGGCTACCGGGCGTCCTCGTGGTTCGCATTCTCGGGCGCGCTGATCCTCGCGGACCTGGCGGGCTGGCGGGTCACCTATCTCGTGATGGCCGGCTGCATGCTCGCCCTCACGCTGGTGACATTCTGGGCGCCGGAGCCCGTCCCGCGCGCGGCACCGCCGTCCTCGCTGGCGGAGGCCGTCAGCGCGCCGTTGCGCCAGATGCTCGGTAATCCGGGGATGCCGCAATTGCTGGTCGCCCTGGTGCTCTACAAGGTCGGCGATGCCTTCGCCCTCAAGCTTTTCACTCCCTTCCTGATGGATGTGGGGTTCTCCAAGACCGAGATCGGTGCCGTGACCAAGACGCTGATGCTCGCGGCCAGCGTGAGCGGCGCCGTGGTGGGCGGTGTCTGGATGGTGAAGCTCGGCCTGCTGCGTGCCTTGCTGCTGTTCGGTTTCCTGCAGGCCCTCGCGAACCTGGGCTACATGGCTGTCGCGCTGGCCGGCAAGGACATCACCGTCATGGCCGTTGCCGTGTTCGTCGACAACTTCGTGGGAGCCATGGGCAACACCGCGCTGGTGGTCTTCATCATGGCGCTCTGCGACATGCGCTTCAGCGCCTTCCAGTACGCGCTGCTCTCGGCGCTCGCGGTGCTGCCGCGCAATGTCCTCGGCGCCCCGGCGGGATTCCTCTCGGATGCCATAGGGTGGCCGGGCTTCTTCCTGATCACTTTCTTCACGGCCCTGCCCGGGCTGTTCATGGTGTGGTGGTTGCGGGAGCGCGTCACGGCGCTGGAGAAGGCGGCAGGCTGATGCTCGAGATCGACACGGCGCGCGTGCTGTGCACGCTGGCCGAACTCGAAACGGAGGGCTGCCGTGGCTTCACGGTAGGCGAGGGCGACTGGCCCCTGCGCGGGGTGGTCATCCGGCTGGGGCCAGACAGCGTGCGTGCCTGGGTCAACTGGTGCCCGCACGCGGGTCATGCGCTGAACCTGCGGCCGCACCGCTTCCTGACGGCTGACGGGGCATTGATCAAATGCGATTCGCACGGCGCGTTGTTCACGCGGGACGAGGGCCTCTGCATTGCCGGCCCCTGCGCCGGCAGGTCGCTGAGACCGGTGCCGGTGGTGGTGGAGGCGGGACTCGTGCTGCTTGCGCCCGGCGTGGATCCGGGCGAACTGGCCGACGTCAGCCGCTGAGCTGGCGCACGCCGATCGAATCGTCGTCCGGGTCCACGTCCACCGAGCCCGTCCAGTCTTCAGGGGCTGCCGAGCGTTCGATCTCCTGGCCGTCCGCGCGGGAGTTCCACTCCTCGAAATCGAGTTCCTCGACGGTGCCGTCGAAGTACTGGATCTCGATGGTGCCCTCCTCGCGATCCAGGGCCACCACCTCGAACGCGTCGCCATCGATGAACCGATACCAGTCGCCGACCACGGGTCTTGGAGAAATCATGATGAACCCCTGTGCTGTTATCCTGCGAAACCATTTTGATGCTGCGCCGGGTCGCTAACCGCCAGCAAGTCGGTTCTTTCCGCAGGTCCGTCCATGCTCGAGTCCTTCCTGAAGTTTTTCGTGGTTTTTTTCCTGGTGGTTGAGCCGATCTCGCTCGTGCCGCTTTTCGCTTCTCTGACGGAAGGCGCAAGTGATTCTTATCGCCGCCGCATGGCGATCAAGGCCGTGCTCGTCGCCGGCGGCATCATCCTGCTGTTTGCATTGACCGGTGCGGCCTTCCTCGGTGCCCTCGGCATCAGCATCGATGCCTTCCGCATTTTCGGTGGCCTGCTGCTGTTCCTGGTCGCGCTGGAGATGGTGTTTGCGCGCGAGTCCGGCACCCGTACCTCGACCGACGAGCAGGCGGAGAGCCGGCGTCGTGCGGATATCTCCGTGTTTCCTCTCGCGTTCCCGTTTCTTTCGGGCCCCGGCGCACTGACCACGATCCTGCTGTGGTTCGGGCCCGTTTCGGTCAGCCGGGAGCCGCTGCTCTTCGCGGCGCTCATGATGGCCGCGGCACTGGTGCTGGTGGTGTCGCTGCTGATGATGCTCGGGGCGGAACGCCTGATGCGCGTGCTCGGCGCCACGGGCGCCAACGTGGCCAATCGTCTGCTCGGGGTGGTGCTGGGCGCCCTGGCCGTTCAGTTCGTGATCGACGGGATCAAGGCGAGCTTCGGGTGAACCGTTAACCAGCTGGCGCACTCGCGCGCCGGCGGAACGAAAGATCCCACACGCCGTGGCCCAGTCGCTGGCCGCGGCGCTCGAAGCGCGTCAGGGCACGCCATTCCGGTCGCGCGACGAAGCTCCCTTCCGGTGCGGCATTTTCGAAGTCAGGGCTGGCTTCCAGCACCTCGAGCATCTGCTGTGCGTAGGGTTCCCAGTCGGTGGCCAGCTGCAGCATTCCGCCGGCCCTGAGCCGCGAGGCGAGTGTGGCGACGAACGGAGCCTGGATGAGGCGTCGCTTGTTGTGACGCTTCTTGTGCCAGGGATCCGGGAAGAGGATCAGCACTTCGTCGAGCGAATCGGGCGCGAGATTCCGCTCGAGCAATTCGACAGCGTCATGGCAGGCCACGCGCAGGTTGCGCAGGCCGGCCTGCTCGGCGCGCAGCATCAGATGGCCCACTCCGGCTCGATGCACTTCGACGCCGAGGAAATCGCGCTGTGGCTGCGTCGCGGCAAGTGCTTCGAGGTTGTCGCCGTTGCCAAAACCTATCTCGAGAACACGCGGCGCGACACGGCCGAAAATCCCGTCCAGATCAAGGCGCGCCGCCTGCGCGCCCTCGCTCGCGGGTGCGCCTGGATCCAGCCCGTAGCGCGGCCAGAGTTCCTGCAGTGCGCGGTTCTGCGCATCGGTGATCCGGCCTGCGCGCAGCACGAAACTGCGGATCGATCGGGAGGGTTGCGGCGCAGCAAAGGCCTGGGAATCCTTGTACATATTCAGTTTACATCTTGCTCATGCGTCGCCTGTCTGCGACGTCTTGCACAGTCTCTCGGGCGCTAGTAAAACTAGTCGCGAACGTAAGGGCAAACCCACCGCGAGGTGGGGACGCAAAGCCTCCGGTCTCATGTGACGTGCAACAGCACGATACAGAGATAGCGGGGTTGCCGGCGAGGCCTGTCGGAACACCAGTTCCGGAATCACTCGTCGTCATTCCTCCGGTCATCGGGTCCGTACCCGTTGGCGTGGGGAGCTCTGTCTGCCCTCGTTCACGTTTGGAACGAAGGGCATTTCGATGGAGCTCCGCACCATGGCATCAGTCCGATCCCGGCCGGTTTTCGCAGCCTCCCGCTTGCTTGTCGTACTCGCCGTAACGGGCGCCCTCGGTGGTTGCCTGGGCGGTTCAGGGTCATCGTCCTCCACGACGTCGTCGACCTCGGTGGCACCCAGTAGCGGCGGAGCGACGTCCAGTTCCTCTACGCCGCCGAGTTCCGGGAATTCGGTGCCGTCCGTCAGCGGCACGCCTCCGACCTCGGTCTTCGCCGGCAGTCCCTACAGCTTCCAGATCGCGGCCAGCGATGCGGATGGCGATGTCCTGCGCTATTCGGCAAGCAACCTGCCGTCCTGGCTCGGCGTGAACAGCAGCAACGGTGTACTGTCCGGCACGCCCGCCGTCGAGCAGGTCGGTGTCTATTCTGACATCGTGATCAGCGTGACGGATGGCCGGAACACGGTCTCGCTCCCGTCCTTCAGCCTGACGGTGCTGGCCGCGCAGGCCGAGGAAACCGCGCCGCCCATTGCCTACGATTCGTTTGCGTCCGCTGCTCCGGCGGGTCCGGTCGCCGAGAGCGTTGCCGTGGTTGCCGCCCCTGCCGCACCGATTCCCGCGCCCGCCCCTGCCCCGGCAGCTGCCCCGACACCCGCACCCGCCCCGACGCCGGTCGTGACTGCGAGCGTGCCGACGCCTGCGCCTGCGCCTGCGCCCGCGTCCGCCCCGACGCCTGTCCCTGCTCCTGTTCCCAGCCCGAGCGCGCCTGCACCCACGCTGGCCCCGACCCCGAGCGCGCCGGCTCCGGCGCCGGCTCCGACTGCGAGCGCACCGACGCCCGCGCCCGTTCCGGCTCCTGCGCCCGTTCCGGCTCCTGCGCCTGTGACGACCCCGACCCCGAGCGCGCCGGCTCCGGCGCCGGCT
>CAJACZ010000160.1 GCA_903938365.1 uncultured Pseudomonadota bacterium | reverse complement strand
TGGAACCGGCTCGCCGAGCTCGGCTTCGACGCGCAGGGGTTCGGGTTCGCGGTAGCCGCGCTGAGCGACGGTGCGTTCGTCGACGCGCTGCGTCGGCTGCCGCTGCACGCGCCCGGCGGCGCGGTGGTGCCGCTGGAGGCGGTGGCGCTGGTTCCACCGGGCATGGCGGTGGACGTCTCCGGCGCGGAGCTCTACCGCGGGCTCGGCGTGGTGGTGCTGTCGGGGCTGCTGTTCTCGACGGTGGTCACGCTGACGTTCCTGCGGGCGCTGCTGGTTGAGGTTCTGGAGTGGCGACGGCGGCGCGCAGCACGTCCGTCTGCGGGAAGTCCGAGCCCTTGAACAGCAGTGGCTCCGTGGTTGTTCGAGACAGCGCGTAAGCGAAGCAGTCGCCGTAGTTGAGTCCGGCCGGGTGCCGGCCCTTGCCGTAGTGGCGGTGAGCTTCTCGCGCGACGAGCGCCTGGGCGCGATCGACGGCGACGACTTCGACGCCGGCGACATCGAGAAGCCGGTCGAGCGCGCGCACGCCCTCGTCGCCGAAACGTGATTCGAGGACTATCGAGGCCTCGACGAGGCTTGCCGCCGAGAGCAGGCGACGGTCGGCCGACTCGATGGCGAGGCTGAACATCCGGCGATCGGGCTCATCGAGCAGGATCGCGAGCAGGGCCGACGTGCCGATCACCATCAGCGCGGCAACCCGTGTTCGTCATACCCGAGGATGTCCTCGGCCGAGCGGGCATCGAGCACGGGGAGGCTGGCGCAGCGGCGGCCGATGGCGTCGATCTCATCGGCGAGGCTGCGCCGGAGCCGCTCCCGCTTCACCCGCTCGAGCCGGTCGCGCACGGCCTTGGTGACGGCCTCGGTCTTGGTCTCGCCAGTCAGGCGCGCGAGCTCGGCAGCCAACGCGTCGGTTTCAGAGCTTCGGATGTTGAGTGCCATCTGGAATGCTACACGGCTACCATGATGTCTACACAATATCATCCGTGCCCGCCGGCCGGAAGCGCTTGGGTTTTCGCAGGCGGATCCTGATCCAGCCGAGCAGCTTTGCGTTGGATGCGCTGTCGAGAGGGTCGAACGACACGTCGCACAAGCCGGCAAGGGACGGCGAGTTGGTAGAATCCCCCCGATGCTGGCCACACTCGGCGCCCTGATCACCGTTGCGCTCGGATTGCTCGGCGCGCTCGCGCCTGCGACCGTCGCCCGGCTGGTCGGTGTGCAGCCGGTCGGCGGCGTCGGCCTCTCGGAAGTCCGCGCGACCTACGGCGGGCTGTTCCTCGGCCTCGGCGGGGCCTGCCTCGTACTGCAGTCGCCGGTCGCCTGGCTGGTGGCGGGCATCGCGTGGGTGGGCGCAGCGCTGATGCGGCTGCCCTCGCTGGTGCTCGACAAGGGCAGTTACCCGAAAGCGCTCGGCGGCTTTGCGCTCGAGCTCACGGTCGGCCTGCTGCTGCTCTCGGGCGCCCTGTGAAGCACGTGGTGTCGGCGATGCTGATCGTGGTGGGCGTGATCCACCTGATTCCGGTGACGGGCGTGCTCGGCGGCGAGCGGCTCGCGGCGCTCTACGGGCTGCGCTTCGACGAACCGAACCTCGCGATCCTGATGCGCCACCGAGCAGTGCTGTTCGGCCTGCTCGGCGCGTTCATGGTGTTCGCGGCGTTCCGACCCGCGCTGCAGCCGCTGGCCTTCGTCGGCGGCTTCGTCAGCGTGGTGTCGTTCCTGTGGCTCGCCTGGTCGGTAGGCGGCTACAACGCCGAGGTGAACCGCGTGTTCGTCGCCGACCTGGTGGCGCTCGGCTGTCTCGTGGTGGGCGCAGCGCTCAGTGCGACACTGTCTTTGAAAACACGTTGATCACGACGACACCGGCGACGATCAGCGCGAGGCCTGAGATGGCGGGTGCGTCGAGCCGCTGGCCGAGGAAGGCCCAGCCGACGAGCGCGATCAGCGCGACGCCGGCGCCGGACCAGATGGCGTAGGCCACGCCCACCGGCACGGT
>CAJACZ010000159.1 GCA_903938365.1 uncultured Pseudomonadota bacterium | reverse complement strand
GGCTCGCGCAGTCGGCGCAATCTCCCGGGTGACCGGTGACCATTGAGAGGTGACGGGTATAGACTCGGCTTGTCCTGATCGCCAGAAACCCATCGAGGCGCCCACGGGTTCCTCGCAAACAACAGGGGACCCGTCCATGGACATGCAGAAGCTCATCGCCCGGGTGCAGGCCATACTCCTTGCGCCAAAGACCGAATGGCCCGTGATCGCTGCCGAGCCCGCGACGACCGGCTCGATCTACACGCAGTACCTGGTGTGGCTGGCGGCGTTGCCTGCGCTCGCCGGGCTGATCGACGCCACGATCTTCGGCTACAGCATCCCGTTTGCCGGAACGGTGAGGGTCGGCTTTGCCACCGCCCTGCAGGCCGCGGTGGTGTCTTACGTCGTCTCGCTGGCGGGCGTGTTCGTTTTCGCCCTGATCGTCAATCTGCTCGCGCCGACTTTCGGCGCGCAGAAGGATTCTCTGGCCGCGTTGAAGGTGGTCGCGTACTCCGCCACGGCGGGCATGGTGGCGGGAGCAGGCACCCTGATCCCGGCTCTCGGCGGTCTGATCGCACTGGCTGGGGCTCTCTACGGCATCTACCTGCTGTACCTGGGCCTGCCGCACACCATGAAATGCCCACCGGAGAAAGCCGTCGCATACACCGCCGTCTCCATCCTGGCGGCGATCGTGGTCAGCGCGCTGTTCTGGGGCCTGCTCGGCCGCACGCTGATGGGCGGTATGGGGTCGGGCCTGTCCGGTGTGCTGTCGCGTCAGGCGGCCGAGGAAGCCGCCAGCGCGGATCCCGCCAGTCCGCTCGGCAAGCTGGAGAAGTGGGGCCAGCAGATGGAAGCGGCGGGCGAGAAAATGAAAGCGGCGGAGAAGTCCGGCGACGCGAAGGCGCAGGCCGAAGCGCTGAAGAACCTGGTGGGCGCCGCGGCGGGCGCGGCGGGCGCAACGACATCGCTGCCTCCCGACAGGCTCAAGGGATTCCTGCCGGATGCACTGGCCGGTCTGCCGAGGGCCTCCGTGTCCTCGCAGCGCACGTCGGCGATGGGCCTGCAGGTCAGCAAGGGTGAGGCCAGCTATCGCGCAGCGGACGGAACGGGACCCGCGATGGAACTGGAGGTCACCGACCTGGGCGGGGCGCAGGGCATCATGATGTTCGCAGGCTGGGTTGGCATCGAGATGGAGCGCGAGACCGGCGAGGGCTACGAGAAGACCTATCGCGATGGCAATCGCATGGTCCACGAGGAATGGGATCGCAGCCGCGCCACCGGTGAATTTTCCGTGGTCGTGGGCGAGCGCTTCATCGTGCGGCTGCGCGGCGAGCAGTTGACCATGGCACAGCTGAAGCTCGCCATTGGCTCACTGGACCTTGCAGGGCTCGAAGCTCTGAAAAATGAGGGCGCGACGCCGGGTTGACCGCCTGCAGCGGTGAGCCCGGGCCGCGCCCCCAGGGGGGTTCAGTCGGCCTTGTCCTCTTTGCTCGCGCCGGACACCGGGCCCCAGCGACGACCGTCCCTGGCGGGCGCCAAGCGGTTGCGGCACACCGTGCCGCCATGAATGCATCTTCGGTCTGCCGGTGCCGCGCCTGCAATCAGCGTGCTCACCTAGTTGTCTGTGGGCACTACTTACGGTCTGCCGTGCGACGGGTGGATAAGATCAAGCGCTGTTCCGGGCGGGCTTCGGCGGCCCGGAGCAATGTGGCTTTGCGGTGCGGGCGCGATGGAGCAGATGTTGAAAAACGCTGGGGGCGGAAGTCGCATGTCGGGGTTCCCGCCGCGGCTGGCCGGCCTGCTGCGTGCGGACGCCTACCCTCACCCGGTGAGCGAGGTGCGCCTGCTCCAGACCCATATGTCCTGGGTGCTGCTGGCGGGCGACTACGCCTACAAGATCAAGCGGCCGGTCTGCTACCCCTTCGTTGATTTCCGCGATCCGGCGGCACGCGCTCATTTCTGCCACGAGGAGCTGCGTCTCAACCGGCGGTTCTCGCCGGAGCTCTACTTGTCCGTGGAGCCGGTCTGCGAACGCGATGGCAGCGCGGTCATGGGCGGGGCAGGGGTGCCGCTGGAGCATGCGGTGCGCATGCGGCGCTTCGACGGCTCGCAGGAACTGGATCAACTCGTGCTCGCGGGAGCAGTGGACCCCGGCGAACTGCGGGCTTTCGGCGCGGCGCTCGCGATGCGCCACGAGCAGCTGGATGTGGATGCCAGGACGGCCGCTTGCGAGGTGGTGTCACGGACGGGTGAAGTCCTGCAGACAAACCTGCGCGAACTGCGAAGCGTCGCGGCTCCGGCTGCGCTGGAACTCGGGCTCGATGCAGTCGGCAGTGCGCTGGACCGCGTCCTCCTCGAGGCGATCGGCAGCCTGTCCACCCGGGCGCTCGGAAGCCGGATCCGCGAGTGCCATGGCGACCTGCACCTGTCGAACATCGTGCGCATCGGGGGCGTCCTGGTGCCCTTCGACTGCCTGGAGTTCGATCCCCGGTTGCGCTGGATCGACGTCGCGGACGAGGTGGCCTTCCTCTATGCCGACCTGTGGGCGTATGGGCGCGAGGATCTGGCTCGCGGCTTCCTGGCCGGCTATGTCGAGACCAGCGGCGACTACAACCTGTGCCGGGTGCTTGACCTGTTCATCGCCCACCGCGCACTGGTGCGCGCCAAGGTGCTTTTGCTGCGTTCCCTCGAAGACGCGGGACCCGTGCGCGCCCTCTCGCGGCAGCGCAGCGCCGGCTATGTGGCGGTGGCCTCGGCGGCGCTGCGGCGTCGGCAAGGACGCCTCGTGCTGATGAGTGGTGTCTCCGGTTCCGGCAAGAGTTGGCTCGCGACGCGTGCCGCCGCGGCCACGGGCGCCCTGCTGGTCCGCTCGGACGTGGAACGCAAGCGGCTGGCGGGGCTCGAGGGCCTGGCGGATTCGGGCTCGCCGCTCGAGGGTGGGATCTATACGCCGCGAGCCACGGGCCAGACCTATGGTCGCCTGCTGCGCTGCGCCGAGGATGTCGTGGTCGGCGGGCGCGTCGCGATTGTCGATGCCACTTTCCTGCGGGGCGAACAGCGGGAACCGTTTGCGCGTCTCGCGCGTGAGTGCGGTATCGAGTGCCTGCTCGTTGAATGCGTCGCTCCGGAGGCCGTGATCGAAGCGCGGATCCGGGATCGGCAGGCCGCAGGTGGGGATCCCTCGGAAGCGGGTCTGGACGTGCTCGGCCTGCAACGGCGCATTGCCGAACCGGTGGCTGAGGCGGAGGGCATCCGCGTGCTGCGCATCGACACGTCTCTGGCGGATCCGCTGGCGCAGACGCTCGCGCTGGGGTTCAGCGACAGTGCTCGAGTATGAAGCGGGCGGCTTCGGCGCCGGTTTCCACGATCTGGAGCAGCGTCCGATCCAGCGGATCCGCGAAGCCCTGCTCGATCAGGTAGTCGAGGTTGACCACGCGGGTCCAGTAATCATGGCCCACCAGCAGGATCGGCATCGGCGGGATGGTGCCCGTCGCGACGAGGTTGAGCGCCTCGAACACCTCGTCCAGGGTGCCGTAACCGCCGGGGAAGGCCACGAGCGCGCGCGCCCGAAGCAGGAAATGCATTTTGCGCAGCGCGAAATAATGGAAGCTGAACGCCAGGCCCGGCGTGATCCAGGGGTTGGGCTTCTGCTCCCTGGGCAGCTGGATGTTGAAGCCGACGCTGGGCGCGCCGGCGTCGCTGGCGCCACGGTTGGCGGCTTCCATGATTCCGGGGCCGCCCCCGGTGGCCACTACGAGCTGGTGGCGGCCCGAGGCGGTGGAGCAATGGAAACCGAGCTCGCGACCGAACATCCGGGCTTCGTCGTAATAACGGCTGAAATTGACGTCACGCCGCGCGCGGGCGACGGCTGCGGCCCGGTCCGGGTGCTCCGGTGCCAGGCGTTCCGCCGCCAGCAGCGCGGCTGCGGCCGTCTCGGGTTCGACGATCCGCGCGCTGCCAAACACCACCACGGTGCTGTCGATGCGTGCCGCCCTGAGATAGGAGTCGGTGCGGTCGAATTCCAGCGCCAGCCGGCTGGAGCGTGCGGCGTCGCTCTCCAGGAACTGGGTGTCCTGGATGGCCACACGGTAGCTCGGACTGTCTAGGATGGCCTGCAGCCGCTCCTGGGTGGGGTCTTCCATGGAAGAAATGGCGCTCCTTACGGGATTCGAACCCGTGTTACAGCCTTGAGAGGGCTATGTCCTAGGCCTCTAGACGAAAGGAGCGCTGACCAAGTGCCTTACGGCCGTGGCGCGGTATTATATTCGCTGGCTTCAATACCTCAAGCGGAACCATCAGCACTTGAACTCGCCCAATGCCTCTTTCGAGGCCGTCCCCCAACTCGCCAGGGTCATTCCGCGCGATTCCCATCCGATCTCCCGCTCAGGCATCTCGCCCGACGCCTTGCGCGTGCTGTACCGCCTGAGGGACGCGGGCTACCAGGCGTTCCTGGTCGGGGGCTGCGTACGCGACCTGATGCTCGGCAACGAGCCCAAGGACTTCGACGTCGCTACCAACGCCTTGCCCGAGGACGTGCGGCGCCTGTTCCGCAACTGCCGGCTCATCGGCAGGCGCTTCAGGCTCGCGCATGTGTTTTTCGGCCGCGACATCATCGAGGTCGCGACATTCCGTGCCGCCAGTGCGCCGGAGCCCGGCGATGAACCGATGCTCGATCTCGAGGGCGAGGGCGAGGGCGAGGGCGACGACGGCGATGCAGTGGATGCCGCCCCGGCGGCGCAGTTCGACGAGCCCGATGTCGATCGGGTGGTCAACGAGCAGGGCCGGATCCTGCGCGACAACGTCTACGGAACCATCGACCAGGACGTCTGGCGCCGGGATTTCACGGTCAACGCGCTCTACTACAACATCGCCGACTTCTCGATCTGGGACTACGTGGGCGGCTTCGAGGATGTGATGGCGCGGCGGCTGCGCCTGATCGGCGACCCCGAGACCCGCTACCGCGAGGACCCGGTACGCATGCTGCGGGCGGCGCGCTTCGAAGCGAAGCTGGGCCTGGAGCTCGACCATGCCACCTCCGCACCGGTAGCCGAACTGCGGCAGCTGCTGGCCAGTGTGCCCTCGGCCAGGCTGTTCGACGAGACCTTGAAGCTGTTCCTCACGGGCCACGGTGCCCGCAGCTACCAGGTGCTCAAGGCACGCGGACTCCTCGAGGTGCTGCTGCCTAGCGTGGCGCGGGTCGTCTCCCGGTACCCGGGCGGTCCCGTGGAGCGGCTGCTCGTTGCGGGCCTCGAGAACACCGATGCACGGGTTCGTAACGATCGACCGGTGACGCCCACCTTTCTGTTTGCGCTGCTGCTGTACGGGCCCGTCGCGGTCGAGATCGAGTCGGCACCGCGGGACCGTTGGCAGGACACGGGAACGATCCTCGACGCGGTGGATTCCGCCATCCGCGGGATCTATTCGCGCGTCGCGCTGCCGCGACGTTTCGCGCTCGGCGTACGGGACATGTTCGCGCTGCAGCCGCGCCTCGAGGCGCCGCGCGGCCGGCGTGCGCTGCGTTTGCTCGAAAACCCCAAGTTCCGCGCGGCCTTCGACCTGCTCGCGCTGCGCGCGCAGTGCGGCATGGCTGATCCGGCCATCGTCGAGTGGTGGGAGAAACTGCAGAAGGCGGGGCCCCAGCAGCTGGCGAGCCTGGCCGAGGGAGCCGAGGGCGGCTGGCCCGACGGCGGCAGCGATGATGCCGCAGCGCCGGCGTCCTCCGGCGAAGGTGGCCCGGGCCGTCCGCGACGGCGTCGGCGACCGCGCTCGGGTCGCGGGCCGCGTCCCGCGCGCGGCTGAGTATCCCGTGTCGCGCTGGTGCCCTGCGTATGTGGGGATCGGCAGCAACATGGGAGATTCGCGCGCCCGTGTGCGGGACGCGTTTGCCGCTCTCGGGGCGCTGCCCGGGACGCGGCTGATGTCCCGCTCGCCCCTCTATCTCACGGCGCCCTTCGGGCCGGTGGAGCAGGGCGCGTTCGTCAACGCGGTCGCGGGACTCCTCACGCAGCTGTCAGTCGGGGCCTTCTTCGGCGCAATGCGTGCCGCCGAGACGGCGCTTGGCCGTCGGCGCGGGCAGGTGCGCTGGGGGCCGCGCGAAATCGATCTCGACCTGCTCGTGTTCGGCGAACTGCGCGTCGCGGAAGACGAACTCGTGCTGCCGCATCCCGGCATTCCCGAGCGTGATTTCGTGCTCTACCCGCTGCGCGACGTCGCGCCGGGGCTGACCGTGCCCGGCCTCGGCCTGGTGAGCGAGCTCGCCGCACGCGTGCTCGATCGCGGCATGCGCCTGGCGGACTGAACGATGGGTGCCGACTCTCCGCAGCGTTTCATTGTCGTCGAGGGCCCGATCGGCGTGGGCAAGACGCGGCTGGCACGCCAGATGGCCGGCGCGCTGTCGGCCGACCTGCTGCTCGAGGAGCCCGAGAAAAACCCTTTCCTCGAGCGCTTCTACCGTGAACCGGCGGTGGCGGCCCTGCCCGCGCAGCTGTCCTTCCTGTTCCAGCGCGCGCAGCAGCTCGCGGGACTCAGGCAGCAGGATCTGTTTGCGCCGGTCCGGGTCGCGGACTACCTCTTCGAGAAGGACCGGCTGTTCGCGCAAGTGACGCTGGACGAGGCTGAATTCGCGCTCTACGAGCAGGTGGCGGCACGCATCGCGGTCGACGCGCCGCGGCCGGACCTCGTGATCTACCTGCAGGCTCCCGTCGATGTGCTGCTGGACAGGATCGCGCGGCGGGGGATCGCTGCCGAGCGCCGCATCGAGGCGGCCTACCTCGAAAAGCTGAACCAGGCCTACGCGCGGTTCTTCCATGATTATGACGCGGCGCCGCTGCTGATCGTGAACGCGGCCACCATCGACCCGCTGGATCGTCCCGGGGATTTCTCTGATCTCATGGGTGCCGTCCAGCGCATGAAGCGGGGCCGTCTCTACTACAATCCGTTGCGCCACGAAGCGCTCTGATCGATCGCTGGAGACCGTCTATGTACACCCACCTGCAGTTGCGTGATTCGACACGACCGCCCGTGTCGCTGGCCACGCTCGACAAGATGAAGGCGCAGGGTGAGAGGATCACCAGCCTGACCTGCTACGACGCGAGCTTCGCCGCGCTCCTGGACGAGGCTGACGTGGATGTGGTGCTCGTCGGGGACTCCCTGGGCATGGTGATCCAGGGCCACGACACCACGGTGCCGGTCACCATGGACGAGATGGTTTACCACTGCCGTTCCGTGGCGCGTGGGCTGCATCGGCCGCTGCTGATGGCCGACCTGCCGTTCGCGAGCTATCCGACGCGCGAGACCGCGCTGGCCAACTCGGTGCGCCTGATGCAGGAAGGGGGCGCCGAGATGGTGAAGCTGGAGAGCGGCCCGTCGCAGATCGACATCGTCGAATTCCTGGCCTCGCACGACATCGCCGTGTGTGCGCACCTTGGCCTCAAGCCGCAGTCAGTGCACAAGACGGGCGGCTTCCGGGTTCAGGGACGGCAAGCCGATGCCGCGGAACTTATGATCGACAGCGCCCGCCGGCTCGAGGCCGCGGGCGCCGACGTGGTGCTGCTCGAGTGCATCCCCACCGAACTGGGGCAGCGGATCACCGAGGCCCTCGAGGTGCCGGTGATCGGGATCGGTGCAGGTCCGCATACGGACGGCCAGATCCTGGTGCTCTATGACGTCCTCGATATCACGACGGGCCGCAAGCCGCGCTTCGTGCTCAACTGCATGGACGGAGCGGCGGGTAACCTCGATGCGATCCGGCGCTATGTCGGTGCGGTCAGGAGCGGCAGCTATCCCGCGCCCGAGCACTGCTTCAGCTGATGGAAATCCTCACTGGAATCGCCGAGGTGCGTGAACGTGTCGCGCACTGGCGGCGCGGCGGCGAGCAGGTCGCGTTCGTGCCGACCATGGGCAACCTGCATTCCGGGCACATCAGCCTCATCGACCTTGCACGCCAGCATGGCCAGCGCTTCGTCGCGAGCATCTTCGTCAACCCGATGCAGTTCGGGCCCAACGAAGATTTCAACCACTATCCGCGCACCCCCGAGCGAGATGCCGGGATGCTTGAACAGGCCGGCTGCGACCTGATGTTCCTGCCCGACGTGGGCGAGATGTATCCCGAAGGGGCGGGCCGCGCCACGCGGGTCGAAGTCCCCGGCCTGTCGGAGATTCTCTGCGGGGCCTTCCGTCCCGGTCACTTCGAGGGTGTTGCGACGGTGGTGGCCAAACTGTTCAACATCGTGCAGCCCGATGTCGCGGTGTTCGGCGAGAAGGACTACCAGCAGCTGGCGGTGATCCGCCGCATGGCGCGTGATCTCTGCCTGCCGCTACGCGTCGTGGGTGCACCGACGGTGCGCGAAGCCGACGGGCTGGCGATGAGTTCCCGCAACCAGTACCTCGATGCCGCGGAGCGCGCCGTGGCGCCGGCGATCCACGCGGAACTGCAGCGTGCCGTCGTGGCCGCCGTTGGCGGGCGGGTCCCGCTCGAGGTGATCGAGTCCGAGGCGGCGGCGTCGCTGGCCCGCGCCGGTTTCAGCCTGGATTACTTCACCCTGCGGCGTGCGTCCGACCTGGAACCCCCCGCGGCGGGTGATCGCGACCTGGTGGTGCTGGTCGCGGCGCGACTCGGGCGCGCGCGCCTGATCGACAACCTGCGCTTCAGTCGGGCCGGCTCAGCCTGAGGCGCCGCGGCGCAGCAGTTGCGCCCGTGCCCAGCTGACGTGCTCCCGGACCAGACCAGAGGGATCGTCGGCCCGTGCCTCGAGCGCGGCCAGCGCCTCGTGCACCGGCGGCCCGTTGCCCAGCGCCACTGCGATGTTGCGCAGCCAGCGTTCGTAGCCGATGCGGCGTATCGCCGAGCCCTGCATCCGCGTGTCGAACTCCGCTGCCGTCCAGGCGAACAAAGCCGACAGCGAAGTTGCATCCAGTCCGTTCCGCACGCGGCTCAGGTCCGGGTGCGCCGCGCTGCGCGCGAACTTGTTCCAGGGGCAGACGAGCTGGCAGTCGTCGCAACCGTAGATCCGGTTGCCGAGCAGCGGACGCAGCTCCTCCGGGATCGGCCCGTCCAGCTCGATCGTGAGATACGAGATGCAGCGTCGCGCGTCGAGTTGCCAGGGGGCGACGATCGCGCCGGTCGGGCAAGCCGGGATGCAGGCTTCGCAGCTGCCGCAGTGCGCCTCGGCGGGCGTGTCGATGGGCAGCGGCAGGTCGGTGTAGATTTCGCCGAGGAAGAAATACGAGCCGCCATCGCGCGCGATGAGATTGGTGTGCTTGCCGATCCAGCCGAGGCGCGCGTTGCGCGCAAGCGCCTTCTCGAGCACGGGCGCCGAGTCCGAGAACACGCGATAGCCGAAGGCCCCGACGCGCTCGACGATCTGCCCGGCCAGCGTCTGGAGCGCTCCGCGCAGCACCTTGTGGTAGTCACGCCCGAGCGCGTAGCGCGAGACATAGCCCAGCGATGGCGAGTGCAGCGTGGTCTCGGCGTCCGCGGCATCCCCGGGCCAATAGTCCATGCGGGCGCTGATCACCCGCAGCGTGCCCGGCAGCAGCTCCGCCGGGCGGCTGCGGAGCGTGCCGTGGCGCTCCATGTAATGCATCCGGCCGTGGCGGCCCGCCGCGAGCCATTCGAGCAGGCGCGCCTCGTCGGCTGCCAGATCGATGCCGGAAACGCCGATGGCGTTGAAGCCGAGTTGCGCCGCGAGTGCGGGCAGTTCGCGACGCAGGTCTTCGAGGTCGAGTGCGGTGGGTGCGGGCATGGGGGCAGGGCGGAAGTATAATCGCGGCATGGCCTTGCCCACTGCGATCTATTCGACCCGTCAGGTCCGGGAACTGGACGCCCACGCCATCGAGCAGCAGGGCGTGGCCGGCTACACGTTGATGAAGCGCGCAGGGCAAGCGAGCCTGCGTGTGCTGCGCGGGCACTGGCCTGCAGCGCAGCGCATCGCGATCGTCTGCGGGGCGGGCAACAACGCCGGTGACGGCTATGTACTGGCCCCGATGGCGCGCGCCGCGGGCCTCCAAGTGCGCGTGCTTGCGGCCTCCGAGCCGACTCGCCTGCGCGGCGACGCGCAGCGGGCCTGGCAGGACTGGATCGCCAGCGGCGGCGCGGTCGAGCCCTTCAGCGCCGCGGCGCTGGCCTCGGCCGAGGTGATCATCGATGCATTGCTCGGCACCGGGCTCGAGGGCCCCGTCCGCGGCGACACGGCCGCCGTCATTGCGGCGATCAATGCCCTTGGGCAGCCAGTCCTGTCGCTCGATATCCCGTCGGGCCTGTCGGGTGACACCGGCCTGCCCTGCGGCGCCGCTGTGCGCGCCACCGCGAGCATCAGTTTCGTCGGGCTCAAGGCGGGGCTCTTCCTGGGCGACGGTCCGGACTATTGCGGCACGCTGTTCTTTGACGACCTTGGGGTAGGCACGCCCGATCCGCCGCCGGAGCCGCGCCTGCAACGCATGCTCCAGACCGAGATCGCCGCTGGCCTGCCGCGGCGCGCGCGGGCCGCTCACAAGGGCAGCTTCGGGCGGATCCTGATCGTGGGCAGCGGCCCCGGCATGCCCGGTGCCACCGCCCTGGCGGGCGAGGCTGCGCTGCGGGTGGGCGCCGGTCTGGTCACGGTGCTGGCGGCCCCCGAATGTGCCTCCGCTGTCGCGGCGCACCGGCCTGAGTTGATCGTGCAGGCCCTGCACGACGTCGCTGCAGTGGACGGCTTCATCGAGCGCGCCGATGTCGTGGCCGTGGGCCCGGGCCTCGGCACGTCCGACTGGTCGCGCGCCGTCCTGCACAGGGTCATGCAGACCGACAAACCTTTGATCGTCGATGCCGATGCACTCAACCTCATCGCCGCGCAGGGACTGGGACCGCGCGGCAACTGGGTCCTCACGCCGCATCCCGGCGAGGCTGCGCGCCTGCTCGGCTGCAGCACGACCGAGGTCCAGCAGGATCGGCTCGGAGCGCTGGAGCGGCTGGTGGCCCGATTTGGCGGGATCGTGGTCCTGAAGGGCGCGGGAACACTGGTCGGTTCGCGAGGCCGCATCGCGGCGTTCTGCGAGCAGGGGAACCCGGGAATGGCCACGGCAGGGATGGGCGATGTACTCACCGGCGCGCTCGCCGGAATCCGCGCCCAGATGCCGGATCCCTGGGCTGCCACGCGAGTGGCCGTACTGGCGCATGCGCTGGCGGGCGATGCCGAGGCGCGGCGGGGCGAGCGCGGATTGCTGGCGGGCGACGTCGCCCGCGGGCTGCGCTCATGGGTCAACGCGTGAGCGACCGGGAACCCACCGCCCCCTGGGTGCGCCGCGCGGGCAGCGAGGCAGACACCCAGGCCCTTGCGGCGGAATTCGCCGTCGCCCTGCCCACAGGGCTGCCGCGGGCGCTGCGGGTGTACCTCACCGGCGACCTGGGCGCCGGCAAGACCACCTTCGTGCGCGGCTTCCTCCGGCAGCTCGGCGTCGTGGGGCCGGTGCGCAGTCCCACCTACAGCCTGCTCGAGCAGTACGAGCCGCACGGCATCCGCGTGCTCCACGTGGATCTCTATCGCCTGGCGGTACCCGAGGATGTGGCGGCACTGGGGTTCGGGGATTTCGACCTCCCAGGCTCGGTCTGGCTGATCGAATGGCCGGAGCGGGGGGCCGGTGCGCTGCCACCACCCGATCTCACGCTGCGGCTCACGGCAGGTCCGCTCGAACATTGGCTGGAAGCGAGCCCCGGTTCTCCGGCCGGCGAGCGCTGGCTCCAGCGGCTCTCGCAGCCCGATGCGGCCTGAGGATCATGCGGCAGAGCGTTCTTTTTGCTTGAATTTCGCTCCGCAGGGCCCGTAGATTATGTCCCGATGCCAGCATCGTTCTTTTTTCTCGTCCGGGCTGTAGCCGTCTGCGGCCTGATGCTCGCCGGCCTCTCGCCGGGAGCCCCGGCATGGGCTGCCGGGAGCGAACTGCGCCGCATCAGCCTCGTGCCGGAGGCGACGCGCACCGAGGTCGTGCTCGAACTCTCCGCGCCGGCAAGGCACCGGTTCTTCATCCTCGAAAACCCGCGTCGCGCCGTGGTGGATCTGCGCGCGGTCCGTTTCGCTGCGGGCGGCAGGGCGCCGGCGGGCGAAGGGCTGGCGACTTCCGTGCGCATCGGGCCCCAGGCCAACGGCGATCTGCGTGTCGTGGTCGAGCTGCCCCGCGGCACACCGGCGCGCCTGCGTCAGCCGGGAGGCGAGCGCGCGGCCAGGCTGGTCATCGAACTGGGAGCACCCGCGCCCGCTCCCTCATCCACGACCGCGGCAGCGGATGCTGCGCCCGCCGCTGCGGGCAGAACCGCCAACGTGGCGGTGCGGGCGGCTCACGCGCCGGCCGAGAACGGCCGAGAGATTGTCGTCGCGATCGACGCCGGGCACGGTGGGCCGGACCCCGGGGCCATCGGGCGCGCCGGCACTTACGAGAAGACCGTCGTGCTCGACATTGCGCGCGAGCTCGCCGCGCGGATCAACCGCGAACCCGGCATGCGCGCCGTGCTGACGCGCGATGGCGATTACTTCCTCACGCTGCGGCAGCGCATGAACCGGGCGCGGGCCGCGAAAGCCGACATGTTCGTATCGGTCCACGCCGATGCTGTTCGTGATCCAGGCGTGTCCGGAGGCTCGGTCTACGTCCTCTCGGAGAAAGGCGCCACCGACGAGCAGTCGCGGTGGCTGGCCGAGCGCGAGAACGCAGCGGATCTCAAGGGCGGTGTCTCGCTGGACGACAAGGACCGCATGCTCGCCTCGGTGCTGCTCGACCTGTCGCAGTCGGCCAGCATCAGCGCCAGCATGCAGGCCGCCGAGCGCGTGCTGCGCGCCATGGGGCGGGTCAGCGAGGTCCGCAAGCCGGCCGTGCAGCAGGCGGGCTTCGTGGTGCTGAAGTCGCCCGACATCCCGTCCATGCTGGTCGAGACCGCGTTCATCTCGAACCCCGGTGACGAGCAGATGCTGCGTCGCGAGGACCGCCGCAGGGCGCTGGCGGAGGCCATCTTCCGCGGCGTGCATTCGTACTTCGGTACTCATCCTCCCGAGGGCACGCGCTTTGCGAACGAGAGGAAATCCCCGCCGGTCGCGGCGGCCCGGATCGACCGCTGAGCCCGGCGTTCCAGTAGAATCCCGCTGCCGCTGCGGAGTCTCCGCCCGACCCTCCGCGCCTGCCGCTCCGCCATGCCCATACAGCTCCTGCCGAGCGCCCTCGTTGACCAGATCGCCGCCGGCGAGGTGGTCGAGCGGCCTGCGTCCATCGTCAAGGAACTCGTCGAGAACAGTCTCGATGCGGGCGCCACGCGCATCGACATCGATGTCGAGTCCGGTGGCATGGCGCTGGTCCGGGTGCTCGATGACGGTCGCGGTATCGAGCCGGCCGAACTCGCCCTCGCGATCCAGCGACATGCGACCAGCAAGATCGCCTCCCTCGATGATCTGGCCGCCGTCGAGACCCTGGGCTTCCGGGGCGAGGCGCTGCCGTCCATTGGCTCCGTCGCCCGCCTGCGCATCGCTTCGCGCAGCGCCGGCGCCGTGGCGGCGTTCGAGGTGAGCGTCGAGGGCGGCGCGGTGGCCGCACCAGCGCCTTCTGCGCAGCCCCGTGGCACGCTGGTGGAGGTCCGGGACCTGTTCTACAACGTGCCTGCGCGCCGCAAGTTCCTGCGCGCCGAAAGCACCGAGCTGAACCACATCCTGCGTCTGGTCGAGCGTTTCGTGCTCGCGCGTTTCGAGGTGGCGTTCCGGCTGCGTCATGGCGGGCGGGTGCTGATCGACGCCCCCCTCGCGACCTCCGTGCAGGCGCAGCGCGCACGCATCGCGAGCATCATGGGCGACGGCTTTACCGACGCCTGCCTGCCCATCGACCGGGCCTCGGGGCCCGTCCGACTGTGGGGCTGGGTCGGACAACCGCAGGCAGCCCGATCCTCCAGCGACCAGCAGTTCTTCTACGTCAACGGCCGCGCGGTACGGGATCGACTGCTCGCCAACGCGGCGCGGCTCGGTTACCGGGACGTCCTCTACCACGGGCGGCAGCCGGCGTACCTGCTTTACCTCGAGCTCGACCCTGAACTGGTGGACGTGAACGCACACCCGCAGAAGCTCGAACTGCGGTTCCGCGACAGCCGACAGATCCATGATTTCGTCTTCCGGGCCGTGGCGGGTGCGCTCGCCGTGAGCGCGGGCGAGGCGGCCCCTCCCACCGGGCTCGATGCGGCGCCCGGCGATGCGCCGCAGTCCGCTTTTCCCGCAGGCCCCGGCTACCCGCAGGGTGAGCCGTCGCATGCGGCGGGCCCGACGCCTGGGCCGGGATTCACGCTGTCCTGGGGCCGTGAGCCAGGGGCGCTGTCCGGCGGCGTTGCCGAGCCCGGGCCGGCGCCGGCCATGGTGGCGCCGCTCGAGGCTGCGGGCAGTCTCGGCACCGCACTCGCGCAGTTGCACGGGGTCTATATCCTTGCGCAGAGCGAGCGCGGCCTGATCCTGGTCGATGCGCATGCGGCCCACGAACGCGTGCTCTACGAGCGGCTCAAACGTGAGTTCGGCGAGGCGCCGGCCTCGCAGACGCTGCTGCACCCAGTGGTCGTCGAACTCGCCGCGCACGAGACCGATGCCCTCGCTGGGGTGGGCGACGAGTTTGCGCGCGCAGGATTCGAGATCGACCTGCTGGCGCCCGGTCGGCTCGCGGTCCGTGCGGTACCGGCGCTGCTGGCTGGAGGCGACGTCGCGGCGC
This sequence comes from uncultured Pseudomonadota bacterium, assembly GCA_903938365.1. GTDB lineage: Bacteria > Pseudomonadota > Gammaproteobacteria > Steroidobacterales > Steroidobacteraceae > UBA964. The sequence continues at coordinate 48,286 of CAJACZ010000159.1, read as the reverse complement.
TGGTGCGGGAAGTCGTCCGCGACGTCCTTCAGGACCAGGGCACCCACCACCTCGAATCCGCTGCCCACGGTCTGCTCGGCAGCCTGGCCTGCCGGTCGGCGATCCATGCCAACCGACGGCTGTCGATCCCGGAAATGAATGCCCTGCTGCGCCAGATGGAGGAGACCGAGCGGGCAGGGCAGTGCAATCACGGGCGACCGACGTGGACACTGCTCACGCTCGGTCAACTCGACCTGCTTTTCCTCCGTGGACGCTGACCCGCGGCCTGAAGCCATTCTGCTGTGCGGGCCGACGGCCAGCGGCAAGAGCGACTGGGCGCTGCGTCTGGCGGCCAAGTGGCCGGTGGAGATCATCAGCGTCGATTCCGCCCAGGTGTATCGCGGCTTCGACGTGGGCGCGGCTAAGCCTGCGCCCGAGGTCCGGGCACAGGTACCGCACCATCTGCTCGACATCCGTGAGCCCGAGGAGCCTTACAACGCCGGCGAGTTCGTGGCCGACGCGCTGGCGGCGATCCGCGACATCCGGGCCCGCGGGCGGATCCCACTGCTCGTGGGCGGCACGATGATGTATTTCGGGGCGTTCATCCGCGGCCTCGCAGTCCTGCCGCCCGCCGACCTCGACATCCGGCGCTCCATCGACCTGGAGGCCGCCCGGCTCGGCTGGCCGGCCCTGCATGCCCGGTTGGCGGGGGTCGACCCTCTGGCCGCGGCACGCATGCATGTGCACGATTCCCAGCGCATCCAGCGCGCGCTCGAAGTTTACGCCTTGAGCGGAAAGCCCATGTCCGACTGGCACCGCGCTACCGCGCCGTCGCACCAGCTGCGCCTGGCCCGCTGGGCGCTGGTGCCTGCCGAACGGCGCCTCCTGCATGCGCGGATCGCGGCGAGGTTTGACCGGATGATGGCCGAAGGCTTCGTCGAAGAGGTGCAGGGGCTGCGCGACCGGCTCGGTGCCGCCTCGCAGGCAAGTTCGCTGCGCGCGGTTGGCTACCGACAGCTCTGGGAGCACCTCGGCGGGCAGGGCACGCTGGACGAGGCGGTGCAGCGCGGCATCGCCGCTACCCGCCAGCTCGCCAAGCGGCAGCTGACGTGGATCCAGGCCGACCCGGGCTGGCGCCGCATCGACCCGTTCGAAACCGGGGCGGAAGAGCGCTGGACGCAATCGCTTCGAGAACTGCTCTGATGGCGTGATTGCGCGATGTACAGCGTGTTAAGATGAAAAAGTCCGCCTATGATCATTGCCACGGAAGGCAAGCCGTCGGGGCGGCCCGCCTGAGCGCCATCACCAAGGCGCCCCTACAACAAGGAGAACGTCATGGCCAAAGGCCAGTCCCTGCAGGACCCGTTCCTGAACCAGCTTCGCAAGGAGCGGATCCCGGTCTCGATCTACCTCGTCAACGGCATCAAGCTCCAGGGGCAGATCGACTCCTTCGACCAGTTCGTGATCCTGCTGAAGAACAGCGTCAGCCAGATGGTCTACAAGCACGCGATCTCGACCGTGGTGCCCGCGCGCAACGTCCGCGTGCCCACGGGTGACGAGCCCGAAGGTTCCGAGGTCGCCGGGGATTGATTCTCTGCGCGCGTCGGCGTGAGCCGGTAACGCTGCATGTTTGATCGCCCCAGCGGCGGCGAGCGGGCGCTTCTGGTTCGGATCGGCCTCGGTGGCCCCGTCGAACAGGAAGATCTCGACGAATTCTCACAACTCGCCGAGTCTGCGGGCGCATTGCCCGTGCGGACCCTCACGGGCCGTCGCGAACGCCCGGAACCCAAGTTCTTCGTCGGCAGCGGCAAGGCGGACGAGATCCGTGCCGCAGTCGAGGAATGCGATGCCGAGGTCGTGCTCGTCGATCACGCGCTGTCCCCCAGCCAGGAACGCAACCTCGAGAAACTCGTCTGCCGGCGCGTACTCGACCGCAATGCGCTGATCCTCGACATTTTCGCGCAGCGCGCCCGCAGCCACGAGGGCAAGCTCCAGGTGGAGCTCGCGCAGCTGAAGCACCTCGCGACGCGGCTGGTGCGCGGCTGGACCCACCTCGAACGCCAGAAGGGCGGCATCGGACTGCGCGGTCCGGGCGAAACCCAGCTCGAGACCGACCGACGCCTGCTCGGGGAGCGCGTCAAGGTGCTCTCCAGGCGCCTCGAGAAGCTCCAGCAGCAGCGCGAGACCGGGCGGCAGCGGCGCGTCGAGATCCCGATTCCTTCCGTGGCGCTGGTCGGCTACACCAACGCCGGCAAGTCGACCCTGTTCCGTTCCCTCACCGGCGCCGATGCCTATGTCGCCGACCAGCTTTTCGCCACCCTCGACCCGCTCGTCCGGCGCGTCCTGCTGCCGGGCGGCAGTCCGATCGTCGTCGCGGACACTGTCGGTTTCATCCGTGAACTGCCGCATGAGCTGGTGGCGGCGTTCCAGTCGACCCTGACCGAGGCCCGCGAGGCGACCCTGCTGCTGCACGTGATCGACGCCAGCGATCCGCGCCGCGACGAGCGCATCGACCAGGTCGATGCCGTGCTGCGGGAAGTGGGTGCCGGCGATATCCCCCAGATCCGCGTCTTCAACAAGATCGACCGGCTGGAACTGTCACCGCGCATCGAGCGCGACGCCGATGGCATGGCCCGGAGCGCCTGGGTGTCGGCCGCGCACAAACTTGGACTCGACGCGCTGATGCAGGCGGTCGCGGAGCGCCTCTCCGTGTTTGCGCGCCGGGTGCGGGTCCGGGTCGATCCGCGACGGGCGGGCGCGCTGCGGGCGCGCCTGTTCGCGGCGGGGGCGGTGCGCGAGGAGACGGTGGGTGCCGACGGCACGCTCGAACTCATCGCGGAAATCCCCGAGGCCCAGCAGGCTGAACTCGCGCGCATGGCCGGTGTCGAAGTCATCGAACTGCAGGCTGCGGCCCAAACTTGTGTGTCCGCTGACGGGTACCTACAATCTCCCGACGATCCCCGCGCCCCCTGATCCACCACTTCGGCGCAAGAAAAACTATGGCATGGAACCAACCTGGCGGCAGCAGCAACAATCCCTGGGGGCGCAAGCCCGGCAAGGGCGGCGGCGGCCCCGATGACGCATTCCGCAGCTTCCAGCGCAAGCTCGAGGCCCTTCTGAAGGGAGCCGGCCCCGGCGGCGGCCCCGGCGAACCCCCGGGCGACGCGGCCGCGGGCGGCGACGGCCGTTCGACCGCGCTGCTGGTGGTCGGCATCGCGGTCGCCTTCTGGCTCTACATGAGCTTTTTCCAGGTCGGCGCCGCCGAACGCGGCGTCGTGCAGCGTTTCGGCAAGTTCGTCACCCTGCGGGACCCCGGACTCGGCTTCCACTTCTGGCCCGTCGAACGGGTGACGCTGGTCAATACCCAGCAGGTCAGCAGCGTCGAATACAAGGCGCGGGTCCTGACCCAGGACATCAACCTGATCGACATGGCGCTGGCGGTGCAGTACCAGCTGCGCGACCCGGTGAAGTACCTCTTCCAGGTGCGCCAGCCGGAACAGACGCTGCGCGAAGTCAGCGAGAGCGCCATCCGCGAGGTCGTGGGTCGCAGCAATCTCGAAACCATCTTCGTGTCCAATCGCGAGCAGGTCACCACGCTCACGCGCGAACTGATCCAGCGCACGCTCGACCAGTACGGCGCGGGCATCGCAGTGACCAGCGTCAACCTCACGGATATCCAGGTCCCCGAGGCCGTGGTGCCCTCCCAGCGCGACGCGAACAAGGCGCTCGCCGACAAGGAACGGCTGATGAAGGAGGCCGAGGCTTATGCCAGCGGCATCCTGCCGGTGGCCGAAGGCTCTGCTTCGCGCCAGATCCAGGAAGCCGAGGGCTACAGCGCCCAGGTGGTCGCGCTCGCCGAAGGTGAGGCGTTCCGCTTCTCGCAGCTGCTCTCCGCATTCGAAGCGTCGCCGCGGGTGACGCGCGAGCGCCTGTACATCGATGCGGTCGAGAACGTGATGTCCCGTTCGAAAAAGGTCGTGATCGATTCCAAGTCGGGTAATGGCAACATGATCTACCTGCCCCTCGACAAGATGCTGGATCGCGGAACCCGCGAGAACGAGACCACGGTGACCGCGCCGCGCGCCGGGGTTGCGGGGGCGGATCCGGACGTGCCGGTCGTCGCTGACCCGCGCCAGAGGGGAGAACGCTGATGCCTCGTGGGTTCCCGATATTTGCTCCCATCCTCGCGATTCTGTTCGTCCTGAGCACCTGCGTGTTCACGGTGGCCGAGAGCGAACTGGCTATCCGCACCCAGTTCCGCGAGATCCGCGGCACGGGCTACGGTCCGGGCCTGCACTTCAAGTTCCCCATCGACACCATCATCAAGTTTGAACGCCGGGTGGTGTCGCAGAGCTTCCAGGGCGAGACCTTCCTCACCAGCGAGAACCGTGGTCTGGTCGTGGATTACTACGTGAAGTGGCGCATCCGTGATCCGGCGCGCTATTTCCGCACCTTCGGCGAAAACGAGGGCGCGGCGGCGCAGCGTCTCTCCGACATCGTCAAGGACGGCATCAAGAACGCCGTCGCACAGCGGACGCTGCAGGAGATCGTCTCCGCCGAGCGCACGGCCTTCACGGGCGACATGTACGGCCGTGCGAGCAAGACCGTCGAGAACCTCGGACTCGAACTCGTCGACGTGCGCGTGCAGCGCATAGACCTGCCGGAGGACGTGGCGAGCCGCGTCTACGCTAGCATGCAGCAGAGCTTCGACCGCCTGGCCCGCCAGTTGCGGGGTGAGGGCGAGAAGGACGCCCTGCGCATCCGCGCCGAGGCGGACCGCAAGCGCACCGAGATCATCGCGAACGCCTCCCGAGACGCGCTCAAGATCCGTGGCGAGGCCGACTCCCGGGCCGCATCGGTCTACTCGGCGGCCTATGGCCGGAACCCTGAGTTCTATTCCTTCTACCGCAGCATCCAGGCCTACAAGAACTCGCTCGGCAAGGAAGGGGACATCATGGTCGTCTCCCCGGACAGCGAGTTCTTCCGGTACCTGCGTTCGCCGACCGGCGGCGCGAATCGCTGACACTCTCGCGCGGACGGGTCCATGTTCCAGTGGCCGGACCTGTTCGCGGCGTTCGCGTTGTTCCTGGTGCTTGAGGGCATCGTGCCTTTCCTGAACCCGCAGCGCCTGAAACGCGCCATTGCCCAGCTGCTCTCGGTCCCTGATTCGCAACTGCGGTTGGCGGGCCTCGGCAGCATGGTGTGCGGTCTCCTACTTCTGGTTTTCATACGCTCATGAACAAGGGTCGTTTCGTCGTCGTGATCGGCACCCAGTGGGGTGACGAAGGCAAGGGCAAGGTCGTCGACCTGCTCACCGAACAGGCTTCCGCGGTCGCGCGTTTCCAGGGCGGGCACAACGCCGGCCACACACTGGTGATCGGTGGCGAGAAGACCGTGCTGTCGCTGATCCCTTCGGGAATCCTGCGGCCCCAGGTCACCTGCTACATAGGCAACGGCGTGGTGCTGTCGCTCGAGGCGCTGCTGCGCGAATCCCAGATGCTGATCGATCGCGGCGTGCCCGTGTTTGATCGCCTGCGCATCTCGCCCAGTTGTCCGCTGATCCTTCCTTCGCACATTGCCCTCGACAAGGCCCGCGAGCAGGCTCGTGGCGTCAACGCGATCGGCACCACCGGACGCGGTATCGGCCCTGCTTACGAGGACAAGGTCGCGCGCCGCGCCGTCCGCGTGGCCGACCTCTTCCAGCGCGAGCGTTTCGCGGCGAAGCTGGGCGAGGTGCTCGATTTCCACAACTTCGTCCTGCAGCAGTACTTCAAGCTGCCGCCAGTCGATTTCCAGAAGACGCTGGACGAGCACTTGTCCATGGCCGAACGCGTCAAGCCGCTGGTGGTGGACGTCACCGCGGCGCTGCAGCGTCTGCGGGACGAGGGCGCCAACGTCATGTTCGAGGGCGCGCAGGGCGCCATGCTCGACGTCGATCTCGGCACCTATCCGTTCGTGACCTCATCGAACACCACCGCGGGTTTCGCGGGGACCGGCACGGGCCTCGGGCCGCGCAACTTCGATTATGTGCTGGGCATCGTGAAGGCCTACACGACGCGCGTGGGCGCCGGGCCGTTCCCCACCGAACTGTTCGACGACATGGGCGAATACCTGCAGCGGGTTGGCCACGAAGTGGGCGCGGTCACCGGTCGCCGTCGCCGTTGCGGCTGGTTCGATGCGGTCGCGCTGCGGCGCTCCATCATCCATTCGAGCATTTCCGGCCTGTGCATGACCAAGCTCGACGTGCTCGACGGCCTGGACACCATCCGAGTCTGCGTGGGTTACCGCGTGGAGGGCGAGGTGCACCTCCAGCCGCCCATGTTCGTCGAGGGTTTCGCTGCGGTCGAGCCCGTGTACGAGGAACTGCCGGGCTGGAAAGAGCCGACGGCGGGGGTCACGCTCTACGAGGACCTCCCGGTCAACGCCCAGGCCTACCTCGAGCGCATCCAGGAACTCGCCGGCATACCCATCGACGTCATTTCAACCGGCGCCGATCGCGACCACACCATCGTGCGCCGCCACCCTTTCGGGTAGCGGCGAGGCGGACCGAGGCGCCCGCCGCGCCGCTTAGCGGGCGGCGGTCGGCGCGCGGTTCAGCCAGCGGCTGATCCGGTCCAGCAGGCCCTTCATCTCCTCGTTCGTCTTTGGCAGCTGCCCGGGCGGCAGGTCCATGTGGTTCAGCGGGATCTCCTGCCGGTACTGGTCGAACACCGGCTTGACCACTTCCAGCGGGTAGCGCGGGATCGTGCGTCCCTTGCGGAACGCCGCAATCGGGATTTCCGCCTCGATGATGCTTTCATTGTTGCTCGGATCCTCCGCCAGCACCTTGCCCCGCGGATCGACGATCAGCGAGCCTCCGCCGAAGCTCGCGGGTACCCCCGAGTCCGCCGGGAAGGTGATGTTCGACATCGCCGAATAGAGGTTGTTGTAGTAGGCGACAGCCTGCACGTCGAGCTTCGAGAACAGGGTCGAGGTGCGCATCATGATTTCCACTCCGCGCATGGCGTAGGCCGCGAACACGAACGGGTCGATCTGCACGGTGCTTACGGCGATGTTGCCGAACTCGGTCTGCAGGACCGGGAATTCCTCCTCGATGCCGTAGCGGGCGCGGAACCTGTCCCGCACGCTCTCGATGGTGGTCGTGGGGATCTCGTCCGCCGTCAGACGGATCACGTTGCGCGACTTCCAGTAGACCTTCCTGAGTGTGCCGTCGCGGCCGATCACGGGGTTCAGGCTCAGGATGTGGCCCGGCCAGTCCGCGTCGGTCGCGTAGCTGCCAAAGATGATGTACGTGTCACAGGCTTTGGCGAGTTCGCCGAGCCGCTGGGTCTCCGGGCCGGGAACCCGGATCGTGAACCTGAGCTTCTCTTCGCGGGTGCCGGACGAATAGCCGGTCAGCGGGAATTCGTTGAACAGGATGAAATCCGGCTTCCTGCCCTTGGTGCAGGCCTCGTTGATCCAGTACGCCATGCGTTCGACGTTGGTGGCCAGGCCTTCCCTGAGCGACGGTGCTTTCTGCAGGTTGAGGGGGGCGTTCTGCACGACCTTGACGACCACCACGTCCTTCTCGAGCGGCACGCTCGGGTAGGTGCCGTCCGGACGGACCAGTTGCGGGGCGGCCGGAGCGGCGCCGAGGGCCGCATCCGTGGCGCATGCCGCCATGGCCCAAATCACGAGACCTGCCATCTTCACGAGAACGGCGCTGCGCATTCCGATGACTCCGGGGGGTGAGGGCTGCATTCCCCGCCGATGCTAGCGCATGCTCAGCTCTCCGTGCCCTGAGTACCGACCGCAGGCTGGGCGAGCGCCGTCGACAGCGAACCCCCGATGACCAGCAGCGAGCCGGCGATTTTGAACCAGGTCCAGGCCTCGGGGGTGACGAGCCCCGGACGGACGGCATGCAGGAGCCACTCTGTCCCATAGGTGAACACGACCCCTGTCGCGAGCACGGCGCTGACCCGCGGCAGGTCCCAGCGGCGCAGGGCGAGGGCGAAGGCGGAATAGGCGAGGATGGTGTTCAGGCAGAGGAACGCCAGCAGCGCCCACTGCAGGGAGTCGAGTCGCAGCACCTGGGCGGGACTCGCGAAGGGCGCCAGAACCACGGAGCCCAGCGCGTAGACCGTCCACATGATGTGCCCGATGCCGATGCTGCGCGGGATGCGCATCTGCGCGACGCCACCGATCGCCCACACCAGGCCGCCCGCGAGGCAGAGCGCGACGCCCACCCCCGTGCCTGCATGCCACTGGACGATGTCGAGCAGGCGGTCGTGCATGAACAGCGTGGTGCCCGCGACGATGGCCACCGCGCCCAGCGCCTGCCCGCGTCTGAGAGGCTGTCCCGTCAGCATCGCCGCCAGCACCAGCATCATGATCGGCTGCAGCTGCGACAGCGTCGCGCCGGTCGAGGCGGGGAGGTACTGCAGGGACACCGAGAACAGCGAGAAGTTCGCCACGATGCCCACCGCCACGATGAGCATCAGGCGCAGGCTGGCGGGCGGGTGGTGCCAGGGCCACCCTGCGGTCCCGGTGAGGGCCAGCACGGCGGACTGAGCGACCAGGGCGACCAGGAACCGGAGCCAGGTGAGGGTGACGCCGTCCATCGGGTCGATCACGCCCGCGATGGCGACGGGCAGGATGCCCCACAGGACCACCGGGACGAGTGAGAGGGCAAAGCCCTCGAGGTGGCGGGAATGCGCCCGGTGCGTTGACGGCGGCAGGTTCATGGCGCGCGATGGTACTCCGATGGCATTCCGGATCGCCCGTGGCAGGATGCGGGCGTCAGCAGAACTCCGGAGCAGCCCATGTCACTCGCCGATGAAAGCCCCCATGTCCTCGAATCCCGCGAGGGCGGCATCCTGACGCTGACGCTGAACCGTGGCAGTCGCTTCAATCCCCTGTCGCGGGCCATGATCGACGCGCTGGATGCGGCGCTGGTCGCCGCCGCGGCTGATTCACGGGTACGCGTCATCGTGCTCGCCGGTGCAGGCCGTGGCTTCAGCGCCGGGCACGACCTGAAGGAGATGCGCGCCCATGCCGGCGACGCAGCCTGGCAGCATGAGCTCTTCGGACGCTGCAACAGCATGATGCAGCGGATTCCCGGGTTGCCGGTGCCGGTGATCGCCCGGGTGCATGGCATTGCAACTGCAGCGGGCTGTCAGCTGGTGTCGATGTGCGATCTCGCCGTGGCCGCCGAGACGGCCACGTTCGCACTGCCCGGCGTGAACATCGGCGTGTTCTGCTCGACACCCGCGGTGGGCGTGGCGCGCAATGTCGCGCGCAAGCACGTGATGGAGATGCTGCTGACCGGCGACGCTATCACGGCAGCCGAAGCGGCCAGCCGGGGGCTGGTGAACCGCGCGGTGCCGGCGGACCAGCTCGATGCCACGGTGCAGCATTACGCCGTGCGCATCGCCGCGCGCAGCCGCAAGGTGATCGGGTTGGGCAAGCAGACTTTTTACGCGCAGTCGGGGCGGAGCCTGGAATCAGCCTACGAACTTGCGGGTGCCGCGATGGCCTGCAATCTCGGTTACGAGGACGCGATCGAGGGGATGGACGCCTTCCTGGGGAAGCGCGCGCCTGAATGGCACGACCGATGAACTGCGCCGGAGGGGCGGTGGGCCCTGAAACCCTGTACCCTGCGCCCCTTCGTGAGGCTCGCCGCAGAGGGCGGGACGGAAGTCCCTGCAGGGGGAGGGCAATCCGGCCTTGCGGCCGGAGGCCAGGAACCAACCTGCGCTTTTAACCCAAGTTGTTGATTCAACTTGGTGCCCGGGAGAGGACTCGAACCTCCACGGTGTTACCCGCTAGTACCTGAAACTAGTGCGTCTACCAATTCCGCCACCCGGGCAGCAGGTGGGCCGCGAAATCTACGCAGCATGAGAGGGTCTGTCAATTGAAGAGAACGCATTCCAGTCGTCCGGACCGATCCGGCTCCAGTCCACGCGGGGGTTCTGGCCCCCGGTCGGGCGCCGCTCGCAAGTCCGGATCGGGTCACCGGGGGGCGCCCCGGGCGCCCATGGGGGCCCAGGAAGGCATCGTCAGCCCGCATCGCTCCGGTTTTGGTTTCGTGCGGGTGGAAGGCCAGAAGGAGAACGTGTTCCTGCCGCCGCCGCAGATGGCTGGCCTGACCGCCGGTGACAAGGTCCGCATCAACGTGGTCAAGGGTGCCGACGGCCGCCTCTCGGGCGAGGTCGAAGCCATCCTTGCGCGCGGGGTGACCTCGTTCCTCGGGACCGTCGAAATCAGCGGGCGCACGGCCTTTGTCCATGCGGTGGACCGGCGTCTCGCGCTGCGCTGCCTGGTGCCGCCAGAGTCGCTGGGCGGGGTCCGGGCCGGCGACTGGGTCATCGCCCGGATCACGCGTTACCCGGATGGGGAGCGTGGTGGCGTGGCGCAGATCGAACAGCGCCTGGATCCGGAACGGCCGCTGGAGATGGCCTGCTCGACCGCGGTCGCGCGCTTCAACCTGCCGGTGGGGTTCAGTGGCGAGGCGCTGCAGGAGGCCGAGGCCTACGGTGAGCGCATCGACCCCAGCCAGGCGCGGGGTCGCGTGGACCTGCGCGACATGCCGCTGGTGACGATCGACGGCGAGGACGCACGCGATTTCGACGACGCCGTGTACGCCGAGCCGCACCCCAAGGGTTTCCGTCTGGTGGTGGCGATTGCGGACGTGAGTCATTACGTGCGCCCCGGTACCCCGCTGGACCGCGACGCACGCGAGCGGGGCACGTCGGTGTATTTCCCGAACCGCGTGCTGCCGATGCTGCCGACGGCATTGTCCAACGATCTCTGCTCGCTCGCGCCAGAGGTCGACCGGCTGTGCTTCGCCTCGGACATGGTGATCTCCAAGACCGGGGTCCTGCTCACCTCAACGTTCTATCCCGCGGTGATGCGCAGCCAGGCCCGCCTGACCTACGGGCGGGCCTACGCGGCGCTGTTCGAGCGCAACCCGGAGGTCTGCAGCGCGCTGGGCGCGCTGCTGCCGCGGCTCGAGCCGCTGGTCACGCTGTACCGCGCACTGCTCAAGGCCCGGGTGCGGCGCGGTGCGCTGGATTTCGACAGCGCGGAGCCCACCTACACCTTCGATGCCCAGCAGCGCGTGAGCGAGATCGGGAGCTACACCCGCAATGATGCGCACCGCCTGATCGAGGAGTGCATGATCATCGCCAACGTGGCGGCGGCGCGTGAGCTCCTGGCCGCGAAGGCCGGCGGCCTGTTCCGCGTCCACGCCACGCCGGACGAGAAGAAGCTCGACCTGCTGCTCGGTGCGCTCGCGGCGCTGGGCATCCCGGGCGAACTGCCCGAGGAGGTCACCCCGCGCGACCTGCGGCGCATCACCGAGCGGCTGGGCAAATCCCTCGAGCGCCCGTTCGTCGAGTCGCTGGTGGTGCGCTCCATGCCGCAGGCGATCTACCAGCCCGCGAACATCGGCCACTTCGGGCTCGCGCTCTCCGAGTACGCGCACTTCACGTCGCCGATCCGCCGCTATCCGGACCTTGTCGTGCACCGCGCCCTCAAGGCCGTCCTGGACGCCCGGGATTCCAGTGGCGCGCGCTTCGGCGCCGACGAACTGGGCAGCCTCGGCCAGGACCTGTCGCGCCTCGAGAAGCGCTCGGACGAGGCCGACCGCTATGTCGATACCTTCCTCAAGTGCAGCTACCTGCGCGAACGGCTCGGCCAGACCTTCGAGGGGCTGGTGACGACCGTGGTCGAGTACGGGTGCTTCGTGCAGCTGCGCGGGATCGGGGTCGACGGGCTGCTCAGGGTCGAGTCGCTGCTCGACGACGACTACGCCCAGGAATCCGGCGGGCACGCCTGGGTCGGGCGCCGCACCGGGCGCCGGCTGGCGATCGGTGCGACGGTGCGCGTGATCGTCACCAACGCCAACCCGGTGGAGGGGCTGATCGACATCGAGCTCGCTGGATGAGCGCGCTCGAACATGTCCACGGCCTGCACGCGGTGCAGGCGCTGCTGGAGCGGGACCCCGCGCGGGTGGTGCGGCTGCATGTGGCGCAGGCGCGGGAGGATACCCGCGTTGCTGCGCTGCTGGCGGCGGCCCGGGCGGCCGGCTGCGAGGTGGTGCGCAGCGACCCGGCGCAGCTCGAGCGCCTGGCGGCCGGAGGAGTTCACCAGGGCGTCGTGGCCCAGGTGAGGCCCATGGCCCACTGGAACGAGGATCAGCTCGTCAGGACGCTCTCCGCGCGTCCTGCGGAGGCTCCGCCGGCGCTGCTGCTCGCGCTCGATGGCGTGCAGGACCCGCACAACCTCGGCGCCTGCCTGCGCACCGCCGATGCCTGCGGTGCGCTCGCGGTGATCGTGCCGCGGGATCGCGCCGCCCAGCTCAACGCGACCGTGCGCAAGGTGGCCGCCGGTGCGGCCGAGACCACCCCGGTGGTGGTCGTGACGAACCTCGCCCGCAGTCTGCGCCTGCTCAAGGACGCCGGGTTCTGGGTGGTCGGCGCCGACGGGGCCGCCCCGCAGCGCGCAGATGAAGTCGACCTGACACTGCCCGTGGTACTGGTGATGGGTGCGGAGGGCAGCGGGCTGCGGCAGCTCACCCGCAGTCATTGCGACCTGCTGGTGCAGCTGCCCAGCCTCGGGGCCGTCGAGAGCCTGAATGTCTCGGTGGCGGCGGGAATGCTGCTGTACGAGGCCGTCCGGCAGCGCCGTGTCCCGGCGCGCCAGTCCGCAAGTCGCTGATTCAGGGGCCAAAGTTGCGTCTGAGCCGGGCTTTCGCTATATTTCGCGCCCCCGTTTCCACGGGGGGGTCGGGCACCACGGGGTTTCCGTACTTCCTTGCCACACCGGCAGCGCCTCGCCGGGTGGCTTCATAACCGCAAGGAGAACACATGAGGCACTACGAAATCGTTGTGCTGGTCCATCCGGACCAGAGCGAGCAGGTTCCCGCCATGCTCGAGCGCTACAAGGGCCTGATCACCCAGAACGGTGGCCAGGTGCATCGCGTCGAGGACTGGGGCCGCCGCCAGCTCGCCTATCCGCTGAACAAGATCCACAAGGCGCACTACGTGCTGATGAACGTCGAGACCGACCAGAAGTCGCTCGGCGAACTCACCGGCGCGTTCCGCTTCAGCGACGCCGTCCTGCGGCACCTGGTCGTCAAGATGGACGGTCCCGTGACCGAGCCGTCGCCGATGGCGCGCGGCGAGGACGAAGAGCCCATCGGCGAAGGCATGGATCGCCCGCGCCGCAGCCGGCGCGATGACTCCGAAGGCGGCGTCGATTCGCCGTCCGACAACGCCTGATCGGCACCGAGGACAAACCTATGAACGATGGTAAGCAAGGTGGCGGTGGGCGTTTCACCCGTCGCAAGAAGTTCTGCCGTTTCACCGCCGACAAGGTGGTGCAGATCGACTACAAGGATCTCGCGACCCTCAAGGGTTACATCACCGAGACGGGCAAGATCGTCCCGAGCCGAATCACCGGCACGCGGTCCTTCTATCAGCGCCAGCTCGCGCAGGCGGTCCGCCGCGCGCGTTTCCTGGCGCTGCTCCCGTACGCGGACCAGCACTGAGCGCGGTTCCAGAGGTCAATCATGGACGTCATTCTCCTGCAGAAGGTTGCCAACCTCGGCAACATCGGTGACCGCGTCGACGTGAAGTCGGGCTACGGTCGCAATTTCCTCCTCCCCCAGGGCAAGGCCACGCTGGCGACCTCCGCCAACGTCGCCATCTTCGAGGCGCGCCGCGAAGAGCTGGAGCGGGCCGCCCGCGAAGAGCTCGAGTCGGCCACCGCCCGCGCCGAGGCCTTCAAGGCCTTCACGCTGCGCATGTCCGCGAGGGCGGGCAACGAAGGCAAGCTGTTCGGCTCGATCGGCACCGCGGACATCGCCGAGGCCTGCACGCAGCAGGGCCTCAAGCTCGCTCGTTCCGAGGTGCGGCTGCCGGCCGGCCCGATCCGGGTGGTCGGTGATCACCAGGTGGCCCTGCACCTGCACACCGACATCGACATGCAGCTGTCGCTGACGGTCGTCGCGGAAGCCTGACCGTCGCATAGCGCACCCAGCGTGAAACCCGCCCGCAGCGTGAGCCTCGGATGAGCCGGCGCTCGGGCGAGTTGCTGACTCCTCCGCACTCTGTCGAGGCGGAGCAGTCAGTGCTGGGGGGGCTGCTGCTCGATCCGGCCGCGTGGGACAACGTCGCTGACGTCCTGCGCGCCGAGGATTTCTACCGCCCCGATCACCGCGTCATCTTCGAGGCGATCGGGCAACTCGCGGGCCAGAACCGGCCCTGCGATGCGGTCACCGTCAGCGAGCACCTCGAACGCGCCGGCAGGCTCGCCGACGCGGGCGGGCTGGCCTACCTGGGCACGCTGGCCCGCGATACCCCCACGGCCGCCAACGTCCGGGCGTACGGCGCCATCGTCCGCGAGCGCTCGCTGCTGCGCCAACTGCTGACGGCGGGCGGCGAGATCGCCAGCTCCGTCTTCAACAACGAAGGCGAAACGGCCCGCGAGCTGCTCGAATTCGCCGAACGCAAGGTGTTCGCCATCGCCGAGCAGGGGATGCGGGGCAAGCGCGAGGGCGCCGTCGCCATCCAGTCGATGATGCCCGAGCTGATCGACCAGATCGACGAGTGGCATGCAAACCCGGGTGGGCTGCGCGGCCTGCCGACCGGCTTCGACGAATTCGACCGCAAGACCGGCGGCCTGCGCCCGGGCGACCTTGTGATCGTCGCCGGACGTCCTTCCATGGGCAAGACGACCTTCGCCGTCAACATGGCGGAGTACGCCGCGCTCAAGGGGGACGTGAAGGCCTCGGTCGTGATCTTCTCGATGGAAATGCCCGCCGAGCAGCTGATGACCCGCATGCTGGCGTCGATCGGCCGGGTCAATCTCGGCCATATCCGCAGCGGTCAGATCTCCGACGAGGACTGGCCGCGGATCACCGGTGCTGCCGGCCAGTTGTCCGAAGCACGCATCTTCATCGACGAGACGCCCGGGCTCTCGCCCACCGACCTGCGCGCGCGGGCACGGCGCGTCGCGCGCGAGCACGGGTTAAGTCTGGTGGTGGTCGACTATCTGCAGCTGATGCAGGTTCCGGGCAACAAGGAAAACCGGGCCACCGAGATCTCCGAGATCTCCCGCGGCCTGAAGGCGCTGGCCAAGGAACTGCGGGTGCCGGTCATTGCTCTTTCGCAGCTCAATCGCGGCGTCGAACAGCGCCAGGACAAGAAGCCCGTGATGTCGGACCTGCGCGAATCCGGTGCCATCGAGCAGGACGCGGACATGATCCTCCTGATCTACCGTGAGGAGGTCTACGACAAGAACACCCCCAAGAAGGGCATTGCAGAGATCGACCTCGCCAAGCACCGCAACGGTGAGATCGGTACGTTCATGCTGACCTTCCAGGGGCAGTACTCGCGCTTCGTCAATTACGCCCCCGATTCCTACGCCGAAGGCGTGCTTCGCTAGGCGACCTTGAGCGGGCTCATTCGCGCGCTGATCGATGTCGCCGCATTGCGGGCGAACCTGGCGGCCCTGCGCGTGGCCGCCCGGGGCGCAAAGGTCATGGCGGTGGTCAAGGCGAACGCCTACGGGCACGGCATCGCGCAGGTCACCGCAGCGCTCGAACTCGCCGACGCCTTCGCGGTCGCGCGCATCGAGGAAGCGGTCGCGCTGCGCGAGGCGGGGGTCGTGCGGCCCATCGTGCTGCTCGAGGGCGTCTTCACCCCGGGGCAATTGCAGGCGGCGGCGGCTGCCGACCTGGAACTCGTCGTGCACGACCCCGAGCAGTTGCGGCTCCTCGAGGAGCATCGCGGCGAACATCGCTTCCTCGTGTGGTTCAAGGTGAACACGGGGATGAACCGACTGGGTTTCCGCGCCGAGCACTGCGCGGCCGCGCTGGAGCGCCTGCGCGCCCTGCGCACCCCGCTGCGTGAACTGCGCTGGCTGACCCACCTGGCCTCCGCGGACGACACGGCCTCGGCCATGACAGCCACACAGGTCGCCCGGTTCCACGAGATCCTCCGCCGGCTCGCGGGGCGGGGCCCGGCGCCCGTGACCAGCATCGGCAACTCCGCCGGGCTGCTGGCCTGGGAGGAGGCTCGCGGTGACTGGGTGCGTCCTGGCCTCGCGCTGTATGGCGCGTCGCCGGTGCCGGGGCGTTCCGCCGCGGAGTTTGGCCTGCGCCCGGTGATGTCCTTCGAGACGACCGTGATTGCGGTGCGTGATGTGCCGCGCGGCGAGACAGTCGGCTATGGCGGCGGCTGGCTCGCAGTTCGCGATTCGCGGGTGGCGATCCTGGCGGCGGGTTATGCCGATGGCGTCCCGCGGCACCTGCAGTGCGGCTCGCCCGTGCGTGTGGCCGGTGTCGAGGCGCCGGTCGTCGGCCGTGTCTCCATGGACATGTGCGCGGTGGATGTCACGGAGGTGCCGGGAGCCGTCGTGGGCAGCCCGGCGCTGCTCTGGGGGCCTGGGTTGCCGGTGGAACAGATGGCTGCCCGTTCCGGCACGATCGCCTACGAGCTGTTCTGCGGGGTCGGCCAGCGCGTGCAGCGGCTGCAGCGCTGAGCGCAACCCCAGGGGGTCAGTCGAGGAAGAACCCCATCTTCACGCCCGCGAGCTGGATCACATCGCCGTCGGCGAGACGATGGGCCTGTGCACCGATGGGCTGGCCGTTGACGCGCGGGTAGTCGCCCTCGGTGGCGCTCTCGACGTGTACGAGATGGAAACCGCTGGCCCGGCGCGTCACGGCCGCCACCTGGATGCCCGGGCGCCCGAGCGTGGTCAGGGTCTTCACGAGTTCGAGCTCGCGGCCGGTGAACTGGCCCGAGAGCACCTGGAGCCGCGCCCGCTGCAGCACCGGCTGCACGTCGGGGGACATGCCAGGCCGACGCTGCTCCGCAGCCGGGGCCTGCGGCGCATAGGACGCCATCGGGGAGGCCGGTTGCGCGGCAGCTGGCGCAGCAGGTGAGGGCAGGCCGGCCATCGCCCCGAAGGCGCCGACGCGCGCTTCGGCGCGGCGCACGGAGTCCAGCGGCCGTGCGGACGGCTGGATGACCATCGTCTTCTCGAATTCGTCCTGCTGGTCGTCTTCCTCGACGAAGCGCAGCTGGTGGTGGCCGACGGTGACGATGTCGCCGTGCTGCAGGGCGTGCTTCTTGACCAGCTTGCCGTTGACGTAGGTCCCGTTGGTGCTGTTCAGGTCCTCGAGGAACGAATCGTTGAGGATGTTGATGATCAGCGAGTGATGCCCGCTGACGGCAGGATTGTCGATGCGGATATCGTTGTCGGGGAGGCGGCCGATGGTGTACCGCTCCTTGTTCATGGTGTATTCGGCCATGGTGTGGCCGTCTAGGCTGAGTATCAGTCTTGCCATGTGCCTGTCCTGATGGGCTTCATCTGAACAGGCGATCGAGCCTGTCCAGGAGCTTCCGCCGCGCGGGGAAGTCGTTCAGGACACGGGCGATCAGCACCGACACGTTGTCCTTTCCGCCATTCTCGTTGGCCAACTGAATCAACTGCTTGGCAACGGAGTCCAGATTATCACCAAAGGTGGTTATCGTTAAGTGAATGTCCGGGTCCTCGACCATGTCCGAGAGCCCATCGGAGCACAGCAGGTACTGGTCGCCCCGCGCGACGTTCTCTTCGAGGATCTGGACCTCCACGCTCGCCTCGACGCCGAGCGCCCGCGTCACGTAGTTCTTGTTGGCGGCGCGCTGCGCCTCGGCGGGGGAGTAAAAGCCCCGGTCCACGAGTTCCTGCCGCAGCGAGTGGTCCGAGGTCACCTGGGAGAACCGACCCTCGCGCAGGCGGTAGAGCCGGGAATCGCCCACATGCGCAACGGTGACCCGGTTGTCGTGGAACAGGGCAGTGACCACGGTGGTGCCCATGCCTTCGCACTGGGGCTGCGTGCGGGCCGTGTGGAAGATCAGCTTGTTGGCGCGCTGTACGGCGTCGCGCAGCACGATGCTGCGGCGGGACAGCTGGGTGGTGGGATCCGAGCTGGCGAGGTCCTCGCGCTGTACCGTTTCGCGGACCATGTTGACGATCGTGCGCACGGCGATGCCGCTGGCGACTTCGCCCGCGTTGTAGCCGCCCATGCCATCTGCCAGGACCAGCAGCCCGAGATCGGGCTCCACCGCAATGGTGTCCTCGTTGTGTTCGCGAACACGACCGGTGTCAGTGCCGCCGGCGAACGAAAGTTTATTGCGCAGGGTCAAACAGGGCTCCGGCGCCCGATGCGGCCGACAGGATTACCAAGGGTAGCCAACACTAGCACCAAGTGCCCACGAGTTTTGAGGAGTGCGATGCATTTCAACACCGATCCTGACGCATTTTCGGCGCCTGTTCCCGGGTTTCCGCAGCGCGTGCGCGGCCCGGTCGTGCGGGCCCTGCGTGCTAGGATTGCCGCCACATCATGGCCCGCCCCCTGAGCATTTTTGCCTGCGCCGCCTGCGGTGCCGAGTCCGCCAAATGGCAGGGCCAGTGTGCCCAGTGCGGCGAGTGGAACAGGATGGAGCGCCGCGACGCGCCCGTGGCGCGGCCCGGCGCGGCGCCCCGGGCCACGGCCCACCGGGCGCTGGCTCCGCCGTCCATGGCGGCGCTTGCGGGCCGCAGCGGTGCGGAGCGCTTCAGCTCGGGCCTGGCTGAACTTGACCGGGTCCTCGGGGGCGGCGTCGTGCCCGGCAGCGTGTCCCTGCTGGGGGGCGATCCTGGAATCGGCAAGTCCACTTTGCTCCTGCAGGTCGCCGCCAGCGTCTCCGGGAATGGGCGGGTGCTGTACGCGACCGGCGAGGAGTCCGCCGACCAGGTCGGCATGCGTGCGCAGCGGCTCGGCCTTGCGAGCGGTGAACTGCAGCTCGCGCCCGAGGCTGACCTCGAACAGATCCTGCAGGGTGCGCGGGCGCACCAGGCCCGGCTGCTGGTGATCGATTCCATCCAGACCGTGTATCTGCCGGGCGTGTCGGCCAGCGCCGGTGGTATCTCGCAGCTCCGCGAATGCGCTGCGGAATTGGTGCGCTTCGCGAAGTCGACCGGCACCGCGGTCTTCATCGTGGGGCACGTCACCCGTGAGGGCAGCATCGCCGGCCCCAAGATGCTCGAGCACCTCGTCGATACGGTCCTCTACTTCGAAAGCGACGCGGGGTCCCGGTTCCGTATCGTGCGGGCGACCAAGAATCGCTTCGGTGCGGTCAACGAACTCGCCTTCTTCGCGATGACCGAGGGTGGCCTGCGCGAAGTGGCCAACCCGTCCGCGATCTTCCTCGCCCGGCCGCAGGTGATCGCGCCCGGCAGCATCGTCACCGTCGCGCGCGACGGCGGGCGTCCGCTGCTGGTGGAGATCCAGGCGCTGGTGGATCCCATGCGCTTCGGCAATCCGCGGCGCGTGGCGCAGGGCCTGGATGCCACGCGCCTGTCGATGCTGCTCGCGGTGCTGAACCGGCACGTGGGGCTGTCGCTGCAGGACCACGACGTGTTCGTCAACGTCGTGGGCGGCCTCGAACTGCGCGAGACCGCGAGCGACCTGCCGCTGCTGCTGGCGCTGTCGTCGAGCCTCAGGGACCGCCCGCTGCCCGAGACCCTGGTGGCGTTCGGGGAGGTCGGCCTGACCGGCGAGGTGCGCCCCGTCGCCTATGGCGAGGAGCGTCTCCGGGAGGCGGCCAAGCAGGGTTTCCGCACGGCGCTCGTCGCGACCGACAACGTGCCGCGGCGCCCGCCCGAGGGTCTCAGCGTGCGCGGCATCGAGCGGCTCGTCGATGCCGCGGCACTGCTCAGGGGGGATTGACCGGGGATCTCACCCGTACGGCGCGGATCGCATTGTCCGCGACCTGCAGGATCTCCATCCGGAGATCCCCGATGTCGAGCAGGGTGCCAGCCTGGGGGATGGTCTCCAGCTTCTCGAGCAGCAGACCGTTGAGCGTCTTGGGCCCGTCGGTGGGCAGGTGCCAGCCCATGGAACGATTGAGCGCGCGGATGGTGGTGGCGGCGTTCACGATGCACACGCCGGGGCCTTCGCGATGGATGTTGCGATGCGTGGCCGAAGCCGGGTCGCTGGTGAACTCGCCGACGATTTCCTCGAGGATGTCTTCCAGCGTCACGAGTCCGAGCGTGTCGCCGTACTCGTCCACCACGAAGGCCATGCGGCGCCGGTCACGCTGGAAGTTCGCCAGCTGTGCGGTCAGCGAGGTGCCTTCAGGTACGTAATACGGTTCGCGGTTGCGGGCGATTTCCTGCAGCCGCTCGCGGTCGAGTTCGCCGCGGGCCAGGCTCTGCGCCACGCGTTTCATGTGCAGCAGGCCGACCATGTTGTCGATGTCGCCCTGATAGACCGGCAGCCGCGTGTGCGGCGTCTGGCCGAGCTGGTCCAGGATCCGTTCCCAGTCGTCCTCGAGGTCGATGCCCGAAATTTCCTGGCGCGGGATCATGATGTCGTTGACGGTGACGCGCTCCAGGTCCAGCACGCTTATCAGCATCTTCTGGTGGCTGTGCGGAATCATTGCGCCGGCTTCGGCCACCACGGTGCGCAGTTCTTCGCTCGACAGCATGGTCTGCTGCGTCTTGTGGTCGACCTTCACCCCCAGCAGCCGCAGCGCGCCGTTCGTGAACCAGCTGATCACCACGACGGCCGGGTGCATGACCCACTGCAGTAACGTGTAGATGTAGGCCGAGCCCACGGCCACGCTGCGCGGGTGCAGGGCGCCGTAGGTCTTGGGCCCGACCTCGCAGAAGATCAGCATGACCAGCGTGAGCACGCCGGCGCCGACCGCCACCCATTCGTCGCCGTAGGTGCGCAGCACGAGGATCGCCACCAGGGTCGCGGCCAGGTTGTTGGCGAGGTTGTTGCCGAGCAGGATCAGGCCGATCAGGCGGTCGGGCCTGGACAGCAGCTTTTCGGCAAGAATCGCGCCGCGGTGGCCATTGTTGGCCATGGTCCGCAACTGGTAGCGGTTGATGCTCATCAGCGCCGTCTCGGTTCCCGAGAAGAATGCCGAGAGGGCGAGGCAGAGGGCGAGGAGGGCCAGCGGCAGGGCTATATCGGGGTCTATCACGGCTATAATCATGGGATGTTCGAAAACCTGAGTCAAAAGCTCTCGCGTACCGTCCAGAACCTGACGGGCAAGGGCCGCATCACGGAAGAGAACATCGGCGAGACCCTGCGCGAAGTGCGCATGGCGCTGCTCGAGGCCGATGTCGCGCTTCCCGTTGTCAAATCCTTCATCGACGCCGTGCGCGAAAAGGCGCTCGGCGCCGAAGTCGCCACCAGCCTCAAGCCGGGGCAGGTCTTCGTCAGCATCCTCAACCGTGAGCTGGTGGCGCTCATGGGGGGTGCCCGGGCCGGCTTCGAGCTTCGGGCCCAGCCGCCGTACGTCATCCTGCTGGCGGGTCTGCAGGGTGCCGGCAAGACGACCACGGCGGCCAAGCTGGCCCGCTGGCTGATCGAAACCCAGAAGAAAAGGGTGCTGCTGGTCAGCACCGACGTGCGGCGTCCGGCGGCGATCCTGCAGCTGCAGCGGCTGTCGGAACAGGTCGGCGCCGACTTCATGCCCTCCGATGCTGCGCAAAATCCGGCGGATATTGCCGCGAACGCCCTCGAACGGGCGCGATCAGGCGTTTTCGATGTCCTGATCATCGATACCGCAGGTCGCCTGCACGTCGATGCTGCCCTGATGGACGAGGTCCAGCAGATCGAGCGCGCCGTGGCCTCCCACGAGCGCCTGTTCGTCGTCGATGCCATGGCGGGGCAGGATGCCCTGAACTCCGCCCGGGCCTTTGGCGAGGCGCTCGATCTCACGGGCATCATCCTGACCAAGGCGGATGGCGACTCCCGTGGCGGCGCAGCGCTGTCCGTCCGCCATGTAACCGGCAAGCCGATCGTGTTCGTCGGCGTGGGCGAAAAGACCGACGCGCTGCAGCCCTTCGATCCTGAGCGCATGGCCGGCCGCATCCTGGGCATGGGCGATGTCGTGGCGCTCGTGGAGCAGGTGCAGGGCAAGGTCGATGCCGCCGAGGCCGAGCGGCTCGCCCGCAAAGTGGCGAAGGGCCAGGGCTTCGACTTCTACGATCTGCGCGGGCAGCTCGAGCAACTGCAGAAGATGGGTGGTCTGGGCGCACTGATCGACAAGCTGCCGGCGCATATGGTGCGCGGCGCGGCGCCCACCGACCAGGGCGAGCGTGAATTGCGCCGCCAGATCGCCATCATCAACTCCATGACCCACCGGGAGCGTCGGCGCCCCGAAGTGATCGACGGTTCGCGACGTCGGCGCATTGCCGCCGGCTCAGGCGTCCAGGTACAGGACGTCAACCGCCTGCTCAAGCAGTTCGCCGACATGCAGCGCATGATGAAAAGCATGAAAGGCGGCAAGCTCAAGCGCATGCTGGGTGCCTTCAAGGGCGGCATGCCGCCTGGGTTTCCCAGGCCCTAGCGGGTCGAATCGGGCCCGGCGACCGTTCGGAGGCAGGGAATCGTACGCGGCGCTTCCATCAAGTGCCTGATTTCTGTAGACTCCGCGCTCTTTTTTCAAAGCCTGAGGCAACTTGCTTCGGGCGCGACGACCTCAGACCGAGAGCGATTCGACCTATGGTGACGATCCGTCTTACGCGGCGTGGTGCTAAGAACTCGCCTTTCTATCATGTGGTGGTGACCGACAGCCGGAAGCGGCAGGGCGGTCTAAGCCTTGAAAACGTTGGGTTTTTCAACCCGGTTGCCCGTAAAGGGGAAACCAAGCTGAAACTCGACCTGTCGCGCATCGAGCACTGGCAGGGCCTGGGTGCCCAGCAGTCGGAGCGCGTGCGCTCGCTGGTGCGCGATTACCGCAAGCAGGCGCAGGCAAGCGTCTGATCCGCAGGGCGGGGCGGTAGCACACCGTGCCGTCCGGTTGGGTGGAAATGGGGCGTATCGGTCGCCCCTATGGCCTGCAGGGTTGGGTGCACCTCGAGTCCTGGGCCGATCCTCCTGAATCCCTGCTTCGCCACGGCGTCTGGTACCTCACGGGGGGCGGGCGTGAACGGGTGGCAGTCAAGGTACTTGCGAGTCGCAGCGGCCCTGCGGGCCTGGTCGCCAGGCTCGACGGATCGTCAGAACGAGACGACGCGGCGGCGCTGGTCGGGGCGGTGATCGAGTTGCGGCGGGAAGACCTGCCGGCGCCTGCGCCGGGTCAGTACTTCCGCGACGATCTGCTCGGTTTCCGGGTTCGCAACCTCGAAGGGGTCGAATTCGGGACGCTCGAGCGCTTTGTCGACATGCCGGCGAGCCCGGTGATGGTCGTCAAGGGCGAGACGGAGCGGTGGTTGCCGGTGACCCGGCAGCACCTGCAACGCATCGATCCGGAGGAGCGCTGTCTCTGGGTCGACTGGCCGGCCGACTTCTGATTGGACGTCGGGTCGGGAGTGAAGATGGAAATTGGCGTGGTCTCGTTGTTCCCGGATTTGCTGCGGGGCGCGCTCGGCCACGGCGTTCTGGGCCGCGCCTTGCAGCGTGGCCTGGTACGGGTCGATGTCGAGGATCCACGGGCCCATGCCCCGGATGCGCACCGGACGGTCGATGACCGTCCCTATGGTGGCGGCCCGGGGATGGTGGGGGTTCCGGGGCCCTGGGCCGGTGCGATCGATGCGCTGACGGGGCGTTTGCAGGCCGGTGTGCCGCGCATCCATCTCTCGGCGCAGGGCGAAAAGTTTGAGCAGCGGATCGCGAGGGAACTCGCGGTGCTGCCGGGTTTCGTGCTGGTGGCGAGCCGTTACGAGGGGCTCGACCAGCGACTGGTCGATGCGCGGATCGACCGGGAGCTTTCCGTAGGCGACTACGTGCTCTCGGGCGGCGAGTTCGCCGCGCTTGCGGTCATCGACGCCGTTGTGCGCCTGCTGCCCGGTGTACTGGGCGACGAGCGCTCGAGTGTCGAGGAATCGTTTTCCGGGGCACTGCTCGACTGGCCGCACTACACGCGGCCGATCGAGTGGGAAGGACGGGCAGTGCCCGAGGTGCTGCAGGGTGGCAACCATGCCGCCATCCGGCGCTGGAGGCTGAAGCAGGCCGTGGGCCGCACCTGGGTGCGGCGGCCGGATCTGATTTTGAGTCGCGGGCTCGCCGAAGAGGAGAGCCGGCTGTTGAACGAATATCTCGCCGAGCGAGAGGTGGACAAAAATGGCTAACTTTATTGCCGAGATCGAAAAGAGCCGCGCTACGCGGGTATTCCCTCCCTTCAACCCCGGCGACACCGTCGTGGTCAACGTGAAGGTGGTCGAAGGCGACCGCGAGCGCGTGCAGGCCTACGAGGGCGTCGTGATCGCCAAGAGCAATCGCGGCCTGAATTCCTCTTTCACCGTGCGCAAGATCTCCCACGGTGAAGGCGTCGAGCGCACCTTCCAGTCGCACAGCCCGACGATCGCCGATGTCTCGGTGAAGCGCCGCGGCAACGTGCGTCGCGCCAAGCTCTATTACCTGCGCAAGCTGTCGGGCAAGGCTGCCCGCATCGAAGAGAAGGTCTGATCCTTCCGGGGCCGCTCCGGCGGTCCTTGCGCACGGTTTCTGCAGGAGGACGACCCGCTCGCGGGTCGTCCTCCGTTTTGCGTCCGATTGGCGGGTTCGTGCGACGGCGGTAGACTGCCCAGCA
The DNA here is from genome assembly GCA_903938365.1 of uncultured Pseudomonadota bacterium. GTDB lineage: Bacteria > Pseudomonadota > Gammaproteobacteria > Steroidobacterales > Steroidobacteraceae > UBA964. The sequence goes on along the minus strand of CAJACZ010000159.1, from coordinate 23,741 downwards.
TCTCCGTGGCGGTGTCCTCCAGATGGCTTCCCTCAAGACCTCTACGCTTCGGGCGTCCCTGATCTGCGCACTTGTTGCGGTGCTGGGCGTGTCCGGCATGCCGGCTCGCGCCGCGAGCCCGGATCTCTCCGGCATCAGGCTGCCGGCGGGTTTCAGCATCGAGACCTGGGCGGAAGGGGTCACGAACGCCCGCTCGCTCGCCCTCGGGGACGGCGGAACGCTGTTCGTCGGCACCCGTAGCGCAGGCAAGGTCTATGCCGTGCGGTCGCGCGCGGATGGCAGCCGCGAGGTGCTCACCATCGCCTCCGGCCTCAACATGCCGAACGGGATCGCCTTTCGCGACGGCGCGCTGTACGTCGCCGAGGTGCAGCGCATCCTTCGCTACGACGCGATCGAGAGCCGACTCGCGGCGCCGCCCCCGCCCGTTGTCATCGCCGAATTGCCCGCCGAGCGGCACCACGGCTGGCGTTACCTTGGCTTCGGCCCCGACGGCAAGCTCTATGTCCCGGTCGGTGCGCCCTGCAACGTCTGCGACCGGGACGGTTTCGCCGTGATCATCCGGATGAACCCAGATGGCAGCGGGCGCGAGACGGTCGCCCGCGGCGTGCGTAACTCGGTGGGTTTCACCTGGCATCCGGTCACGCGGCAACTCTGGTTTACGGACAACGGTCGCGACATGCTCGGCGACGACGTGCCCCCCTGCGAACTCAACCGCGTGTCGCGGGAGGGCCAGCATTTCGGGTTCCCGTTCTGCCACGGCGCGGACGTGGTCGATCCCGAGTTCGGCGCGCTCGGCCAGTGCGCCGCTGCGGTGGCGCCCGTCCAGAGCCTCGGCGCCCATGTGGCGCCGCTCGGCCTGAAGTTCTACAGCGCGCGCCAGTTTCCCGCCGAGTATCGGGGTTCGGTCTTCATCGCCGAGCACGGGTCCTGGAACCGGAGCGAGAAGTCAGGCTACCGCATCACCCGCGTGAAGCTCGACGGCGATCGGGCCATCGGCTACGAAGATTTCGCCACCGGCTGGTTGCGGCCCGATGGCAAGGTCGCTGGCCGGCCCGTCGACCTGCTCCTGCTCGCGGACGGCTCGATGCTCGTGTCCGACGACCTCGCGGGCGTCATCTATCGTATTGCCCACACTGGCCGTCGCTAGACGGCGGAGAACTGCATCGTGCGCGCTTTCTTCAAGATACTGTTTCGCGGCCTCGACGGCTTCCGGCGGATCCTCCACCTGCTGTTGCTGCTGGTGATCTTCGGCTTCGTCGTCGGCGCCCTCGGCACCTCGCTGCCCGTGCTGCCCAAGGAGGCGGCGCTGGTGCTGCGCCCGGAGGGCGAGATCGTCGAGCAGCGTTCGGGTGACCCGATCGAGCTCGCCATCGCCGAGGCCCGCGGCCTGGCCCGCGGCGAGACCACGCTGAGCGATCTCACCGACGCGATCCACGCGGCCCGGAAGGACGCTCGGATCAAGGCGCTGGTGCTCGAGTTCGATGCCATGACGGGTGCCGGGCAGCCGACGCTCGACGAGCTGTCCCGCGCCATCACCGAGTTCCGCGCCAGCGGCAAGAAAGTGATCGCGACCGCGGCGGCATACAGCCGGGACACCTATTACGTGGCTGCGCATGCCGACGAGGTGTACGTGGACCCCTACGGACTGGTGGTGCTCGAAGGCTATGAACGCTACCGGACCTACCTGAAGGGGGCGCTCGACCGGCTCGGCGTCGACGTCAACGTCTACCGTGTAGGCACCTACAAGAGCGCAGTGGAGACCTACACGCGCGACAGCATGTCGCCCGAAGATCGCGAGGAGAGCCAGGCCTACCTCGATGATCTCTGGAACACCTATCTTGCGGCGGTCGCGAAAGCGCGGGGACTCAAGACCGATGCGCTGCGCGCTTATGTAGACGGCTATTCTCCGGCGGTGGTCGCGGCCCGCGGTGACGCCGCGCGCGTGGCGCTCGAGGCCAGGCTCGTCACGGGCATCAAGTCCTCGATCGAGGTCGAGGCGCGGGTCGCCGAACTGGCCGGTGCGGACGACGACAACGCCTCCTACAAGAGCGTGTCGTTCAAGGATTACCTGCGGGTGGTGCGCGCCGAGGACAAGATCAAGTCCCACGAGGACCGCAAGGTCGGAGTCATCGTCGCGTCGGGCGAGATCCTCGACGGCGAACATCCGGCCGGCGTGATCGGCGGCGACTCGACGGCTGAACTCGTCCGTCAGGCGCGGCTCGACGGTGACATCAAGGCCCTGGTGCTGCGCATCGACAGCCCCGGCGGCAGCGCCTTCGCCTCTGAAATCATCCATCGCGAACTGCTGGCCTTCAAGGCGACGGGTCGCCCCATCGTGGTCTCCATGGGCGACGTGGCGGCTTCTGGCGGCTACTACATCGCGGCGCCTGCCGACGAGATCTGGGCCAGTCCCGCGACCATCACGGGCTCGATCGGCATTTTTGCCGCGTTCCCGACCGTGGACAAGGCTCTCGCCAAGGTGGGAGTCGGCGTCGATGGCGTGGGCACCACGCCGCTGTCGGGAGAGTTTCGTCTGGATCGTCCGGTCGGTCCGGCGGCCGCGCAGCTCATCCAGTCGGTGATCGACCGCGGCTATGAAGAGTTCCTCGGGCGTGTCGCAACGGGCCGGAAGAAAACACGGGACGAGACCGATGCGATCAGCCAGGGCCGAGTGTGGTCCGGTCTCGACGCGCGGACTGCCGGGCTCGTCGATCAGCTCGGTTCCTTCGACGACGCTGTGCAGAGCGCCGCGAAGCGTGCGGGCCTTGAGCCTGACCAATACGCTATCGACTACCTCGAGCCGAGTCTGTCCTGGGCGCAGGAAATCGCGCTGTCGCTCAAGGTCTGGAGCGCCGGCGTGATCGTGCGAGCGATCGATACGCAGGCGGGACGTCCCGCGCTCGCCGAGGTATCGCGCCGCCTGTTGCCCCTCGAGAAGGACGCGGAGCGGCTCGCTCGGATGGCGGAGCCCAACCGGCTCTACGCCTACTGTTTCTGCGAGGTGTACTGAGCGCCGACCCCCGATCCCCGAGCGCCAGCGCCCGGGTCGCAGGCCGCTAGTGGAGCAGGGCGGCCAGCCGCCGTCTTGACGCGGGCAGCACCGGATCATCGGGTTGCGCCAGGTCGAAGGCCTTCAGCAGATCGCTGCGGCCCTGGCCCGAGGCGAAACGGCGGTTGCGCTCTGCGGCGGCGAACAAGCCTGCGATGCCCGCAGCCACTTCGCCCCGGAGCAGTTGACGGGCCGCGGCGACGCGCGCCGTCTGGATGACATCCGTCTCGTCCGGCGCGGCCGCGAGCCGCGCGAAGTGCGCGAGTGCATAGCCGGCCTTGACCGGGCTCTCCGACTGCAGAGGCGGGCTCAGGGACCCCAGGAGGGCTTCGGCCTCGTCGGCGGCTCCCGTCAGGGCAGATAACTGCGCGAGCTCAATGGCGACAGCAGTGTCGTCCGGGCGCGCGGCGCGCAGGGCCCGCAGCGCATCGATGGCCTTGCCGTAGGCGCCCTCGGCGCGCAGCGCCCTGGCCTGCTCCAGGCCCGACTCCGCATCCCGCGCCAGATGAGGCTCCACGAAGGCGCGTACCGCGGACAGCGGCTGCGCACCGACGAACTCCGCGACCACCGCGCCGTTCCTGAAGAGCTTGACCGCGGGGATGCTGCGGATCTGATAGCGCGTTGCGGTGTCGGGCTCTTCGTCCGTGTTCAGCTTGACGACCTTGAGACGTCCCACGGTCTCGCGCGCGAGGTTGTCCAGTACCGGCCCCAGCATCCGACACGGGCCGCACCAGGGCGCCCAGAAGTCCACGAGTACCGGCACCTCCGCCGATGCGGCCAGGACTTCGGAGGCAAAATTTTCGTCGGTGACCGGGATGGTTTCTTGCATGTTCGGGCAGGTCTCTTTCCGGTTTGGATCGGGCAGAATGCAGCCTGAATCATAATGGGGCCGTCCCCCCGGTTCTCAAGGGAGATTGGAAATGACGAATTCGCGTTATCTGGCCTGTGCGCTTCTCGCGCTCGCTGCGGCGGCCCCGTCGCAGGCGGCATGGAAGGGCAAGGGTGAACTGGGTGTGGTGCTGGCGCGCGGCAACGCGGATACCGACACGGTCAACGCCAAGGTGGAAGCCGCCAGCGAGAGCGACCGCTGGAAGCACGGTTTCGGTCTGGCGGCCCTGCGCTCGACCAACGAAGGCGACAAGACCGCCGAGCGCTACGGCGGCTTCTGGCAGTCGGACTACAAGTTTTCCGAGCGGACCTACTGGTTCGGTGGCTTGCGCTACGAAGACGACCGGTTCAGCGGTTTCGACTATCAGGCCAGCGCCACGACCGGTCTCGGGCACAAGTTCATCGACACCGATGCCACCAAGCTCAGTGCTCAGGGTGGTATCGGTTATCGCCGCCTCAAGAACTCGGTGACCGGCGAGACCTCCAGCGACCCGATCTTCGGCGGGGAAGTGAAGTTCGAGCACGCCTTCAACGAGTCGACCAAGATCCTCAACAAACTGGTCGTCGAAGCGGGTTCTGACAACACTTTCGCGGCCAACGACCTCTCGCTCGAGGTCAAGATGAACGCGAGCCTCGCGCTGTCGGTGGGCCTGGGCCTGCGGCACAACACCGATCCGCCGCTCGGCCGCGAAAAGACCGACACACTGACGACGGTCAACCTCGTCTATTCGTACTGAAGACGCGTTCTATGCCAGGGCGGTCCGGGTGGGCCTCCCTGGCCATGGCCGCGCCCAGCGTGTCCCATGAGGCGCATTGCAGGGTCAGCGTGCAGGTGGCTGCCGTCTCGAACCCGGGCAGGTCGAAGCCGGGAGCGAGCCAGCGGGCGAAGTCCGTGATCCCGGGATTGTGGCCCACGAGCATCAGGTGTGTGGCTTGCCCGCCCCGTTGGCGGATCGATTCCAGCAGCGTATCGGCGGACGCAAGGTAGAGCCGGGGCTCGAGCCTCAGTTCAACCGTGGCGCCGTCGAACTCCCGCAGGAAGATCTGCGCGGTCTGCACGGTGCGGGCGGCCGGACTCGCCAGCAGCAGCTCCGGGGTCAGCCCGCGCCCTGCCATGCGCTGCCCCATGGCGATGACCTCGCTTATGCCGCGCCGGTCCAGCGAACGATCGAAGTCCGCCAGTCGCGGGTCGTTACCTTCCGCGCGGCCGTGCCTCATCAGCGTCAGGCGCAGGGTTGGCGCAGGACCTGGCCCGCTCACGGAGTGCACACCTCGATGCGTGCCCCGGCTACGCGTACCGCAAAGCGGCGCAGCGGCTCGTAGGCGGGCGGCGTCATGGCCTCGCCGGTGGCGAGGCAGAAGCGGGACCCATGGCGCGGGCACACGACGACACCGCAACCGGTCTGCTCGTCCACGCAGAGCTCGGCCTCGGCCAGGGGACCGCCGTCGTGGGTGCAGCGGTCCTCGAAGGCGTGGAGCTGGCCCGCCACCCTGACGATGGCGACGTAAAAACCGTCGACCTCTTCGTCGATGCGCCCGCCGTCCTCGAGGGCGGCGGCGGAGCCTACGTCCACCCAGCGTTCCGTCATCGGTGGCGGCTCCCTACATCATCCCGGTCTGCAGGCGTGCCGCCTCGGACATCATCGACTGGTTCCAGGGAGGATCGAACACCAGCTCTACATCGGTCTTGCCGACGGTGGGAATCACCTCCACCTTCTCGCGAACGTCCTGGACGAGCACGTCGCCCATGCCGCAGCCGGGGGCGGTGAGCGTCATCTTGATGCTCACGTTGCGCGTTCCGTCGGGATTCGAGGACACCGCGCACTCATACACGAGCCCGAGTTCCACGATGTTGATCGGGATCTCCGGGTCATAGCAGTTGCGCATCTGCTCCCACGCGGTCCTGCGGACGTCTTCCTCGGTGGCGTCGGGCGGAAGCTGTGGCGGGACGACCTTCTGTTTGCCGATGGCATCGGCATCCTCGCCGGCGAGGCGGTACAGGTTGCCCTCGATGTAGAGCGTGAAGCTCCCGCCGAGTGCCTGGGTTATGAATCCGGACAGGCCGGCCTTCAGTTCGATTTCGGTACCGGCCGGGACCATCACCGCCTGCACGTCGCGGTGGATCACGAAGGCTTCATTCTCATGGGTGCGCATGCGGGCTCCGGACGCCGGTCATTCGGTGGAAACGGTGGACTGGCGCCGCTCCAGCGCGGCCTCGAGCGTGTGCCAGCACAGGCTCGCGCATTTCACGCGGGCCGGATATTCGCGTACTCCCGCCAGTGCGGCAAGCTTGCCGAGCCCGGCCGGAGGCGGTGAATCGGTGGAGCTGGTCAGGGTGCCGTGCACGAGCTGGTGCAGCGCGTTGACCGCGGTCACGTCCAGGCCCTTCACGGCTTCGGTCATCAGCGAGGCGGACGCGGTGGAAATGGCGCAGCCCTTGCCCTCGAACATGATCTCCGCGACGCGCTCGCCGTCCATCCTCAGCGAAACACTCAACCGGTCACCGCAGAGCGGGTTGCTGCCGTCGGCGGCGCTGTCGCAGGGATCCAGGCGACCGAAATTGCGCGGCCGCTTGTTGTGATCGAGGATCACGTCGCGGTACAGGTCCTTGAGATCCATCAGCCGAAAACCTCTTGTGCACGCGCAAGCGCCACGATGAGCTGGTCCAGGTCCGCGTCGTTGGAGTAACAGCCGAACGAAGCGCGGGCGGTCGCCGGAACGTCGAAGAAGTCCATGACCGGCATCGCGCAGTGGTGGCCCGTCCGCACCGCGACTCCCTCGGCATCGAGGATGGTGCCGAGGTCATGCGGGTGCACGCCCTCGAGGGTGAAAGACACCACACCTGCCTTGTGCGCCGACTCGCCGATGATGCGCAGGCCCGGCACCGCAAGCAGTGCGGTGGTCGCGCGCTCCAGCAATCGCTGCTCGTGTGCGTTGATCCGTTCGAGGCCGATCGCGTCCACGTAGTCCATCGCGGCCGCAAGGCCTACCGCCCCGGTGATGTTGGGTGTGCCGGCCTCGAAGCGGTAGGGCAGTTCGTTGTAGCGGGTCCCGTTGAACGACACGCTCAGGATCATGTCGCCGCCGCCCTGCCAGGGGGGCATCGTGCGCAGCACGGCCTCGCGCGCCCACAGCACCCCGATGCCGGTGGGGGCATAGAGCTTGTGCCCCGAGAAAACATAAAAGTCACAGTCCATCGCCTGCACGTCGACGCGCCGGTGCGCCACGGCCTGCGCTCCGTCGACCAGGGTCAGCGCCCCGGCGGCGCGGGCGGCCGCGATCATCTCCGCGATGGGCAGCACGGTGCCCAGCGCGTTCGACACCTGGGTGAAGGCCGCGATCCGCGTCCGGGGCGTGAGCAGCGCGCGGAAGGCGTCGAGGTCGAGGTCGCCGCGCAGGTCGATGGGCGCGACCCGCAGTACCGCGCCGGTCTGCTCGCACAGCATCTGCCAGGGGACGATGTTGGCGTGATGCTCCATCCAGGTGATCAGGATCTCGTCACCAGGCCGCAGCGTGCTGCGGCCCCAGGACTGGGCGACGAGGTTGATCGACTCCGTGGTGCCGCGCGTGAAGATCACCTCGCGGAGGCTGGCCGCGTTCAGGAACCGCCGCGTCCGTTCCCGTGCGCCCTCGAAGGCATCGGTGGCCTTCTGGCTCAGTTCGTACACCCCGCGGTGCACATTGGCGTGGCTGGTGCGCTCGTAGTGATTGACGGCCTCGATCACGGGCAGCGGACGCTGGGACGAGGCGGCCGTGTCGAGGAACGCGAGGCGCTTGCCGCGCACCGTGGTCGAGAGGACCGGGAAATCACGACGGATGGCCTCGACATCGTAGGGTTGCACTATATCGTTCATGCCACGAGCTCCCCGATGATGCTGTCGCCCAGCGCCACTGCGATGCCGCGCTCCACCTCGGCGCGCAGCGCGGCGGGCGAGACGCTCGCCACCACTTCCTCGATGAAGGCCCATTTCAGCAGCGCGTCGGCGGTCGCGGGTTCGAGCCCGCGCGACAGCAGGTAGAAGCGCATGGTGTCGTCCAGCTTGCCGACCGTCGCACCGTGGCTTGCCTTGACTTCATCGGTGTAGATCTCGAGCTGGGGCCGTAGATCCGCCTCTGCCTCGGGCCCGGCGGTCAGGCACTTCATCGACTGGTCCGACCGCGCACCCGGCGCGGTCCCGTGCACGATCATGTGCCCGTTGAAGGCCACCCGCGAGCGGCCGGCCGCGATGCCGCGGAAACTCTGTTCGGTCCGCGCGCCCGGCGCGGCGTGGTCGACCCGCACGAAGCTGTCATTCACCTGGGTTCCCCCCGTCAGTGCCACCGCGTTCCAGCGCAGCCGCGAATCGCGGCCTGCATGCCGGACGACCGCGCTGGAGCGCGCCGCTGCGGCGCCCGTGGCGATGGCCACGAGCCGGTAATCCGCGCCGTCGTGGAGCACGAGCTCGAGCGATTCGACATGCTGCGCCCGGACGCCGAGCTGCTGCAGGCGGATGTGATCCACCCTCGAGCCCGCTCCAGCCTCGATGGAGATGCGCGCGTTGCTGAAGCTCGGCTCCGCGGAGGCGGAGACATGGCGTTCGACGACGGCAACGCGCGCCCCGGCGCCGACCGTCAGGCTGAGTGCAGGGTGGCTGGCGTGCCGCGTGGAAGGCGCGGTGGCGATGAAGATCACCTCGATGTCGCGGGTCTCATCAGACCCCACGCTGACCGAGAGCTCCTCCCTTGCGAGCGCACGGTTGATCGCCGCGAAACGCAGGTCGGCGGCGGCGAGCGTCGTCGGCGTGGGCATCAAAGACGGCGCCGGCGGGGCGACCTCTGCCTCGATCAGCGTGCGTCCGGCGCCGGCTGTCCCGGGCGGCAGGATCGCCACGCCCCGTGGCGGCGGGCTGCTGCCGAGCGCCGCCGCATGCAGGCCATCGACGAACACCACACGGTCGAAGCCGGGCAGGGCGGCGGGGAGCGCGGCGGAGGCGGCCAGGAGCGCCTCCGGGGCGATGTCGGTGGCCGGGTTGAACCTTGCGCGTTCCAGCGCGCGCAGGTTTGCGTATTTCCAGTTTTCGTCGCGTGCGGTGGGCAGGCCGGGCGCGAGTGCCGTCTCGATCTGGCCGAGCCGCTCCGGCGCGAGTACCGTGCCGTCGCGCAGTTCGTCGAGGATGCGTCTTGAGAAGGCGTTCATGGGGATCTAGCGAGGCGCCGCGCGGCGGCTCACGCGGCCTCCGTCAGCAGCCAGTCGTAGCCGCGGCGCTCGAGCTCCTTGGCGAGCTCCAGGTCGCCGCTGCGGATGATGCGTCCGCGCGCCAGCACGTGCACGCGGTCCGGCACGATGTGGTCGAGCAGGCGCTGGTAGTGGGTCACCAGCACGATGGAGCGATCAGGCGCACGCAGCGTGTTGACTCCGCGCGAGACGACTTTCAGCGCGTCGATGTCGAGTCCCGAATCGGTTTCATCGAGCAGCGCGAGGGAGGGCTCCAGCACCAGCATCTGCAGGATCTCGTTGCGCTTCTTCTCGCCGCCGGAGAACCCCTCGTTGACACCGCGCGACAGGAAGGCCTCGTCCATCTGCATCAGCTGCATGTGGCTGCGCACCAGGGTGAGGAACTCGAAAGCGTCCACCTCGGGGAGGCCACGCTGCTTGCGCACCGCGTTGACGGCGGCTTTCAGCAGGTAGACGTTGTTCACGCCCGGAATCTCGACCGGATACTGGAATCCCAGGAATACACCCGCGCGCGAGCGCTCCTCGGGCGCCAGCGCCAGCAGGTCCTGGCCCTTGTAGCTCACGCTGCCGCCCGTGACTTCATAGCCTGGCCGCCCGGCGAGCACGTAGGCGAGGGTGCTCTTGCCTGAGCCGTTGGGGCCCATGATGGCGTGCACTTCGCCGGCCGGTACTTCCAGTGAAAGTCCGTCCAGCACCTTGCGGCCACCCACGGTGGCGCTGAGGTTCCTGATCTCGAGCATGTTCATCGACTCCTATCCGACCGCGCCTTCGAGGCTGACCGCAAGCAGGTTCTGCGCCTCGACCGCGAATTCCATCGGCAGCTCCTTGAAAACGCTCTTGCAGAAGCCGCTGACGATCATGTTGATGGCGTCTTCCTCCGGGATGCCGCGCTGGAGGCAGTAGAACAACTGCTCCTCGCTGATCCGGGACGTCGAGGCCTCGTGCTCGACAGTCGCGTCCGGGTTTCGCACCTCGACGTAGGGAAAAGTGTGCGCACCGCACCGGCTGCCCAGGAGCAGCGAATCGCACTGCGTGAAATTGCGCGCACCGCGCGCGCTGGGCAGGATCTTCACCAGGCCGCGGTAGGTGTTCTGCCCGCGCCCGCCCGAGATGCCCTTCGAGACGATCGTGCTGCGGGTGTTGGCGCCGATGTGGATCATCTTCGTGCCGGTGTCGGCCTGCTGGCAGTTGTTGGCCGTGGCGACCGAGTAGAACTCTCCCGTGGAGTTCTCGCCCTTGAGCACGCAGCTCGGGTACTTCCAGGTGATGGCCGAGCCCGTCTCGACCTGGGTCCAGGAGATCCTGGAATTGCGGCCACGGCACTCGCCGCGCTTGGTCACGAAGTTGTAGATGCCGCCCACGCCGTCGGCGTCGCCCGGGTACCAGTTCTGCACCGTCGAATACTTGATCTGCGCATCGTCCTCGGCGATGAGTTCGACCACTGCTGCATGCAGCTGGTTCTCGTCGCGCATGGGTGCAGTGCAGCCCTCGAGGTAGCTGACGTGGCTGCCCGCGTCCGCGATGATCAACGTGCGCTCGAACTGCCCGGTCTTGGCGGCGTTGATCCGGAAATAGGTGGACAGCTCCATCGGGCAGCGCACGCCCTTCGGCACGTACACGAAAGACCCGTCGGAGAACACCGCGGAGTTCAGGCAGGCGTAGAAGTTGTCCGCGAAGGGGACCACCGACCCGAGGTAGCGCTCCAGAAGCTCCGGATGTTTGTGGACGGCCTCCGAGAACGGGCAGAAGATCACGCCGGCTTTTTCCAGCCGGTCCTTGAACGTGGTGGCGACCGACACGCTGTCGAAGACCGCGTCCACCGCCACTCCGGCCAGGCGCGCCCGTTCATGGAGCGGCACCCCGAGCTTCTCGTAGGTTTCGAGCAGCTTGGGATCCACCTCGTCCAGACTCTTCGGGCCGTCGGTTTTGGACCGGGGCGCCGAGTAATAGGAGATGCCCTGATAGTCCGTGGGATGGCGCCGCACGTGCGCCCACTCCGGCTCGGGCAGCGTCAACCAGTGGCGGAACGCCTTCAGGCGCCAGTCCGTCATGAACTGCGGCTCGCCCTTGATGCGCGAGATCGCGCGGACGACGTCCTCGTCCAGGCCCGGGGGCAGGCTGTCGGATTCGATGTCCGTGACAAACCCGTGGCGATAGCTGCGGCCGACGAGTTCCTCGATCTGGGATGTTTCGGTCATGTTGGCGTCGTCCTTGGACTGTTCAACGGCCCGGCGCGCTGGGCGCCGTGGGCATGGCAGCGGGCCGCAGTTCGCGGTCGAGCGAGGCGAGGCGCAGTCCGCCCGAGTCGAGTCCGGCCAGCTGCGCGAGCGTCACATCGTAGAGGGACCGGCGGATGGCGAGGTTGACCCGCTGCCATGCGCGGCCGACCCCGCACGTCGCCTCGATCTCGCACTGGCCCTGGCCGACCGAGCAGTCGGTGACGGCCACGGGTCCCTCGAGCGCGTCGAGGATCTCGGCGGCGCTGATGGACGCGGCAGGCCGGGCGAGCTCGTAGCCGCCCCGCAGGCCGCGGGTCGAGCGGACGAAGCCGGCGTTGTTCAGCTGCCGGAGCACCTTGCTGACCGTGGCGGCACCCAGCTGCGTGCGTTCCGCCAGCGCGGGCGCGGTCTGCCGGCACCCGGGCGCATGCGCCAGGGCGGCCAGGATCACGGTCGCGTAGTCGGTCATCTTGCTGATTCGGATCACGGGCGAGACTCCTTGCCACGGGAAACCCAGACCATTTTAGTCCAGATTGCCGGCAGGATGCCATGGGAGGAGTGCATCAGGGGCTTCTACGGAGCCGTGCGCACCAGTCCGTTTGGTACAATGTCGGCCTCCGAAAACACTTCAACGGGTACGGCTGATGAACCACCAGGAACTCGAACGCATCGCACGCGGCATGGTCGTCAAGGGCAAAGGCATCCTGGCGGCCGACGAAAGCTCGGGCACCATCAAGAAGCGCTTCGACTCGATCAACCTCGAGTCGACCGAGGCACACCGCCAGCTCTACCGCGAAATGCTGTTCACGGCCCCCGGCATCGCCGACTCGATCAGCGGCGTCATCCTGTATGACGAGACCCTGCGCCAGAAGACCCGCGCCGGCGTTCCTTTTGCGGATCACCTCACCCAGCTCGGCATCATCCCGGGGATCAAGGTCGACACCGGTGCCAAGGCCCTCGCTGGCTTCCCGAACGAGACCATCACCGAGGGCCTCGATGGCCTGCGTGAGCGCCTGGCCGAATACCACAAGCTCGGTGCGCGCTTCGCCAAGTGGCGCGGGGTGATCGACATCGGCGCAGGTTTTCCGACCCGTTTCGGCATCGAGGCCAATGCGCACGCGCTCGCGCGCTATGCCGCGTTGTGCCAGGAGCAGGGCATCGTCCCGATCGTCGAGCCGGAAGTCCTGATGGACGGCGACCATTCGATCGAGCGCTGCGAGTCGGTCACCGACGAAGTGCTCTGCGAGGTTTTTCAGCAACTGGCCGCCCACCGCGTGTACCTCGAAGGCATGGTGCTCAAGCCCAACATGGTCATCTCGGGCAAGAAGAACGCCAGCCGCGCCGGGCCGCAACAGGTGGCCGATGCGACCGTCCGCTGCCTGCGTCGCTGGGTTCCGGCCGCCGTGCCGGGCATCGCCTTCCTGAGCGGTGGCCAGAGCACGACCGACGCCACGCTGCACCTCTCGCTGATGAACCGCCAGCCGCTGCCCTGGGCACTGACCTTCAGCTACGGCCGCGCGCTGCAGGATTCGGCGCTGAAGGCCTGGGGCGGGCAGGCCGCCACCTTCGCGGCAGGCCAGCGTGAGTTCGCGAGGCGTGCGGGGCTCAACAGCCTGGCGACCACCGGCAAGTACACGCCCGACCTCGAAACCCAGGCGGCCTGAAGCGGACCCCAGGGATCGACCGCGCCGCGTGGCCACTGAACCGCCTGTCCGTCCGCCGCGCGAACCGCGGGGTCCCGAACCCGTGGTGCGCGTCACTGACCTGCACTACGGGGTGGGTGAGCGACGCATCTTCTCCGGTCTCGACATCGAGGTACCGAAGGGCAGCATCACGGCTTTCATGGGCCCCAGCGGCACGGGCAAGACCACGCTCCTGCGCTTGATCACCGGGCAGGTCGAGCCCGTTTCAGGCTCCATCGAGGTGTTCGGCGAGGCGGTGGTCGGCATGCGCAAAGCGGGGATCTTCGCCCTGCGACGCCGCATGGGCATGCTGTTTCAGAATGGTGCCTTGCTGACCGACCTGTCCGTCTTCGAGAACGTCGCGTTCCCGCTGCGCGAACACACGGATCTGCCCGAGCCGCTGGTGCGGCAGCTGGTGCTCACCAAGCTGCATGCGGTGGGCCTGCGGGGGGCCGCCAGCCTGATGCCCGGCGAACTCTCGGGCGGCATGGCGCGACGGGTCGCTCTGGCCCGTGCCATCGTCATGGATCCGGAACTCCTGATCTACGACGAGCCCTTCGTGGGGCTGGATCCGATCTCCATGGGCGTGATCGTCCGCCTGATCCGGCAGATGAACGAAGCGCTCGGGATCACCAGCATCGTGGTCTCCCACGACGTCGATGAGCTTTCCCTGATCGCGCACCGCAGCTACCTGATCTCCGAGGGGAGGGTGGTGGCCTCGGGTTCGCCCGAGGAACTGCGCAACAGTCCACAGGAGGTGGTCCGCCAGTTTATCGGTGGCCATCCTGACGGTCCCGTGCCTTTCCACTACCCGGCACCGGACTATTTCGATGAACTGCTCGGTCGGGGCAAGCCTTGAATCCCCTGGGCTGGGTTGAGGGCACGCTGATCGCGCCCCTGCGTCGCATCGGCGCAGTGGGCATCTTCCTCGTGCAGTTGCTGATGCAGGCCGGGCCGGCGCTCGCCCGTCCGCGGCTCGTGGTGCAGCAGGTCTACAACGCCGGCGCGCGTTCGCTGATCATCATCATGCTCTGCGGCCTGTTTGTCGGGATGGTGCTCGGGCTGCAGGGCTTCGACCTCCTGCAGCGCTTCGGCTCCGAAGACGCACTGGGCGTCGCCGCCGCCCTCGGTCTGCTCAAGGAACTCGGTCCCGTGGTCGCGGCGCTGCTGTTCGCCGGGCGTGCAGGGACTTCGCTCACCTCCGAGATCGGGCTGATGCGCGCCACCGACCAGCTGACCGCGATGGCCATGATGGCCGTGGACCCGTTGCGCCATGTGGTGGCGCCGCGCTTCCTGGGCGGGGTCATCGCCCTGCCGCTGCTGGTGGCGGTGTTCAATCTCATCGGTCTGTTCGGCGCCCAACTCGTCGGCGTGCAGCTGATGGGCGTCGACACGGGTGCGTTCTGGTCCCAGATGCAGGCGGCCGTCGAGCTTTCCGACGTCATGGAAGGTGTCATCAAGAGCGTGGTGTTTGGCGTGGCCTGCAGTCTCGTCGCGGTCTACGAGGGCTATCATGCGGCGCCCACGGCAGAGGGAGTCGGTCTTGCGACGACGCGTACGGTGGTGACCTCGTCCGTACTGATCCTGCTGCTCGACTACATCCTCACCGCTGCGTTCCTCGGAAATTAGGAGTCCCCATGCGACCCAATCGCGCTCTGGAAATCGGAACCGGCATGTTCGTGGTGCTCGGCTTCGCTGCCTTGTTCTTCCTCACGACCCAGTTGCCGGGCAGCGGGCTGAGCTTCGGCGAGCGCTCGGGCTACCGGGTACAGGCGAAGTTCGACAACGTCGGTGACCTCAAGATCGGCTCGCCGGTCAGCATGGCCGGCGTGCGCATCGGGCGTGTGGAGTCCGTGGGCTTCGATCCGGCCGAGTTCCGTGCCGTCGTGACCCTCCGGATCGACACCTCCTATGACCGGATTCCCGTGGACAGTGACGCGAGCATCCAGACACAGGGCCTGCTCGGCGGAAAGTACGTCGGTATCGGCCCCGGGGGCGCAGACACCTATCTGCGCGACGGCAGTCTGATCGAGTTCACGCAGTCGGCCATCGTGCTGGAATCCCTGGTCAACAAGTTCTTCGCCAATTTCGCAAGCAAGGGCAGCGACTCCCCGGCTGCCGAGGAGTCCAAGTGATGTCCCCGAGACCGACAGTCGGATGGTTCTCCGGAGTGCTGCTGTGCGCCCTGGTGCTGGCGCCCTGCGTGGCGTCGGGCCAGTCTGCTGCCGCCGCTCCGGTCGCAGGCTCGACGGTGGTGGACGCGAGCGGGCCGACCCAGCTGATCGAGTCCGCGGCCAATGGCATGCTCAGGGAACTCGACGCGCGCCGCGCCGAGTTCCGCAAGGATCCCACCAAGCTTTATGGCGTCGTGGACCGGGTGCTCCTGCCGTATTTCGACGTCGAGTACGCCTCGCGCCTCGTGCTTGCCAAGCACTGGCGCACGGCGACTCCGGAGCAGCGCAAGCGCTTCAACGATGCCTTCTACCGGTCGCTGCTCAACAACTACGGCGACGCGCTCGTCGAGTTCACCGGCGACCGTATCCGCGTGATGTCGACGCCGGTAGCCCCCGACGCCACCTCAGCGGTCGTACGCACCGAGGTCACGCGGAGCAACGGCAGCAGGATCCCGGTGAACTACTCCTTGCGCAAGGGCGAGCAGGGCTGGAAGGCCTGGGACGTCGTCATCGAGGGCATCAGCTACGTGAAGAGCTTCCGCGAAGACTTCGGGGCGGAGATCGACCAGAAGGGCCTCGATGCGGTGATCCAGAGGCTCGAGTCGCGCAAGTGAGCAAGCCAGCCCCAAGGCCGGAGGCCGGCCTCGAGCAGGTGGGCGCCGCGCGCTACCGCATCCGGGGCGAACTGAGCTTCGCGGTGGCGGCGCGCCTGTATGGCGAAGGGCGACGGGCCTTTTCTGGCGACACGGCTCCGGGCCTCGAGGTGGACTGCTCTGGCGTCACCTCCGCGGACAGTGCCGGGCTCGCGGTGCTGCTCGAATGGCTGGCGTGGGCGGCTGCGGCGGGTCGTACGCTCAAATTCGTCGGAGTGCCCGAGAACCTGCGCGCGATAGCGCGCATCAGCGAAGTCGAATCGCTGCTCGAACCCGGCTAGGGCTGGGCGCTCGCTTCGGGATCCTCCAGCGCGGGATCCTCGAATTCGTTCTCGTCCACCGGCACGTTGCCGTCCCTCACCAGGTACTCCCGACGCTGCAGGTAGGCACTGCGGACGAAGGCGTAGGGATCGCCCGTGCGGTCCAGCACGGCGTCTGCCTCGAGCAGGCGCACCCGCCGGTCGAAGCGATCCCCGAGCCAGAAGCCCCAGCGCGTGCTGTCGTCCTCGATGTAGTGGCTGGGCTCGACGAAATCGTCTGCGAACCTGGCAAGTCCGTCGCGCATCGAATAGGGGCCGAGGATGGGCACTACGAGGTAGGGGCCCGGGGGTACGCCCCAGGTGCCCAGCGTCTGGCCGAAATCCTCGTCGTTGCGCGCGAGCCCCGACAGCGTGGCAGGGTCGAGCAGGCCGCCCAGGCCGAAGGTCGTGTTGAGCACGAAGCGTCCGGTGTCCGATGCGGCGGCCTTCAGCTTGCCCTGCAGCAGGTTGTTGACCAGCGTGATCGGATACTTGGCGTTGCTGAAGAAGTTCGAGACGCCCGTCTGGGTCCAGACGGGCACCACCTTCTTGTAGCCCCGCGCGACAGGCCGGACCAGGGCCTTATCGACGCTGTCGTTGAACGCGTAACTTGCCCGGTTCAGGCTTTCCAGCGGGTCGCGCGGGTCAGCGGTGCGCGGGGTCGAGGTGGTGGCGCAGCCCGCCAGCAGGCCGGCGGTGATCACCACGGCCAGACGGGCCAGACGAGAGCAAGGTCGGCAAAGCATTTTTACATTGTATCAGCGGCCCGGCGGTCGCGGCGACGGCCGCTCTGCGCCAGCACTTCGCGGATTTCCTTCTGCCGGGCCTCGAAGCGCGCGCGCTGCACGGAAGTCAGGTCCGGGGCCTCCAGCGCGAGTTCGAGCTGCTTGACCGCCAGCGGCAGGTCGCCGGTGCCGATGTGGTACTCGCTCATGTAGTAATAGGCATCGCCTGTGTCCCCGGCGCTGCTGGCGGCAAAGGCCGTGAACCGGATCTGCTCGGGCGTCGGCGGCACGTTGTTGAACAGGTCCAGCAGCAGCGTGTGCGCTTCGCGGGCCTTGCCCAGGCGCAGGAGCGCTTCGGCCTGCCGCAGGCTCAGCGGAACGTTGCGCGGCGCCACCGCAAGCGCGCGTTCGAACACCTGCATCGAGTCGCTGCTGCGCCCGGCTGCGAGCAGGGCCTGGCCCAGGGCCGACTCCAGCATGGGTACCCCGGGCCGCCCGGCCGAGATCTCGACCAGGGTGCTGGCCGCCGCGTCGTTTTCGCCGGCCCGCATGCGCGCCAGGGCCTGTCCGTAACGCTGCGCGGTGTTCAGCGGCCGCGATTCAGCGAGCGCAGCGTAATAGGGCCGCAGGTCGCTGTCGGACGGCGAGGCGACCACGCGGGCGCGCTCGCGCACCAGGGCGTACGACAGCGATTCGGTGCGGATCGCGACCGGGATCTGCGCGGCGCGGTCGCGTGACTCGGCGATGCGGTTGCTGGTAACCGGGTGGGTGCGCAGGAATTCCGGCACCTCCACGCTGCCCGAGAGGCCGGCGCGACGGCCGATGGTCGAGAAGAAGTCGGACATGGCGTAGGGATCGAAGCCCGCGCTCGCGAGGAAGCTGATGCCGATCCGGTCCGCCTCGTACTCGTTAGACCGGGTGAAATTGATACGTTGCTGCACCGCGGCGCCCTGCGCGATGGCAATGCCGGCTTGCGCCATGTCGGGGCTGCCGGTGGTCGCACCGATGAGGATGGCGGCCAGGATGGCCGCCGCCGAGGCGAGGCTCTGCCTGCCCTGGGCACGGATCGAGCGCGCGATGTGGCGCTGGGTGACGTGCGCGATCTCGTGCGCGAGGACACTGGCCAGCTGGGCTTCGTTGGCCGTGGCGGTGAACAGCCCCTGGTTGATGCCGATGAAGCCGCCGGGCAGGGCGAAGGCATTGATGGCCGGATCCTTCACCAGGAAAAACTGGAAGCGCTGGCCGCCTTCCTGGGCCTGGGCGGCGATCCTCGAGCCGATCGCCTGCAGGTAGTCGTTGACTTCCGGGTCGTCGAGGATCTGGCCCTGCTCGCGCAGGTCGCGGACGATCATCCGGCCGATCTGGTATTCGTCGCTGAGCGTCAGCGTCGCATCGGCGCCTGAACCGATGTCCGGAAGATCGTTGCTGCCGGGTGATGACTGCGCGCCGGCCAGTCCCGAGAACGACAGCGTGCAGGCCATGAACAACATGAGGAGGAGACGCATAAGGAATGTGACCCGCGCGCCGGGCACGAGTTCAAAGCGCCTCGCTGGCGTAGTCGGCGAGGCGCGAGCGCTCGCCCCGGACCAGTGTCACGTGCCCCGAGTGGGGCCAGCCCTGGAAGCGGTTCACGACATAAGTGAGGCCCGAGGTCGTCTCCGTGAGATAGGGGCTGTCGATCTGTGCGATGTTGCCGAGGCAGACCACCTTGGTGCCCGGTCCCGCACGCGTCACGAGGGCGCGCATCTGCTTGGGCGTGAGGTTCTGGGCCTCGTCCACGATCACGAAACGGTTGAGGAATGTCCTGCCGCGCATGAAGTTCATCGAGCGGATCTTGATGCGACTGCGCAGCAGGTCGTTCGTGGCGCCGCGTCCCCAGTTGCCGCCCTCCGAGCTCCCCGTCAGGACCTCGAGGTTGTCCATCAGCGCACCCATCCAGGGCTCCATCTTTTCCTCTTCCGTGCCCGGGAGGAAACCGATGTCTTCACCCAGCGGGATCGTGACGCGGGTCATGATGATTTCGGTGAAGCGGTTGTGTTCGAGCGTCTGCGCAAGGCCGGCAGCCAGGGTCAGCAGCGTCTTGCCGGTTCCCGCCGGCCCGAGGATCGACACGAAGTCGATGTCCGGGTTCATCAGCAGGTTGAGCGCGAAGTTCTGCTCGCGATTGCGCGCCGCGACACCCCAGACGCCATGGCGGTCGCCCCGGAAATCCTGGACCAGCTCCAGCGTTGCCGTGCTCCCTTCCAGCTTGATCACCCGCGCTTCGATGCCCTCGGGGCGTTCCTCGAAAACGAACTGGTTGGGGACCCAGGCCGTGACCGCAGGGCCCGTGATCTCGTAGAAAGTCCTGGCCCCTTCCCGCCATGAGCGCATCTGCTGCGCGTGGCGCTCCCAGAAGTCCACGGGCAGCGGCTCGTGGCCGCGATACAGGACGTCCGCGTCCTCGATCGTGCGGTCACTGAAATAGTCCTCCGCATGCACGCCCACCACAGCGGCCTTGATGCGCAGGTTGATGTCCTTCGAGACCAGCACCACGCGCGATTCCGCGTGGAGGGCCTGGAGTGCGAGCGTCTGGGACAGGATCGCGTTGTCCCCGCCATGTCCCGGCAGGTAGTCGGGGAGGGCGGAGTCGAGCTGGCGGGTCTGGAAGAACAGCCGCCCGCTGCTGGGTGACTTGTCACGATTCGCGCTGGCCTGGGAGGGCAGCGGCAGGCCCGCATCGATCCGGTCCTTCGAGGCACCCTGCATGAGTTCGTCGAGGAAACGACTGACCTGCCGGGCATTGCGTGCGGATTCGGACAGGCCCTTCTTGTTGGCGTCGAGTTCCTCGAGCACGACCATCGGCAGGTAGATGTCGTGCTCCTCGAAGCGGAAGATCGCCGCCGGATCGTGCATCAGCACGTTCGTGTCGAGCACGAACAGCCGACGTCCCCGTCTGGAGCGGCGCTTCGTCAAAGCGCCTTCACCGCCTCGAGGACTTCGGCGGCATGGCCGTCCGCCTTGACCTTGCGCCATTCGCGGGCCAGCAGGCCGTCGGCTCCGATCAGGAAGGTGCTGCGCTCGATGCCCATGACCTTCTTGCCGTACATGTTCTTTTCCTTGATGACGTCGAAGGCCTTGCACAGCGCCTCGTCATCGTCGGAGAGCAGTTCGAAGTTGAGGTTGTCGCGCGCCCGGAATTTCGCATGCGAGGCGCAGGAATCACGCGAGACGCCGAGCACGGTGGCGCCCGCCTTGCGGAATGCGCCCTGCAGGTCGCGGAACTGCTGGGCCTCCAGCGTGCAGCCGGGCGTCATGTCCTTGGGGTAGAAATAGATCACGAGCTTCGAGCCGTGGGCGTCCGCAAGGCGCCAGGGCCGGCCGTCGGAGGTCTTGGCGGTGAAGTCGGGGACTTTCTTTCCTGCGGCGATCTTGCCCATGGGATGAACTCCAGGTGTCGCGGTGTGGCGTGCCTGCCGCGGGTCAGGATTTTACGGGTTCGAGGATGGCGTCGAGGTTCAGGGAGTCGCAGAACTCCATGAATTCCTCGCGCAGGTGCGCGAGGTGCAGCCGGCTCGGCACGTTGACGACCATCTGCACCGAAAACATCTGTGCGCCGGTGTGCGCCGCCGGGTAGCTGCGCGTGGACACTTCGGCGATGTCGATGCCGCGGCTGGAGCAGAAGCCGGAGATCGATGAAACGACCCCACTCTGGTCCAGGCACACCGCATCGATGGAATAGGGAAGCTGGTCGGTGCGCGGGGCCCGCGGTTCCGTGCGCCGCAGGTTTACTGTCAGTCCGGTTGAATCGGCGAACTTCTTGAGTTCGGTCTCGAGCTTGGCGAGCGAGTGCCAGTTGCCCGCGATGAGCATCACCATGGCGAACTCGGAGCCCAGGCTGGCCATCCGGCTTTCGCCGATATTGCCGCCGCAGTCGCTGATGACTTTGGTGAGCTCGTGGACAAGTCCGGTGCGGTCGGTGCCGATCGCGGAGACGGCGATGTGCTGTTTCATTGAACCGGATGGATTGGATGCGTGGGACTGGAGTGTAACGATTGGGGCACGCCATGGCGACCCGCCTGCAGGCGGGCCCTGCGGTGTCCGTCGCGAGTGTTGCGCGCCTGCGGCAGCCCCCCGTAACATCGCCGGCTTCCGCTTAAGTCCCGGTGGGTAGATGTTCTCAGGCAGCTTCGTGGCCGTGGTCACGCCGATGCGCCCGGATGGCGCGATCGACTTCGGCGCCTGGTCCCGCCTGCTCGACTTCCACCTGGCCAACGGCACCCGGGGCGTCGTCGTGGGCGGTACTACCGGCGAATCGCCCACACTCACCGATCCGGAACTGCACGAGCTGCTGGTCACCGCGATCCAGCGGACGCACGGGCGCGCACAGGTGATTGCCGGCGCCGGCCTCAGCAGCACCGCGGCCACCGTGGAACGTGCGCGCTGGATTTCCGGGCTTGGTGTCGATGGCCTGCTGGTGGTGACCCCGGCCTACAACAAGCCGACCCAGGAGGGGCTTTTCCAGCATTTTTCGGCGGTCGCTGCGGCGGCCGGCAAACCGGTCCTGCTGTACAACGTACCCGGCCGCACGGCCGTGGATATGCTGCCGGTGACGACTGCGCGCCTGGCCCGGGTTCCAGGAATCACCGCAATCAAGGAGGCGGTCGCCGACATCGGCCGGATCCGTGAGCTGGTCGCGCTCTGCGGTCCGGGATTCGACGTGCTTTCGGGCGACGACGCAACGGCCCGTGAGGCCGTCCTGGCGGGCGCCCGGGGGGTGATTTCGGTGACCGCGAACGTTGCGCCCCGACAGCTGTCCGACCTGGTGGCAGCGGCGCTTGCGGGGGACGCGGCAGGGGCTGCCCGGATCGACGGGCCGCTGGGCGCGCTGCACGAAAGCCTGTTCGTCGAGGCTAACCCGATCCCTGTAAAGTGGGTCTTGTCCGAAATGGGCCTGATCGACTCCGGTATCCGTCTCCCGTTGACGCCGCTTTCGGCGCGCTTCCACCCGCGGCTGCGCGAGGCCATGGCTGCTGCGGGCCTGCGGGCCGTCGCGGCCCACTGAGGAACCCTGATGCATCGTCTACGATCCCTGTCCCTGCTGGCCGCCACCACCGTGCTTCTGACGGGCTGCGGTCAGTTCAAGCTGTTCGAGACCCGCTGCGCCAAGCCGCAGGACTTCGCCGGGGTCGAGGACAACGCACCCCTGAAGATACCCGCGGGCCTGCAGGGGCCTGATGCGCGCAACGCCGTGCCGATTCCGCCGCTGGCCGAACCGGAGCTGCCGATCGGACCGGACTCGCCCTGTCTCGATACCCCACCTAAATTCTCCAGCCCGAAAGAAACCCGGCCTTCGGCCTGATATCATCAGGGGCCGCGGTGGACCGCGGTGAGGTGCGAGGCGGGAAATCGCTGGAGTCTGTTTTACCGGAGAGGTGGCCGAGCGGCCGAAGGCGCTTGATTGGAAGTCAAGTAACATCGCAAGGTGTTCGTGGGTTCGAATCCCACCCTCTCCGCCATTTTCTATGGCGTCCCGCATTGGTTCCTTCGCGACGACCAGCCGCAAATTCCGCCAGGCCCGGAAGGGAGCAACGGTAGTGGTGATGTCGGGTGCCGGAGTCAAGCTGGTGCGGGCCGCCTCCCTTATGTTCACGGCCACCAAGCCCAAGGGTCCCTAGATGGCCTACACCGCTCTGGCACGCAAGTGGCGCCCGCGTCGCTTCGAGGAGCTCACGGGGCAGGAACATGTCCTACGCGCCCTCTCGAACGCGCTCTCCACCAACCGTGTTCATCATGCCTTCCTGTTCACGGGCACCCGCGGAGTGGGCAAGACCACGATTGCGCGCATCTTTTCCAAGTGCCTGAACTGCGAATCCGGCGTCACCGCGACGCCCTGCGGCGTCTGTGCCTCCTGCCGTGAAATCGATGAGGGGCGGTTCATCGACCTGATCGAGGTCGATGCGGCATCGCGCACCAAGGTCGACGACACCCGCGAACTGCTCGAGAACGTCCAGTATTCCCCCACGCGCGGTCGCTACAAGGTGTACCTCATCGACGAGGTGCACATGCTCTCGACCCACTCGTTCAACGCGCTGCTCAAGACGCTCGAAGAGCCTCCGCCGCACGTCAAGTTCCTGCTCGCGACCACCGATCCGCAGAAACTGCCCGTCACGGTGCTGTCGCGCTGCCTGCAGTTCAACCTCAAGCGCCTGTCGATCGGGCTGATCGCCGACCGGATCAGGACCATCCTGGACGCCGAGGGTGTGCCCTTCGAGCCCGGTGCCGTGCGGCTCGTCGCCGAGGCGGCGGATGGGAGCATGCGCGATGGGCTGTCGCTGCTCGACCAGCTCATCGCCTTCGGCGGCGGGAAAGTCTCGGACGCGGAGGCGAGGGCGATGCTCGCCACGGTGGATCGCCAGCAGGTCGCCACCCTCGCGGGCCTGCTTGCGGACGGCCAGCCCGGGCCGCTGCTCGACTTCGCGCGCTCGCTCGAGGAATGGGCGCCCGACTACGGCGCAGTGCTCGACGCGCTGGCGGCACTGCTGGTGCGCATCGCGCTGAGGCAGGCATTGCCGGACTACGAGGGCGATGAACTGCACGGCCCGGAACTTCTGGCCGACCTCGCCTCGCGAATGTCGCCCGAGGACGCCCAGCTGTATTACCAGGCCGCGATCCTCGGCCGACGCGACCTGGAGTGGGCGCCTGACCCGCGCAGCGGCTTCGACATGACGCTGCTGCGCATGCTGGCGTTCCGCCCGCTCACGGGCGACGCTGACCTTGCGCCGCCCGCCGCGGCACCGCGCCCGGCCCCGGCCCCGGGCGCGCAGGCGTCCATGCCCGCGCCGGTGCCGGCGAGCG
>CAJACZ010000158.1 GCA_903938365.1 uncultured Pseudomonadota bacterium | reverse complement strand
GTGATGTAGGCGAAGCCGGCACGCCTGTTGTGCGAGTTGACCATCGCGTAGCCCCAGACGTAGGCCATGCGGCCCACCGTCTGCACGTAGGCCTTGCCCATCGCCGTGCCCGGCGGCGGCGCGGGCACCTCGGCAGCAGTCCGCGGCAGCGGAACCTGCTGCGCCTGCGCCGTCGTGAACCCGAGCGCAGAAGCGAGGACGAGCGTAACGATGCTGCGGAGGGCGGATGTCATGCGGATATACCTGTTCACTTGAGGTTCTGGATGTCGCCGGGCTTCCAGCTCTTGTCGATGGCCGCTTCGGTCGGGCCGTAGAGCCGCAGGATCGCGAAGTACCCCTTGCCGGGAACCGTGGCGAGCCAGTTGCCTTCCTTGCCCGCGGGCGCGCTCGGGCCAAAGTAGACGTCCGTGCTGCCGTCGGCGTTCATCACCGGTTTGTCGCGCGAGCCCAGCGACGGAAACGGCTGCCCGTTCGCCAGCCCGGAGGCGTTCTCGGCCTCGTACAGCGTCACCGACCAGAAGTTGCCGGCCGGGATGTTGGGCGGCAGGTTCAGGCGGTATCGGCTGCCACCGGAGAGGTCGACGCCGGCACCGTCGGTGAACGCGATCATGTACTTCGCGCCCTTGCCGGGGACCTGCGACAGCATGCCCGGGCTGACCGAGTAGTAATCGGTGAAGAACCAGATGCGCGTGTCGAGATCGAGGTAGCCACCATCAACACGGCGCCAGCCGAGGTCGAACGGACCGCCCGGCTTCTCCGGCGTGGCGTCTGCCATCGGGTTGACCCAGCGACGGTCCGGGTACATCCGCAGCGAGCGGCCGCTGACGGTTTCCTGGAAGCCGATCACGCGGCTCATCTTGTACCCGGTGCGGGCAGCCCGATCGAGGATCGTTCGGGTACGGGCGTCCGGCCTGAAAGGCTGGCCCTTGACGATGCCGAGAGCCGCGAGCATGCCCAGTGAATCCGGGTCGGCGAGGCTCGCGCCCTCGCTGTCCACCAGCTGCTTGAGCTGGTCGAACGCACTGCCGTCGCTCACCGGAAGCAGGTTTGCAGGAACGCCGGAGGCGTCGGGGAACACCATCGGCTTGGCCGTGGCTTTGCCGTTGAGCGGATAGATCCTCGACTGCTCGATCAGCGCGACGGCAGGCGTCAGGTTAGTGGGGTCCTGGTAGAACGCGCGCAGGAAGATGAATACATTGTTGGTGCTGGAGCGGTAGACGTAGTGATCTGCGGGCACCTCGCCGGTGTAGCCCGGGGGGAGCAGCAGGAACTTGCCGCCCTTGCCCGCGTCCGGGCCCGGCAGGCCGACGTCGCCCGCGAACTTGCCGCCGTCGACCGGGATGGGCCGCTGCCAGAAGTCCATCAGGATGCCCTGCAGGTTCGGCGGGGCCTCGAACACCAGCGGCCCGTCCTTGCCGAGGTCCACGTAGCTCATGGCGTAGATCACGTCGGAGTTCGGCGTCGTCACCAGCGTCTTCGCGTCGAGGCGCTTCTTCCAGACCGGCAGCACGTTGTAGCCGGCGCCGAAGGTCTTCTCCGAGCCGTTCTTCATGCCGAGCGTGTTGATGAGCGGCAGCGCCCACAGGTAGGTCTGCGTCGCGCGCTGGAACAGCAGTTCGTCCATCAGGACGCGGCTCGCCCCGGGCGTTGCGCGGTTCTCCACGAATGGTGCGTTTGCGAGACCGTCGAAACGGCTCGTGTCGGCCATCGAGGGCGACGACGTCGAGAGCGCGCCGGCGGCGCAGGCGAGGACGGCGGAGAGCACGGCGCTTTGGTGCATGGTTTTCATTACCGCCGATTCTCGGACCTGCCCGGCCATCACGCAAAGTTGTCTTTTGGATGTTCAGCATGCGCATCCGTTATAGTTCGCACGCCCGCAGCAGACCCCAGAGCGCGCCATGAAAATCAAACTCCAGCTCCTGCGCCAGGCGCAGGCGCTCACGGCGCACGGCAGCTTCAGCCGCGCCGCAGCGGCGCTCAACCTGTCGCAACCCGCGCTGAGCCGGGGCATCAAGGAACTCGAGGAACAAGTGGGGCTGCAGCTGTTCCTGCGCAGCCGGTCCGGCCTCGAACTCTCGGACTTCGGCCGCGTGTTCATGCAGCGCGCAGCGGAACTGGTGCTGGGAGCCGAGGATCTGGAACGCGAAGTCGCCCTCGCAAGAGGACTCGCGACCGGCGAGATCGCCGTCGGTGCCGGTCCCTACGTGATGGCCACGCTCGCACCGATTTGCGTGCCCGCGTTCGCCGCCGCGCACCCCGGCGTGCGAACCCGGATCCTGGCGGATTCCCCTGCAGTGCTGGGGCGCCTCGTCCGCATGCGTACCCTCGACCTCTGCGTTGCGGAGGCCAGCATCCTCGAGGACGACGACGATCTCGAAGTGGTCAGCAGGCTCCCGCCCCTGCCCGGGTATCTCATCGTGCGGAACGGACACCCCCTGGCCACGAAGGCGCGGATCAGCCTGGCCGACGCGCTCGAGTATCCGTTCGCACAGGTGGTGATGCTGCCGCCCCGCGTCCTCAAACCCATCCTCGCCTCCACGCGCCTCACGACGCCCCGGTCACGCACTGCGCCCCCGCCTTTCCCGGCGATCGAATGCCCGACACTGGAACTGGCGGCGAAAATCGTCGCGAAGTCCGACGCGTTCACGTTCGCGACCCTGGGCATGTTGAGCGATGAAATCGAGCGAGGGGAGATCGTGCCCGTGCTCCAGGAGCCGTGGATGCACAGTTCGTGGGCCGTCGTGCGGCTCCGGAAGCGCACCATGTCGCCCGCCATGACCGCGTTTGTCGAACAGCTGGAGCACGCGCATGGCGAAGTGCTCCGCAACGAGGAGCGTCTCCGCGCCCGCTGGTATCGGACCCCGGGGTCGGATCGCGCCCCCGTCAAGCGCAAAGCCGCGCGGGCGCGCCCTGCGCGGCCGGCGCCCGGGGCGCGGTGATCGCCCACCGGACTGCGACGCAGTCCCGGGCAGCGTCCGGCCAACCCCTTAAAGTCTCCGGTCAAGTCAGGATCCAGGGACCGGCGGACACATGAAGGACGAGGCCTCGACGGCACTCACCGAGCGGCAGCAGCGGGAGCTCGAATACCACGAGGATCACGCGCGTGAACATGCTGCCGACTACGAGCGGATCGACTACGAACTCGTCACCTCGGCGCGCCGACGCTGGTGGAACCAGGCCTGGGCCATGTACTCGGAGCTCCTGCGCAGCGGCCTGAGCGGCAAGCGCGTGCTCGTCGTGGGTTGCGGGTTCGGCGACGACTGCTTCCGGATCGCCAGGGCCGGTGCCGAGGTTCACGGCTTCGATCTGTCGCCCGCGCTGCTGGCCGTGGGACGCGCCGTGGCGGCGCGCGAAGGCCTGGACATCGACTTCCGCGAGATGCCGGCCGAACGGCTGGAATACCCTGACAACTCCTTCGACCTGGTCGTGGC
This sequence comes from uncultured Pseudomonadota bacterium, assembly GCA_903938365.1. Taxonomy (GTDB): domain Bacteria; phylum Pseudomonadota; class Gammaproteobacteria; order Steroidobacterales; family Steroidobacteraceae; genus UBA964. The sequence goes on along the minus strand of CAJACZ010000158.1, from coordinate 1,727 downwards.
GCGCGACATCCTGCACCACGTGGAAATCCCCGCGACACTCGCGGAGATCCGCCGCGTGTCACGGCCCGGCGCGCGCCTGCTGGTCAACGAGGTGTACACGCACTCGGGCATCGACCGCATCCGTCACTCGCGGTTCGTGCGCGAAGTGCTGTACGAACGGATGGTCCGGATCGTGTATGGCGCGCGTCGCCCCTACATCACCGCGGACGAGCGGAAGATGAACGAACACGACATGGCGCAGGTGCGCGGCGCCATGCACGTGGAGTTCGAGCGCCACTTCGACTTCCTCGTGAACCGTGTGCTGCCGGCCGACATCACCGCCTGCAACGTGGTCGATTTCCTGATGCTGAACGCCGCGACGCCGCTGGCGCGCCGACTCGGCGGACGCGCGCTGGTCGCAGGCACGGTGCGCAAGCCGGCTGCGCCGTAGCCGCGGGGTCGCTCTCAGCGACGCTGCCGGTCGAGTTCCTTCTGCAGGGCGTCCCACGAGGTCTGGAACGGCCGTGGGTCATCGAACTGCGGCGTCTGCCGCATCAGCGGATAGCGCGCGACGATCTCGCTGCGCAGCGGTTCGGGCAGGTTCGCGAAGTCCATGGTCGAACGACCCTGCGACACCAGCACGATCTGGCCCTCGCGGCCTGCCATCTTCATCCACGGCAGCCAGTCGGAGATCCGCGTCCAGCTCGCCGTGTAGGGAATGCGCTGGCCGGGGCGCCAGGCGGCAACGTCGCTGCCCGCGATCGTGAACGCCGAAATCTCCATCACCCGGTATTTGCCCCCGACGTACTTCTGGTATTCGCCGCCGAGCGGACTGTCGCGGAAGAAGGACTTGGCGCGCCCGGCCACGAACCCGCTGCCCGCGGCCTCCCAGGCCATCATGGGCTCCACCGCCCGCCCCGCGACATCGCGCGGGAAGCGCGGCTCGCGCATGCTGGCCGGATCGTTCTGCATGTGGATGACCTCGACCTCCTCGCCGGTCCAGGGATTGCGCCAGCTCTTCAGTGGCGCATTCGTGGCGGGATCGAGGTAGAGCATGAGTTCGCGCGCGGCCGCCTGGTAACCGCGGCCGCCACGCGCCGGGTCATCGATGAGGCGGCAGGCGCGCGGGTTCACGCCCTGCACGTTGAAGAGCAGGCGATCGGGCTCTCCGGCGCGGCGGCCGTACACCTGCCCCGTCCACCAGTAGTACTGGGGCGCGGTGATGTCGGTGCTGCCACAACCGAGAGCCATCTCGAGCTGGAATGCGCCCTCCGGGGTGGCAGGCTGCAGCACCGGCGGCGTCTTTGCCGCAGCGGACGCCTTGGACGGGCACAGCGCGAACGCAGCGGCGGCAGCGAACACGAGACCCGCGAGACAACGAGTGTTCATGGGTTCAACCCACCGGCTTCCTGCCGCGGTTCTGGATCACGCGTTCGAAGAACGACGGACCCTCATCGAACTGCGGACTCTTGTCGAACAGCGGTGTGTGCGCGCGGGCGCGCTCCAGGTAGTCCTGGTCGAGCAGTTCCGCGTCCGTGAGCTTGACCCCGTCGAAATGCCAGATGACATGGCCGGGCGCATCGCCCATGCCGAGCCAGGGCTCCCAGGGCCGGATATTCCAGCCCGTCACCGTGCTCGTCGGGGTCTCGACGCGCGGGTCGAAGAGTTCGGCGGCCCGCACGCAGAGCGTGGCGTTCTCTTTGGTCGGCTGCTTGAGGATGGGCGGGAAGTTCGAGGTGCCGCGCATG
>CAJACZ010000157.1 GCA_903938365.1 uncultured Pseudomonadota bacterium | reverse complement strand
CTCCGCGGTCGTCGACGTCGCCGGCAAGACCACCGGCATCGCCGCCGGCGACGTGGTCAACCTGCCGAGTGGCGTGCTGCGCAGTGATCCGCGCGGCGCCGAGGACACGACGATCCTGGCGTTCACGACCCCATCGTCCGTGGCCAACCCGCGCGCCGCCGTGCTGCGCGCGAAGGATACGCCCGCCGTGCCGCTGGCGGCCGGACCGAAGGCGGGCCGGGGATCAGCGAGGGTGTCGGTACGTCGTTACGCCTTCGAGGGCAACTCGATCCGCGTCGCCTCGCTCAAGGGCCGCGGCACGACCGCGCCGGCCACGCCGGCGGTCGACGTGCTGGTCTATCTCGTCTCCGGACGCATGCAGATCACGATCGGCGACGAAGTGAAGACCGTGTCGGCGGGTGATGCGCTGCGCGAGGAGGCAGGCAAGCCCGCCTCGTGGGATGTCCTCGAGGACTCGGTATTCGTGGCCACCAACGCGCCGCTGCGGCGCGCCCCGCAGGAGAAGACGCCGTGAAAATGAAAGCTTTCGGGATGGATGCCAACAAGCGCTCGGCCTGGGCCGAGGTGGACATTCCCTTCAAGTCCGTCACGCCGCTGCACGCCGAGACGGAGCAGCAGGACGGGGCCTACTGGGGTATCTCGATCAACCAGCCGGGCGAGCCGGTCGGCGGCGGACCCGAGGAGATGCACCTGACCAACCAGCCGCGCATGGTGTGGGCGATGTCGGGGCACCTCGAAAACATCCTGCAGAGCGGCGAGGTCCGCCGCTCGGCGATGGGCGAGGGTGTCTACGTGCAGGGCCTGGCGCTCCACCATTCCTCGTTTGCGCGGAGTCGCGAGCCGGTGATCACGCTGAGCCTCACGTTCCCCGGCACCGACATCTACGAATTCAGGAAATAGGGGTCACGCCATGAAGTTCGTGAACATCGACATGGACGAGCACGGCCATTCGTTCTTCCGCGACGTGGACCTGCCCCAGACGGGCAACGCGCAGCGCATTTCCTCGAAGAACCAGAAGGTCCTGTACTGGAAGATGAGCGTGTCCCAGCCGGGGCATTTCGTCGACTTCGCCACCGTGCCCGACCTGCGCGTGGTGGCGGTGTTCTCCGGGCAGATGGACATCACCGTCAGCAACGGCGAGACGCGCCATTTCACGCGCGGCGACATGCTGACCATGTGGGACACCCGTGGCCAGGGCCACATGCTGCGCGTGGTGGGTCTCGAGCCCTGCCACGTGCTGCACATCGCGGTCCCCGACAAGGGCGAATTCGCCTGAGGCAAAGAACCTGAGCCAAAGAAAAAGGCCGGGCGTCGTCGCCCGGCCTTCGCGCTGGTCACGCCAGCCGTTCGCTCAGAACTCGTAGGACACGCGCAGGCCGTACGACCGGGGGATCGGCGGCGAGAAGCGGATCTCGTTCTTGTTGGGCGGAACGAGGAACGTGAACACGTCGATGCCGAGCAGCGCCGACATCATGGTGTCCTCGTCCGTCGCGTTGTTGACGAAGGCCTCGACCGTCACTTTCTCGCTGCGCACGCCGAGCCGCAGGTTGAGGTTCTGGTTGTCGCCTACCTTCGTGTAGTTCGCGAGATCCGTGTACTTCGCACCCTGGAAGGTGTAGTCCGCGCGGCCGTACCAGTCGAAGCTCTCGGTGAGCTTCCTGGAGTAGTCCGCCGAGGTGCTCCAGGTGATCTTCGGCACCGTCGGGAGCTCGTTGCCGATGACTCCGTTGAAGCTGCCGTAGATGAAGTTGCAGTCAGAGCAGTTCGGCAGGCCGCCCGGGCCGACGCCGAAGGACTTCACTTCCGTGTCGTTGTAGCCGAAGGTCGCGGCGAGCTTGAGGTTCTCGGTTGCGCGGATCTCGCCTTCGAACTCGATGCCCTGCAGGTCGGCCGTGCCGTTGTTCACGGTCAGGCCGATCAGGTTCGCGACGCCGCCCGGTGCGACCACCGGAATCGAGTTCGCCACCTGGCCGTTCTTCCACTTGTTCTTGAACAGCGTCAGCTGGGTGCGGGCGCGGCCCTCGAGCCAGGTGGACTTGATGCCGACCTCGATGTTCTCGAGTTCCTCTTCCTCGAACGCAATCTTGGCGTTCGGCACGACCGCGAGGATCTGCGCGAGCGTCGCGGGGGTCGAGGTGACCAGCGCGGCGTTGAAGCCGCCCGGCCGCGTACCCGTCGAGTACAGGGCGTACATCGTCGAGTTCTCGGCGTACTCCCAGTCGATCGAGACGCGCGGCGAGAAGCTCGTGTACGTGTTGTTGAGAGGCGCGACGCCCACGACCGGCAGGCCGTTGGTGCCGATCTTCGGCGTCTGGGTCAGCTCGTCTTCCTGGTAACGACCTTCGGCGCTCAGCGTGATGGTGTCCGTGAGGTCGAAATACAGGCCGCCGAACACCGAGGGTGTCTTGGCTTCCTGCTGCGTGATCGCAGAGGTGAAGAGCGGCCCCAACTGGGTCATGCCGTACACCGTGCCGCCCGGCGTGAACAGTTCGATGTAGTTGCCGCCGATGGTCCAGCGCAGGCGCTGCTCCTGGGGTGAGGTCAGGCGCAGTTCCTGGCTCCAGTCCTTGAGCCGGCCCTGGCTGACCAGCAGGAACTGGCCCCAGGGAACGCGCGTGGCCGCCGTGGCCGGGGAATAGAACGGGTTCGGGCGGTTGCGCGCGTCGCGGTAGTTCAGGTCGATCAGCGTCATCGTCTTGTCGAAGTGGCTCGCCGACAGCGAGGACAGCGTGTAGCCGCCGCCGAACTCCCAGTCGATGCGCAGGTCGGCCTGCGAGGCCTTGCGGCGGATGCCGCCGTCCTTCTTGAAGCCGGTGCCGAAGACGGTCCAGTTCGGGTTCGGGTTGAAGAGCGCGTTGTTGGTGGCCGCGGGCGAGGTGTCGTAGTCGCCCGAGAGCAGGAACGGGTTCAGCGAGCTGACGCCCGGCAGTTCGCCGCACCAGTAGCCGAAGGAGGCGCGTGAATTGGCGGTCTGGCCGATCGCGGCGGTGCCCGCGGGCGCCTGTGCGAAGGACACGCAGTTGCCGTTGGCGTCGAGGCGCCCGTTGAATTCGGAGGACTTGATGGCGCCCTGGGCCGGCGCACCGTCGTCATCCTCGAACACCGAGCCGTGGAACTTGATCTTGAGGTTGTCGGTCGGCTTCCAGACGATCGAGCCCGAGACCGACTGGCTGGTCTGTTCGCCGAGGTCGCCGCCGGTGACGCCTGCGTTGGAGTAGTAGCCGCCGCGCTTGAAGTCGCGGAAGGTGACGCGGGCCGCCAGCTTGTCCGAGAAGATCGGCCCCTCGAGGCTCAGGCTGGCGTCGTGCGAGCCGAAGCTGGAGCCTTCGAGCGAGACCTTGCCACCGAACTCTTCGCCCGGCTCCTTCATGATGAAGTTGAGGGCACCGGAGAAGGTCGAGCGGCCGAAGTAGGCGCTCTGCGGGCCTTTCAGGATTTCGATGCGCGCCACGTCGGCGATCGGCGGCGGCTGGGCGCCGAGCACCGGGGCGCCGTCGATGAACAACTGGCCGCCGGCGCTGACGCCGACGTTGTTGGCGAGGTACAGGCCGCGGAACACCAGCGCGTTGGCCGAGCGGTCGTTGCGGCCCGAGCCGCCCTGCTGGTTGACGAAGTTGAAGCTGGGCGTGACGCGCATGACGTCGGTCAGCTGCTTGATGCCCTGGTTTTCGATGGCCTGCGCCGAGAACGCGGTGATGGCGAGCGGCACGGTCATGAGGTTTTCCTCGACCTTGCGCGCCGTGACGACGATCTCCTCGAGGCCGAGGTCAACCTCAGCGGCCCCCTGGGCGCTGGCAACGGATGACCCTGCCGCCGACAGGGCGATGGCTAGGGCGACGGCAGTGGCTACCGTTCCCTGGGAAACTGGACTCGAACGCATCGTGATGAACTCCCCTTTAAGATATTTTCTTATCTACAACCCGAACGCTATACAAGGGGGCAGAGTGTCGCTGCAGTCAACCCCTTGAGGTTTTCATAACCATGCAGTGGAACGAAGCCCGCCCTCGCTGGCAGCCCGCGCGGCATTGACCTAGCCTGCGGTGTCACCCTTGTCGAACCTGGAGGCACAGTCTTGAGACCCACAATCGGAGCGGCGCTCGCGGGCGCGCGGGCGGCCTGCCTGCTCGCATTGCTGCTCGGGGTCTCGACGCTGCGGGCCGCCGAGCCCGGCCCGGTACGCTTCTTCGCCGTGCTCTCGGCGGAGGAGCAGAGCACCACGACGCTCAGCAAGGGCACCGGCCGTGCGGACTTCTCGCTCGATCGCGACACGCTGCGGCTGTCCTGGCGCCTGAGCTTCTCGGGCCTGACTTCCCCCGCGACAGGCGCCGCGGTGCACGGGCCGCAGCGGCCGGGCACGAATGCCGGCATCCAGATCGACCTCGCACCGAAATTGCCTGCGTCACCGTCGCAGTCCTCGGCCGTGCTCACGGATGCGCAGCTCGAATACCTGCTGGCGGGCCGGATGTACGTCAACGTGCGCTCGCGGCGCTACCCCGCGGGCGAACTGCGCGGACAGATCCAGCGTGTGCCGCCCCCGGCCGCCGCTCCGGCCAGCCCCTGAAAACCCCGCAACCCATGGAAACCGCCGCATTGCGCATCCCTGACTCCACCTCATGCGGACCGTCGCGCGGCCGATCGCGGCACGCGGTCCTCGGCGGCGCAGCCCTGGGGCTCGCGTGCTGGCTGGGCATGCCCCCGGCGTGGCCGGCGAAAGCCGTCGCCCGCGCTCCTTCCTCCATGGCTTTCGTGGTGGCCAACTGGGACAACGCGATCTACGAGACCCGCTTCATGGACGAATGTCCCGAGGGCCCGGCGGTCGGCAACGACGAGATCTGGTGGCGTGGACTGTCCCGCGCGGACAAGGACCGGTTCACCAACAACGGCCTCGTGCAGCCGGTGGATCGCCGTTTCCTGTCGGTGCTGCGGGGCCCCAAGGGCGAAGACGTCTGCTGGAACCCGACAGTGGTCAAGGATCCGCCGCTG
>CAJACZ010000156.1 GCA_903938365.1 uncultured Pseudomonadota bacterium | reverse complement strand
TCGCTGCTGCCGGGCGAACGGATCTCCTACCTCTGGATGTGGCCGCATGTCCGCCCCTGGCGTTATGCGCACCCACAGCCTGCCCTGCGCAACCTGCCGGATGCCGACCGGGCGGGACAGATCCTCAGCCTCGCCTTCGCCTCCACGGCGCGCCAGGCGCAGGACGCGCGCCACGCGGCGGCCGACGCCGCGGCTCCGGGCGGCGAACCGGCGCAGCCACACCTGGCGCCGGCGGAAACCCTGGCCGGGGCATCGCATTGAGCGCGGACAGCCACAGCGGACCCTCACGGCCCGTGCTGATCGCCGCGTTGCTGCTCGTGGCCGGCTCAATCGCTGCCGCGGCCATCGGGCGCTGGCAGGCCAACCAGACCGCCGACGGGCGGAGCGCCGAACCCGCAGTGGTAGCGGCCTACGACATCCGTTTCGTCGACCGCCCGGATGGTTCGCTTGCCGCGCACCTCGACGACGGTCGCCTGCTCCTGGTGCTCACGAGCGAGGAGTCCGGTTTCGCGCGCGGCGTGCAGCGCGGCTTCGTGCGGATGCGGCAACTGTCGCGCAAGAGCGTGGATGGTCCTTACCGCCTGACGCGACTCGCCGACGGCCGGTTCCTCATGGAAGCCACCGATGTGGGCATGAGCATCGACCTTGATGTCTTCGGCTCCGCGAACGCGGCCACGCTCGCGAGGGTCTGGCGCGCCGGCGACGCACTGAAACCGGCCGGCACAGGCTGAGCCTGATGCCACGCGCGCAGACGATCCGATGAGCTGGACCGTCCAGGCGTGGGCCGTCGCAGCGACCATACTGCTCTGGTGGGGCGCCACGGGTCTGATCGCGTCGCTCATCGCACGCCCTTCCCGCACCTACCCGGGCCTGCTGTGGGGCGCATCGGTCGCAGCGCTTGCGGCGCTGGCGACGCTCTGGTGGATCCGCGATGACCCGACGGTTCCCGGCGCGGCCATCGGCTTCGTCGCCGCCCTGGTGGTCTGGGGCTGGATCGAGGTGACCTTCCTGACCGGACTGATCACGGGACCGCGCCGCGCCCTGCCGGCGTCGGTGGCGCCGCGCGGAGCACGCCATGCCCTCGCCGCCTTCGTGGCGATCCTGTGGCACGAACTGGCCATCATCGTGGCCATCGCGGCGGTCGCCATCCTCGGCTTCGGTCACGTGAACCAGATCGGACTGGGCGCGCTGCTGGTCCTGTGGGTGATGCGCAGCAGCGCAAAGCTCAACCTCTTCCTCGGTGTGCGCAACCTGGGCGAGGGCTTCATCCCGCCCCACCTCAGGCACCTGCTGGACTACCTGCACCGGCGGCGGATGAACGCCCTGTGGCCGTTTTCCGCGGCGCTGGGCAGCGCGCTGGCGCTGTGGCTGGGCTCGCAGGCGATGGGCGACGCCCCGCCCTGGGAAGCCACCGGCTACACCATGCTGGCCACGCTGGCCTGGCTGGGTGTCCTCGAACATTTCCTGATGGTGCTGCCGCTGCCCCCGGAAGCCCTGTGGCGCCGCGTCGCCGCACCGCGTGCCGCACCCGATGCCATCGACCAACTTGGAGAGCAACGCCCGTGACACAACTCAGCCTGCTCGACGCGATTGAAGGCCCCGAACAGTTGCGCGCGCTCCGGCCGGAGCAGCTGCCGCAACTGGCCGAAGAGATGCGCAGCTTCCTGGTGACCACCGTCGCCCGCACCGGTGGCCACCTCGCCGCAGGCCTCGGCACCGTGGAACTCACGATCGCCCTGCACTACCTCTACGACACGCCGCACGACCCGATCGTCTGGGACGTGGGGCACCAGTGCTATCCGCACAAGGTCCTCACCGGCCGGCGCGCGGGGCTCACGGACGTGCGCAAGCGCGATGGCCTGTCGGGTTTCCTGAAGCGCGACGAAAGCCGCTACGACGCCTTCGGGGCGGGCCATTCGAGCACCTCGATCAGCGCCGCGCTCGGGATGTCTGCGGCCGCACGCCAGCTCGGCGAGAGCGCGCGGGCGGTTGCGGTGATCGGCGATGGCGCGCTCACCGCGGGCCTGGCCTACGAGGCGCTCGACCACGCCGGCTCGCTCGGATCGAACCTGCTCGTCATCCTGAACGACAACGGCATGTCGATCTCCGAGAACGTCGGCGCCCTGTCGGGCTACCTGGCGCAGCGCGGCCGGCAACCGGTCGGTGACGTGGACGGCTTCTTTGGCGCCCTGGGCTTCGACTACCGCGGCCCCGTGGACGGCCATGACCTGCCCGCGCTGCTCGCCGAGCTCGGCGCATTGCGTGACCGGCCCGGCCCGCGCCTCCTGCACGTGATCACCCGCAAGGGCAAGGGTTACGGGCGCGCAGAGGCCGAGCCGATCAAGTACCACGGCGTGACGCCGTTCGACCCGGCCATCGGCATCCAGCCCGCCAAACCCGCCGCGCCGACCTACACACAGGTTTTCGGCGAATGGATCTGCGAGCTGGCGGAACGGGATCCGCGCATCGCCGTCATCACGCCCGCGATGCGCGAAGGCTCGGGCCTGGTGGCTTTCGCCAGGCGCTTCCCGGATCGGTACTTCGACGTGGGCATCGCCGAACAGCACGCCGTCACCTTCGCCGCGGGGCTTGCCGCGCGGGGCATGCGCCCGGTCGTCGCGATCTACTCCACGTTCCTGCAGCGCGCCTTCGACCAGCTCGTCCACGACGTCTGCATCCAGGGCCTGCCCGTCACTTTCGCGATCGACCGCGCGGGCCTGGTCGGACCCGATGGCGCCACGCACAACGGCGGGCTCGACCTCAGTTACCTGCGCTGCGTCCCCGGCATGACGATCATGGCCCCCGCCAGCGCCGATGAACTGCGCGCCATGCTGCGCACGGCCATCGACTCGGGCACACCCTGCGCGGTCCGCTATCCGCGCGCCACCGCAGCGGGCGCCACCGCCCAGTCAGGCGCCGCGGCTGCGGCGAAGCTCGACCAGGCCGCGGCACTGCTGCCCCGCAGCCTGCCGATCGGGCGCGGGGAGCTGCAGCGACGCGGCTCCGGGATCGCCCTGCTCGCCTTCGGCACGCTGCTGGACACCGCACACGAACTCGCGGACATCATCGACGCCACCGTGGCCAACATGCGCTTCGTCAAACCGCTCGACGAGGCGCTCGTGCTCGAACTCGCCGCGGGCCACGACATGCTGGTGACACTCGAGGAGAACGTGATCCCCGGCGGCGCCGGCGCCGCAGTCAGCGAGTACCTCGCGCGAATGGGCTGCGACGTGCCCGTGCTGCACCTGGGGCTGCCGGATCGCCACCTCGAGCACGGCACCCGCGAGGAATGCCTGCGTGATGCGGGCCTCGACATGGCGGGCATCCTCGACTCGATCGCGCGCTACACGGCGCAGCTCGAGGCCCGCCGGTCGACCCGGCGTCGCCCGCTGAGCCTGCGCAACAGCACGATGTTCAACGGATTCACCCGGATGCTGACCCGCAGCCACCTGCTCTGAAGGGGTGGGGGGTGGCGCCGCGGGCGCCTCGTCGCCGGCCACGCCCTCAGAGGGCGGCCCGCAACTCCTCGGGAAGTCGGAACCGCATGGTTTCTGCGGGTCCGGGCAGTTCGCGGATCACCGCCGCGCCGAGCTCACGCAGCCGTGCGCAGACCGCCTGCACCAGAAGCTCCGGCGTGGAGGCGCCTGCCGTCACACCGATGCGGCGCCTGCCCTGGAACCATGCCGGATCGAGCTCCGCGGCGCGCTCCACAAGGTGCGCCGGGACACCCTGGCCCTCGGCCACTTCCCGCAGCCGGTTGGCGTTCGAGCTGTTGGGTGAACCCACCACCAGCACCATGTCGACGGCGCCCACGAGGCCGCGCACGGCGCGCTGCCGGTTGAGCGTCGCGTAGCAGATATCATCCAGGCCGGGACCCACGATGTCGGGGTAACGGGCCTCCAGGGCCGCAATCAGTTCACGCGTGTCATCGACGGACAGGGTGGTCTGCGTGACGTAGGCCACGGGCGTGCCCGCGGGCATCGGCAGCGCGGCGATCTCGTCCAGCGTCCCGACCACGTGCACCGGCCCGTCCACCGAACCCCGAGTGCCCTCGACTTCCTCGTGGCCCGCATGGCCCACCACGACGATCGCGTGCCCGCGTTTCGCATAGCGCTGCGCCTGCAGGTGCACCTTGCTGACCAGGGGGCAGGTCGCGTCGATCACGCGCAGCGAGCGCGCCCGCGCGCTCGCGACGACCGCCGTCGAAACGCCGTGGGCGCTGAAGATGGTCAGGGAGCCCGGCGGGATCTGCTCGATGTCGTCGACGAAGACCGCGCCGCGTGCCGCGAGATCGTCCACCACATGACGGTTGTGGACGATCTCGTGGAACACATAGACCGGCGCGCCGTTGAGCTCCAGCGCCCGCTCGGCGATCTCGATCGCCCTTGAGACCCCGGCGCAGAAGCCGCGCGGTTGTGCCAGCAACACTTCCATCACGGCGTCGCCGGCAGCCCGCGCGATCCGTCAGCCGGACCGGGCCTGCCCCTCCGGGGCGGGCCCGCGCACCGGAGCTTCGGCCACCGGCGCGGCCACCGCGGCGGGAGCCTCGGCCGGCGCCGACGCACCAGCGGCCGGATCAGCCGGATCAGCCGGGAGGGCTTCGACTGCGGCCTCCGGCAGCGGCCTGGCGCGCTGCAGTTCCGGATAGTCCTTGGCCATGCTCGCGCCGTAGTACGGCTTGTACACGCCCTGGTGGCAGGTCTGGCAGTTGACCTTGGCAACGTCACCCGTAGGCCCGAGTCGCTTCGCCGGGAAGACGTCGGTCAGGGGCACCATGTAGTCGTTGTTGACCTGCCTCGCCATGCGGATGCCGTACCAGGCAGTGGCACGCTGCGGCCGACTCTCCTCCCAACTCGCCCATGCGCGCGTGTTGTGGCAATAGGTGCAGTTCACGCCGAGCGAATTCGACATGTGCACCATCAGGGAGTAGGTCCACTCGGCCTGCTGGATCGAGCTCCGGTTGCCGGTCGGCAGCGCGGTCTCGCCCTCGACGCGGATCGGCAGCGAGCCGAGCAGGAACGGCGTGTAAGGATCGTACGGCAGGCTGCTGTGCCCGATCGTGGTGATCCCCAGTCCGGTCACGGCCGAGTTCTGGCCGGCGCGGGTGCCGACGAAGGCGTTCTCGCGACCCGAGCCCGGATCCTGGAACCAGACGTAGGACGGGACCGGCTGCCCGCGATGGCAGGTATGGCAGGTCACGCCCGTTTCCTGGACGTGCGACTTCCAGTTGCTGTTGATGTCGCGGGTCATCTGCAGCATCCGGCGAGCCACCTTGTAGGTGTACTTGCTGCCGTCCGCCATGTCCTCGATGTTGTGGCAGTAAGTGCAGTCCTTCTGCTCCGCGGGCGCGACCCACTCGGTCATCGAAGTCATCACGCGGACGAACTCGCCGACCGACAGGTCCGAGAGCACCTCCACGTTCTGGTAGATGTCCTTGGCCAGCGGACCGCTGGGGTCCGCCGCCGGCTGGACGGCCCCGACCTGGTTCGCTGCAGCGACCTTCTCCTGCAGCCGCGGGTTGTAGTTCTGCTCCATCCCGGTGCCGCGGAAACCCAGCTGCACGGTGGTGATCGGCGGCCGTTCGCCACAGCCGGCCAGCAGGACCACACCGAGGATCGCTGCCAGCTTGATACGGTTGCTCATGTTCATGGGGCGCCTCCTGAGAGCAGCGCGGGATCAGTCACGGCGGGGAAAGTCGGCGGATACGCCGGGGCGACCCCGTGCTTGACCGCCCACAGGTACCAGTTGTCCACGGCGGTCCCGGTCAGCAGGATGCCGATGCCGCCCGTGAGCGTGCACAACACGGCGAACCACCAGGCCCAGCGATGGATCGACTCCATCGTCGCGTTGAACCCCATCGTCCAGCGCCAGAACAGCGCGGCCCGCTCGGAGGCGGTGCCGCGGTCCAGCGCCTGCTCGACCTCGCGTTCGCCGCCGAAGCGGCTCACCGCCATGATCGTGCCGGCGTGCATCGCGAACAGCAGCACCGAACCGTAGAGGAACACGATCGACAGCGCATGGAACGGGTTGTAGAGCAGGTTGCCGTAGCGCAGCGAGAACGCGGCCGTCCAGTCGAGGTGGGCGAAAATGCCGAACGGCACGGCCTCGGACCAGCTGCCCATCATCACCGGGCGGATGAAGCCGAGCACCAGGAACAGCCAGATCGCCGAAGCGAAGGCCCACGCCGTGTGCGTGCCGAGTTTCAGCTTCCGCGCCAGAGAGTAGGTCCGGATCCACCAGAGGATCACCGATGCCGTCAGGAACATGCCGGCCATCAGCCACCAGCCGCCATGCGCCAGCGGCGGCAGCCGGAGGCCGTATTCGGGCGCGGGCGGTTCCAGTGCCAGCCAGAACAGCTGCCGCACGAACTGCAGCGGGTTCCAGTTGACGGAGGCCAGCATGTTGAGCCCGATGATCTCGAACGCCAGGATGAAGAACAGGATCGAGAGGACGCCGGTCGTGCCGAGATAGAACGGCCCGATCTGCGCGTCACCGACCTTGCCGAGCCAGTAGCTCGCGCTGGCCTTGACGCCGCGACTCCAGATGCCCTTCGGAGAATGGGGCACGCCGGCGTAGTGAGGTGCTTCCACCTGTACGCGGGTGAAGAGGTTCTGATATTCCGCCATGGTCTTGTCTCCTCAGGTCCAGATCGGGAGGTTGAGCCACCAGCCCCACCAGTCGGTCCAACTGCGCGTCCAGAACGGGCCGCTGATCACGATGCAGATCGCGCTCCAGACGCCCGCGTTGATGGACAGCAGGAGGCCGAACCGGTGGATGCCCAGCGTCCCGATCGAGTAGCCGATGTTGTCGCGGAAGAACGTGTTCTCGTGCTCCGCGCCCTTGACCACCTCGCCCTTCGGCGGATTGAGCGCCGAGAGCACCAGCGACCCGTGCAGCGCGAGCGCCAGCACGGTCGTGAAGAAGAAGGTCACCGCGATCATGTGCGCAGGGTTGTAGTGGAAGTGCAGGTACTGGTACGCCACGTTGGACACCCAGTCGAGGTGACTGTAGATGCCGTACGGGAACGCGTGACCCCAGGCGCCCAGCAGCACCGGACGTATCACCTGCAGCGTGACGTAGGCCAGGATCGCGCTGCCGAAGGCGACAGGCACGTGGAATCCCATGCCGAGCTTCCGGCAGATCTCCACCTCCCGCATCGCCCAGGACACGAACGCGCCGATGGCGCATATCGTGACGAGCTGCCAGAGCCCGCCGTCCGCGAGCGGCGCGAGGCCGAGCCCGTAACTCAGGTCGGGCGGCGCGACGCTGATCTGCCAGAGGTTCCACGTCGGCCCCAGCGCAGCGCCGTAGACCAGTAGCGCCGTTCCGAGCAGCGCGAAGAACGCCGCCGTGACGCCGAAGAAACCCACGTAAAAGGCGCCGATCCAGAAGTCGAAGAGGTCACCCCCGATCAGGGTTCCGCCTCGCACCCGGTACTTTCGTTCAAAACTCAGCATTGCCATGACTGTTCCTCGCCAAGAAGCAGCGTGTCCGCGATGGGCAATCGTCCGCCGGGAGTCGCCGCAGGCGACGGACCAGGACTTTCGGGTCCGGGCCGTCGCCTGCTGCGTCCGGTCTTAGTTGACGCTGGCCGGCAGCGGAGCGTTGTGCGACACATTGCTCGCCGACGCCGGAGCGGCAGGCTCGAGACAAGAGCCGCTCGCCGTCCCGTCGAGCCAGCACGAATACTTCGTGCTCAGCTGGACGAAGTGGTTCGTCGCGACGATCGTCGCGACCAGCGCACCGCCGATGATGATCACCTTACGGGGATCCATAACCATCCAAATTCGCCACATGTTATTTCTCCTGAATATTTGTCAGCTGATCAGAACCAGGGGACCCAGTTCCAGATCAGGTAATGGGCAAGCACGGAGACGCCGAACCACAGCGCCGTGCTCATCCAGAAGAACCGGTTGATGGCTCGCGCCTCATCCGGAGTGGCTCCTGAGATGCTCTTTCCTTCTGCCATTTCTAGTTACCTCCTAAACAACGTTGTTTGACCCGCGCACTCCCGCGCGGCAGGGATTGTCGGCCTCGACCCGGGTCGAGACCTGCGGCCGCCGCTTTCGCGGCGCCCGCCCGACAAGGCTTCACTCCACACCTGCATGTCGGTGCACGGCATCACGCTGCGCGACCCTCCGACATTCCGGCTCGCGCCCTCTGGACGCGCGCCACGGTGACCCGTTCCTCGCCGGCCTGGCGCGCATCGCGTTCCGCGCGGTCGCGCAGGCGCTTGGCAGCCGAGATCCGCACCAGGAAGGGCTCGTTTTCGACGTATTCATCCAGCAGGCGCAGGGCGTCTTCGTCCCACACGCTGGCCTCGCGGGTCAGCCGCGAAGGCGTGGCTTCCACGCGGTCCATCTCGGTGCCCAGCGGCAGGATCTGGAACAGCGCATCGAACAGCGCGTTGCAGACCTCCTGCACCAGGTACGTGGCGCCGGCATACCCCATGAACGGCGTGCCCGTGTGGCGACGGATGATCGCGCCGGGGAACGAGGCCGGGATATACATTGCACGAGGTCCGAGCTCGGCCAGATACATGCGCTCGTTGTAGCTGCCGAAGAGCACGAGGGGGGTTTTCTCGCGCACGGCCTTTCGCACCGCCTCGTTGTCGGGCTTGACTCCAGGCTTGCGCGCGAACGAGAACGTGCACGGCAGGCCGAGCTCGGATTCCAGGAAGTGACGCACGCCGCGCGAGTAGGTCTCGGTGGCCACGATCGCGAAGCTCGCCGTGCCGAAGAAATCCTGGGTGACGGAACGCCACAGGTCCCACAGCGGCTTGATCGTGGTGTGCTTCTCGCGCTCGATGAACGGTTCCGGATCCAGACCCAGCAGTTCTCCGAGCGAACGCAGGAACTTCGTCGTGCTGTGCAGGCCGATGGGCGCCTGCAGGTAGGGTCGCTCGAGTCCTTCGCACAACAGGCGACCGAACTCGCGGTACATGCAGACGTTGACCTCGGCATCCGCCAGCTGCGCCACATCCGCAAGATGACTCCCCAGCGGGAAGCTCATGTTGACCTCGGCGCCGATGCCCTCGACCAGCCGACGGATCTCGGCCAGGTCGGACCACATGTTGAAGATGCCGTAGGCCGGGCCGATGATGTTCACCCGCGGCCTGGCGCCTTCCTTGCGCGGACGGAGCGCCGGAACCTTCTTCGGGCCGAACTCGGTCCACAGCCACCACATCGCGCGATTGGCGCACTGCCACTGGTCTTCGTCGATGGTGCGCGGCAGGAAGCGCTTGATGGCCGTCCCCTCCGGCGTCACGCCACCGCCGATCATTTCCGCGATCGAGCCCGTCACGACGACGCTGGGCAGGTCGGGGTCCAGTGTGCGGTGTGCGCGCCGCATCGCCCCTTCGGTGCCGTGCTGGCCGAGTTCTTCCTCGCCGAGTCCCGTGACCACCACCGGCAGCTCATGCGGCGGCAGGGCGTCGGTGTAGTGCAGCACCGACGTGACCGGCAGGTTCTCGCAACCCACCGGGCCGTCGATGATGACCTGCAGCCCCTTGATGGCGGCGAACACATACACCGCTCCCCAGTAGCCGCCCGCGCGATCGTGGTCGAGCACCAGCATCAGGGGAGTTCCTCCGCCTTGCGTGCCTTGGCCTGCTTGTCGAGCTTGCGGCGGTACTGTTCGCGGAATTCCGGGCGCTCCTCGGGCTGCTTCTCCCAGACGCCGGCGGCGTAGCCCTGCCCCGTCTGGCCGAAGAAAGCCTTCATTTCGTCGAAACGCGACTTGCCGGCCATCGCGACATTGACGATCTGCGCCAGCGACCCGGCGCCGGCCACGCCCATCAGCGGACGGGCGGAGATGAGGTTCGTGAAATAGAGGCCCGGCGTCGCCTGCTCCTTCGCCTTCTGCACCACCGGAGTGGTGCCGATGGCGAGGTCGGGCTGGAATTCCGCCATGGCGGCCAGGTCCTGCTCGAGCGAGGCCCGGAACTGCACGTGCACGCCCTTCGCTTCCAGCCATTCCCGATCCGGGTCGGACCAGCGCGTGCGCGGGCAGGCCGTGCCCACGTACCGCAGGTCGGCACCGCTCTCCACCAGCAGGCGACCGACCAGCAGCTCGGACCCTTCGTAGCCGGACAGCGTGATGCGACCCTTGATGGGGGCCGCGGCGAGCGCGGCACGGATCGCGGGGAGCACGCGGTTCTTGGCAGCGTCGATCCCGGCGCGCGGCACATTGCAGGCTGCGCCGATGGCCTCGAGCCAGGCAGCGGTTCCGTCATGTCCGACGGGCGCCGAACCGACGATCGGCCGACCCGCGGACTCCAGCTCGCGCAGCACCGAAGTGTAGAACGGGTGGATGGCACCGACCACCGCGCAGTCCAGCGCGGCGTAGAGCTCGCGCCATTCGCGCGTGGGGACCACCTGGCCGGCGGCCAGCCCCATGGGTTCGAGCATCATGCCGATGCCCACCGGGTCGGCAGGGAAAACCTCGCCCACCAGCGTCACGGTGGGCTTGTCGGCGCGGCCGGTGCGCGGTGCCTGGACCGGGCCTGCCTCGGCCTCGCCGCGCGCATAGCGCAGCATCGCGCCGGCCAGCACGTCCTTGGCCTCGGCATGGGTCGGCACGCCGAAGCCCGGCACGTCGACGCCGATGATGCGGACGCCGTTGATCTCCTTCGGCAGCAGCTGCAGGGGCACGCCGGAGGCCGTGGGCACGCACAGGCTGGTGATCACGATGGCGTCATAGAGCGCCGGATCGGCCAGGTCGTGCACGGCGTCGCGGATGTCCTCGAACAGCTTGCCCGTCACCAGCGATTCGGAATTGAAGGGCACGTAGCCGACGGTGCGTCGGGCGCCGTAGAAATGCGATGTGAAGGTGAGCCCGTACACGCAGCAGGCGGAGCCGGAGAGGATCGTCGCAGTGCGGCGCATGCGCAGGCCGACCCGCAGCGAGCCGAAGGCCGGGCACATGCTCTGCGGCTGGTCGTGCGGGCCCGCCGGATAGTCCTTGGCGTAGCGGGCCAGCGTCTCGCTCTTGCCGGCCGCGGCCGCGGCGGCGCGCAGCTGCTGCTTGCCGCCATGGCACCCCGCGCCCTCGCCCACCGGGGGCGCAGGCACGGCTGCGGCGTCGTCGGGGACGACTTCCGCGGGGCCTTCGACTTCGGTCAGCGCATTCATGGTGGCTTCAGACGGTGTCGTAGATCACTTCGAGGGTGGGCTTGGTCGACTCGGTCTTGCCGACCATGTCGAACAGGGTGGCGGGCTCGAGCACCACGTTGCGGCCGACCACGTCGCTCGAGAACAGTCCGAGCAGCTGGTCCTGGGTGAGCGGCTTCGGCCGCATCGGGGGCGCTTCGCCGACGTTGGTGGCGAGTTCCTCGAACAGCGGCGCCCACTGCGTGCCGGGGCGGCCGATGATCTCGTAGCTCGCGCTCTTGCGGCGGATGTCCTCGTGCGCGGGGATGGCGGCCAGCACCGGGATGCCGGCGACTTCCGCGAAGGCCGAGGCCTCGCCGGTGCCGTCGTCCTTGTTGATCACCATGCCGGCCACGCCGACGTTGCCGCCCAGCTTGCGGAAGTATTCGACCGCGGAGCAGACGTTGTTGGCGACGTACAGCGACTGCAGGTCGTTGCTGGCGACGACGATGACCTTCTGGCACATGTCGCGCGCGATCGGCAGGCCGAAACCGCCGCAGACCACGTCGCCCAGGAAGTCGAGCAGCACGTAGTCGAAGCCCCACTCGTGGAAGCCGAGTTTCTCGAGCGTCTCGAAGCCGTGGATGATGCCGCGCCCGCCGCAGCCGCGACCGACCTCGGGCCCGCCGAGCTCCATCGCGTACACGCCGTCGCGCTTGAAGCAGACGTCGCCGATCTCGAGCGGCTCGCCGGCCAGCTTCTTGCGCGAGGAGGTCTCGATGATCGTCGGACAGGCGCGCCCGCCGAACAGCAGCGAAGTCGTGTCGCTCTTCGGATCGCAGCCGATCAGCAGCACCTTCTTGCCCTGCTGCGCCATCATGTAGCTGAGGTTGGCGAGGGTGAAGCTCTTGCCGATGCCGCCCTTGCCGTAGATCGCGATGATCTGCGTCTCCTTGGTCACGGGAGACTGGGTCACTGCGTCGGGCTCGAGGGCCGCCTCGGCACGCAGGCTGCGCTTGAGGCGCTCGATCGGGACCGACACCGTTCCGCCGGGAATGCTCATGCGCTTTGTCTCCAGTCGAGGACCATCTTCAGGCAGGCAGGGTCGCCGAACGCCTGCTGGTATGCGGGGGCTGCATCGGAGGCTTCGTGGCAGTGCGTCAGCAGACCCTCGAGCGAGAGGCTGCCGGCGCGCACCATCGCCAGCACGGCGTCGAGGTCGGGCTGCTTCCACTCGGCGGCGACGCGGATGCGCGCCTCGCGCATGAACGCCGGAGCGAACACGAAGGACAGCGGCTCGACATAGAAGCCGGCCAGCACGATCTCGCCGCCGGGGGCGAGTCGGCCGATGAGTGAATCGAGGATCGAGGAGTCGCCGCTCACGTCGTAGACGCTGCGGTAGTCGCGGCGCGCGTCGTCCTCGGGGGCGCATACGCGATAACCCTCGGCGCCTGCGGTGCGCAGCGGGTTGCGCTCCCAGACGGTCGGAGCGGGCGCGCCCGACGCGACCGTGATGCGCGCCAGCAGCCGTCCGAGGACGCCATGGCCCACGATGAGTTCGGGAGGACTCGAGCCCTGCGCCGCGAGCGCGTGCTGCGCAGTGGCCGCCAGGGCCAGCAGGACAGCCTGTGAGCCGAGGGCTTCATCGACAGGAGTGACGCGGGAGCCGGGCACCACAAGGCGCGAGGCGGCACCACCGAACAGTCCACGCACCGTACCGAAGCAGCGGGCACCGGGCACGAAGACGCGATCCCCCACCCGACCCGCAGCGCGGGCGCCGACGGCGCTGATCCGGCCGACGGATTCATAACCAGGAACCAGGGGATAACCCATGCCGGGGAACGGCGGCATGCGACCGGACCAGAGCAGGCGCTCGGTCCCGGTGCTGATGCCGCTCCACTCGATGTCGACGACGACGTCGTCGCCATCCGGAGCGTCGAGCTCGAGCCGCGAGAGCGACAGCCGCTCCGGCCCCTCGACCACCACGGCGAGTGTGTTCAATGTCTGAGTCACGCGGCCCCCTCGCCTTGTGTCTTGAGTGTCAGTCTACACTTACGTCTTGAGGTGTCAACCTGTGTGTACATTCCGGGACCTCAGGGCCGCCCCGGCTTGCGGGCGGCCAGCACGCTGGTCTGCAGCGGGACCCGCGTCGGGTAGCGGCGCGGCGCCGAAAAACCGGCCTCCTGGATCATCCGTGACAGCTCGGCGCCACTGCGGGGGCGCCCGCTCCCCATCGCCCACAGGTACAGGCCGAAGTAGGCGTCACCCATGCGGCGGGCGCCGCGCGTTTCGGCCAGCGGCTCGGCCACCAGCAGGGTGCCGCCCGGCGCAAGCGCATCGAGGGCCTTGCGCAGCAGCTCCCGCACGAGTTCGTCGTCATGGTCGTGCAGCACCCGCACCAGGGTCAGGAGGTCAGCGCCCCGCGGCAGCGGATCGCGCGTGAAGTCCACCGCATGCACGGACGCCCGCGCGGCGAGGCCCGCGGCGGCGAAGGCCTCCTGCGCCTGCGCCGCAACGCCCGGCAGATCGGCCAGCATCAGTTCGAGGTGCGGGGCACGCCCTGCCACCGCACGCAGGAAGGTGCCGTCGCCGCCACCTACGTCCAGGACGCGCTGGTGCCGGTGCACCGGGTAGGCGTCGAGGATCTCCCCCGCCACCAGGCCCTGCGAGGCAGACATCAGCTGCGTGTATTCGCGCGTGGCTGCGGGATCGACCGCGCCGGGCTCGCCGGACGCCGCATAGGGCCAGTAGCGCGACAGCGCCGTGGAGCCGCGCGGTGCGCGCAGCATCGCCAGCGGGTCGGCGAGGTCCGCGTAGAGCACGGCATGGTGCTCGATCATCGCCAGCACGCCCGGATTGCCGAGCAGCGCGGCACCCCGCGAGCCCAGCGCCCACGTGCCCGGGGCGCGCGACTCGAGCAGTTCGAGCGCCTCGGCGGCCCGCAGCAGCGTGTCGGCGGCCGGTGGCTCCAGGCCCAGGCCCGCGACCAACCGCGCCACAGGCAGGGGACCCTCGCGCAGCCGCTCCAGCAGGCCGGCGCGGATGCAGGCGAGCAGCACCTGCGAGTAGACGAAGCCCGCGACCACGTCGAACATTTCGCGCGCTTCACGGCGGGCGAGGAACCGGGTCAGGGGAAAGGCCGCTGCGGCGCGCTGGAAGCGCGGGCTCATCAGCAGCCGGTTGCGCAGGTCACGCCACACAGGCGGTCCGCTCAGGCGCTGGCCGGTGCGGCGGCCGGACGTGCCGGGATCAAGCCGCGCGCCGCAACAACTGCTCGGGCAGCAGACGCTGCGCCTCGAGATCGACCAGGTCGCGCAGGAATTCGGCGCCCGGGCACTCGGGAATCGACGCAGCGGCGTCGGCCATCACCCGACCGAAATGCTGCACGGCACCGGCGAGGCCGAACTGGGCGACGGCCGTCGGCCGGCCGAGCGCGGCGTCCCGGCCCACCGGCTTGCCGAGTTCCTCGGCGGTGGCGATCGCGTCACGGATGTCGTCCGCCACCTGATAGGCCTCGCCGAGGCTGTCGCCCAGCGTGCGCCAGGGCGTGGGATCCGCACCGGCGCAGAGCGCTCCGCCGACCGTGGACGCGATGAACAGCGCTCCGGTCTTGAGGCGCCGGTATTCCTCAAGCGGCGTGCCCGCTTCGCATTCCCAGGCCTGCCCGGCCACGATGCCACCCGGCGCCCCCGCCGCCCGGCCGAGCGCCAGGACGATCCCCGGCAGACGCTCCGGTGCGGCCGCAAACACCCGTGCGACGTTCTGGAACGAAAGCACGATCAGGGCGTCGCCCACCAGCAGCGCGATGCGCTCGTCGAAGGCGCGGTGCACCGAGGGACGGTTGCGACGACTCTCGGCGTCGTCGAAGCACGGCAGGTCGTCATGGACCAGGGACGCGCAGTGCAGCAGTTCGATGGATGCCGCCATGGCTTCGGCCAGCGGCGAATGCGGCTGGCCGCAGGCCGCCGCGACGGCCAGGCAGAGCCGCGGGCGGATGCGCGCGCCCCCGGGAAACACGGCGTAGCGGATGGCTGCCGCCAGGCGCGGTGGACAACCCAGTTCGTCGCAGGATCCGATCGCCACAGCCAGGGCTTGCTCGATCGTCGAGGTCTTTTCCATGCTCGCTCCCGCGGCTGGCCTGCCCCGCCGGGTAGCGGATGTCAGTCCAGGTTGTCACAATAGACTGTCATGAACTATAGACACCGCTCCGTAGCGAGTCAAACCGGCCCGGACTTCGCCGCAACGGTGCCCCGGAACGGTTACGCGTGGTGGTACCTGGACGCGCTCAGCGACTGCGGGCGGCACGGACTGACGCTCATCGCGATGCTCGGCTGCGTGTTCTCGCCGTGGTATGCGCGGGCGCGGCGGCGCGGCGCGGGCTACCCGCTGGAGCACTCGGCCCTCAACATCGCGCTGTATGGCGCAGGGGGGCGGCGCTGGGCGATGACCGAACGCGGCGCGCGCGATGTCGAGCAGTCACCGACGCGGCTCGTGATCGGCCCGAGCGCTCTCGACTGGGACGGCCATGAGTTGCGAGTCCGCATCGACGAGCGCAGCGCGCCGTGGCCGCGCGCCCTGCGCGGCCAGTTGCGCGTGCGGCCCACGGCCGTGGTCCACCAGCCCTTCACGCTGGACGAAGCGGGCCGTCACCAGTGGTGGCCCATCGCACCCCAGTGCCGCGTAGAGGCCGAGTTCGACGCGCCTGAACTGCGCTGGCAGGGCAGCGGATACCTCGATGCCAACGAAGGCAGCGCCCCGCTCGAGGCGGACTTCGAAGGCTGGAACTGGTCACGCGGCACCCGCGACGGCGAGACCTGCGTGTTCTACGACACGCGGTGGCGCACCCCGCAGTCCGGCGGGCGCAACCTGGCGCTGGCCTTCGGCGCGGACGGCAGCGTGCGCGAGATCGAGACTCCGCCGCGGCGGGCGCTGCCGGCGACGCTGTGGGGCATCGCGCGCGAGACCCGTTGCGACGCGGCCGCTGAACCCCGCGTCATCGAGACGCTAGAGAGTGGCCCGTTCTACGCACGCTCACTGGTACACACCCGGGTCGGCGGCACTGCGATGTCGGCCTTCCACGAGAGTGTCTCGCTCGATCGCTTCGATTCACGCTGGGTGCAGGCGCTGCTGCCGGTACGCCTGCCGCGCCGGCCGCTCGCGCGCGGCTGAAGAACGCGCTCAGGCGCCCGGCGGCCCCTGGTCCACGCGCTCCAGGCGCTCGAAGGCCGCGAGCGCCAGCACGAACTCCCGGGTCAGCAGGCCTTCGCCCAGCATCTCGTCCCCGCGCACGCCGTGCCGCTGGTCGTGGTCGACGACGGCATCGATCAGGAACTGCGCTTCCGGCAGCGCGGGCCATAGCCCGGCCACCGCAGGGTCGTGCACGGAGGCCGTGATAGCCTGCAGGAGCAGCAGCAGCTTGCGGCGTGCAGACACCACGGCGCGGCCGGAGACCGAATCGCCCCCGGCCCGCTCGACCTCGCGGCCGATCTCGGCGTACATCAGGCGCGCCGCGTGGATGGCAGGCCGGCACTCGGCCGGCAGTTCGGCGACGCCCGCGGCCGCGCGCTCGTACAGGCCACGCGCCTCGCCCAGCAGGCGCAGCACCACGGACCCGAGCTCGGGGCCGAACTGCGGCTGGGCCAGCCATTCGTCAGCCGGCACACCGGCTTCGCGCAACCAGTCGCGCGGCAGGTACACCCGGCCGAGCCGCGCATCCTCGCCCACGTCGCGCGCGATGTTCGACAGCTGCATGCCGACACCGAGATCCGCGGCGCGCGCGAGCGCTGCCGGGGCGCGCACGCCCATCAGCAGCGACATCATCACGCCGACCGTCCCCGCCACCCGGGTGCCATAGGCACGCAGCGCAGACAGGTCTTCGTAGATCCGCCCCTCGGCGTCCCAGGCGAAGCCCTCGAGCAGCGCGGCCGGAACGGCGCGGGGAATGTGGTAGCGGGCAACCACGTCCGCCAGCGCGCGATCCGCGGCGTTGTCGATCGGCTCGCGGCGGTAGGCCAGGTCGAGGCGGACCTCGAGGTCGGCCAGCGCCGCAGAAGGATCGCTGCTCTGGTCGATCGCGTCGTCCGCTTCGCGGCAGAACGCATACAACGACAGCGCGGGTTCGCGGACCCGCAGGGGCAGCAGGTGCGAGGCGGCGTGGAAGGTGCGCGAGCCCGCCTTGATCGCGGCACGACAGGCCTCGAGGTCGGCCCGGGAAGCCAGTGCGGTACGGAGCGAAGGATCTGCGGACATGCTGGACTCCGCGGTGCGGCGCGCGGTCACTCTACGCGAGCCGCGCCGCCCGCGGCAACCGCGCCTGCGGTAACCGCGCCCGCGGCGGAGGTCCAGGCGAGGTCGAGCATCGCGACCTCGCCGAAGGTGCAGCGGCGCCGCAGGGACTCCGCGATGATCGGCCAGGCCGTCACCGGCATGCTCAGCAGCGGCCAGGGGTCGCGCGGCGACCAGGTGACGTCCCTGGCCCGCAGCAGGTGACCGAGGTTCCGCCGGAACGGGCCGGCACCGAACATGGTCCGCTGTGTCTCGGTCAGGCACGGATAGAACTGCTGCATGAAACGCTGCGGCCTGCACCGCAGCGGACCGTCGTTGGCCGGCTCCAGGAGCGCGGCCGCCAGGTCAGCCGGCTCGACGAAATGGATGCCGCTGGTCGCGCGCGGGTTGCACTCGATCCCGCTGATCGCGCCGGCCGCGTCCTCGACCAGGTCGAATGACACGAAGCCGTCGAAGCCGACATGCCGGATGAATCCGCGCACCCAGGCATCGACCGCGGGCGGCGTATCGATACGCTCGAAGCAGACCGCCACGCTGCCCTGCATCACGGCGCCACGATAGGTCACCGTGAGGCGGGTCTCGCCGGCGCGGGCGATCGAGAACGTGCTGAGGAGCCGCCCCGGACAGAAGCGCTGCACGATGCAGGGTTCGGGCCGCTGCGGCAGCAGCGCGCCCGCCTCGAGGAACTCGACGCCGCGACCGGAACAGGAGAACACGGGCTTCACGACGCAGGTCCCCGCTTGCGCGAGCGCCGCGGCCTGCGGGCCGCCGAGCCGCGCCGTCGCGGGTGCCGCAACGCCCGCTGCGGCGCACACCTCGACGAACGACCCCTTGTCGTGCAGGGCCAGCAGCGCCTCGTGCGGCATCGCTGCGAGCCGCACGCCCGCCGGCAACCGGCCGCGCAACAGCGAGGCGAACAGGATCTCCTCCGACACCGGCAGTACGAGTTCGACGCCCTCCTCTGCGACGAGCGCCACGAGTTCCCGCAGGTAGGCTTCCCGGTCAGTCACCGGGGAGCTCACGGCGACACTGCGGGCGATCGAGCGCGAGGCGCCGGTGAGGTGGCTGGCAAAGGGCTCTGCGACGATCACGCGGCAGCCCGCGGCGTGCAGCGCCCGGGCCACCTCGAGCGCCTTGGGCAGGCGTCCCAGCGTCAGCAGCACCGTCGGCTGCGACGCTCTGCTCACGGCAGGATCCTGGGTATCACGCGGCACATGAGCTGCTGCGCAGGACGCGTCGTGAGGCGGGCCACCGGCCTGACCTTGTGCGCGTCGATCACCTGGAAGTCGTAGCGCCGGCACAGTCGCGCGAGGATCAGGCTGGCCTCGAGCTGCGCGAAGCCCGCGCCGACGCAGACGCGTGGCCCGAGGCCGAACGGCAGGTAAGCGCCCGGCACCAGCTCGTGTTCCCGTTCCGGCGAAAAGCGATCCGGGTCGAAGGCGTGCGGATCCTTCCAGTAATCGCGGTGCCGGTGGATCGTCCAGGGGGCGATCATGAGCATGGCGCCGCGCTTGACGCGATGCCGGCCGATGGTGGCGTCCTCGGCGGCCACCCGCGGTATGAACGTGATCGGGGGATAGAGGCGAAGGGTCTCGCGGAACACGTTGCGCACGAAGGGCATGCGCCGCACGTGCTCGAGCTGTATCGGCCCGTCACCCGCGACCTCCGCGACCTCGGCGCGCAGACGGGCCATGACCGCCGGTTGCAGGGCGAGGATCATGAACGCCCAGATCAGCGCGCTCGCGGTGGTCTCGTGGCCCGCGAGGAACATCACCCCGAGCTGGTCGAGCAGCTCCTTGCGCGTGAACCCGTCGCCGGTCGCAAGGTCGCGCGCGGCGATCACCTCGGATGCGATGTCGTCGTAGGCGTGGTCCGCGGAAGCCGTCGCGGCGAGGTGGGTGTCGACCAGGTCGCCGAGGTGGCGACGGATGCGGTCGCAGGCCTCGAGGACCTCGGCATGCTGCGGGATGGCCGCGAACGGCGGGTCGAGGATCAGCCGCTTCAGTTCCACCTGGGCACAGGTGCGTTCGAACACGGTGAAGGCCTCGAACACGTCTACCGCGGTCTGCGACTGCAGCGAGGTGGAGAACACCGTGCGGCAGATGATGTCGGCGGTCAGGTGGCTCATCGCGAGGTCCAGCGAGAACGCTTCGCCCGACACGGCGAGGCCGTCGAGCCGTTGTTCGTAGTCGTCGATGGCGGCTGACATCGAGACGAAGGCCTTGCCGAGGCGCATGTGCGAGAACGCGGGATCGATCATGCGGCGCTGGCGGCGCCAGACGTCGCCGCTGGAGACGAAGATCGAGTTGCCGACCAGCGGCTCCAGGGCGCCGACCATCAGGTCGTTCTTGGGGTAGATCCCCGTCGGGTCGGTGAGCACCTCGCGCAGCAGCTCGGGGGCGTTGACGATCAGGATCGAGCGCCGCGAATAACCGAGCCAGCCGGTTTCGACGCGGTAGGCCTTGGCGGGCAGCAGGCTGAGCAGGTCGCCTCCGCCGCGCGCGATCACGCGCAGCAGCGACACGACGGCCGCCAGCGGCTGCGGTCTGGGGGGGCAGTACATGACGCTTACCCTAAACCGGTACGCGTGCGCCGTGAAGAGCGGACTGCGCGCCGGCCTCCGGGCCACCCTGCCACGGCCCCCCGGCGCACGCTTTACAAACGGCGTTCCGCCGGCGCAGCATCGATGCTCATGGATATGCTGGTCCCCGCAGCCTTCAAGCTGTTCGTTGCACTGCACATCGCCTTCGGCAGCGTCGGCCTGGTCGCGTTCTGGATCCCGGTCGCAGGCCTGAAGGGCGGACGCAACCATCGGCGCTGGGGGCGCGTGTTCACCTGGTCCATGATCCTCACCGGCGCCGCCGCGATAGGCGTGAGTACCTGCACGCTGCTCGACCCGCTCGGGACCCATCCCCAGCTCAGCGACGCGGCCTGGGTAAGCGGCATCTTCGGCTGGATGATGCAGGGTCTCGCGATCCTGACCATCAACCTCGCCTGGTACGGCTGGCTCTGCATCCGCAACAAGACCGACCATGCCGGCAACCGCGAATGGCGCAACCTCGCGCTGCAGGCGCTGCTGCTGCTGGCCTCCATCAACTGCGCCTGGCAGTCGTGGCGGATCGGCGAACCCCTGATGCTCGGCATGCCGGCCATCGGTCTCGCCACGGTCGCCACGAACCTGTGGTTCATGCTGCGGTCTTCCCCCGCACCGCTCGACTGGCTCAAGGAACACATCAAGGCCCTGGTGGGCGCCGGCATCAGCGTCTACACCGCCTTCTTCGCCTTCGGCGCCGTGCGCACCATCCCGGAACTCGCCCTGCACCCCGGGCTCTGGTCGATCCCGCTGGTCATCGGGCTTACCCTGATCATCTACCATCGGCATGCCGTGTCGCGGCCCGCCGCCGCGCGCGCCCGC
This sequence comes from uncultured Pseudomonadota bacterium, assembly GCA_903938365.1. Lineage (GTDB taxonomy): Bacteria > Pseudomonadota > Gammaproteobacteria > Steroidobacterales > Steroidobacteraceae > UBA964. Next base: position 9,238 of record CAJACZ010000156.1, on the reverse strand, counting down.
TCCCGCGGCTGAGCTGATACCGGCGTGCGGCGGGTCATCGTCATCGGCGCCGGCATGGGCGGCCTCGCCGCTGCGGCGGATCTGGCCCGCGCAGGCTGCAGCGTCACGCTGCTGGAGCGCGCCGCGGTGCCCGGCGGTAAATGCCGGCAGGTCTTCGTGCGCGGCGCCGGGATCGACGCCGGCCCCACGGTCTTCACCATGCAATGGGTCTTCGACGCGCTGTTCCGCGACGCCGGAGCGCGTCTCGAGGACCATGTGACGCTCGTGCCAGCCGACGTGCTGGCCCGCCATGCATGGCGCGCGGGAGGCCGCCTCGACCTGCACGCCGACGTGGAGCGCTCGGCCGCGGCCATCGGCGAATTTGCCGGGGCCGCGGACGCGCGCGGCTACCGCGAATTCTGCGCGCGCAGCGGCGCCGTGCACGCTGCGCTGCGCGACACCTTCATGGCCGCCGAACGACCTTCGCCCGCCGCGCTGGTGGCGCGGCTCGGCGCGAGCGGCCTCGGCGCGATGTGGCGCACGGCGCCCTGGAGCTCGCTCTGGAGCGCTCTGGGCAGTCACTTCCGCGACCCCCGCCTGCGGCAGCTGTTTGCCCGCTATGCGACCTACGTGGGCTCCTCGCCGCTCGCGGCACCCGCGACGCTGATGCTGATCGCGCACGTCGAGCAGCAGGGCGTCTGGCTCGTCGAGGGCGGCATGGCCGGCATCGCGCGGGCGCTCGAGTCGCTCGGCCGCGGGCTGGGCGTGCAGTACCGTTACGGGGCGCACGTGCGGGAGATCGTCGCCCGCGACCGGCGCGTCCGCGGCGTCGAACTCGACTCCGGCGAGTTCCTCGAAGCCGACGCCATCGTCTTCAACGGCGATGCCGCGGCACTCGCCGCCGGCGCGCTCGGCGCGGCCACGCGCTCGGCTGCACCCCCGGTGACGCGCGCGGCACGCGGGCTCTCGGCGATCACCTGGTGCCTCAACGCCCCCTCGCAGGGCTTCGGGCTGTCGCACCACAACGTGTTCTTCGCCGAGGACTATCCGCAGGAGTTCCGGGCGATCTTCGCCGGACGCCGCGTCACCGCGGCACCGACGGTCTATCTGTGCGCGCAGGACCGCGGACCGGGGCACGCGGCGCCCGATGGCGGGCCCGAGCGGATGCTGCTGCTGGTCAACGCGCCCGCCGATGGCGACCAGGGCGGCGTCGGCGCCGCCGACCTCGCCCGCATCGAGGCCGCCGCCTTCGGCCTGCTGCGCGACTGCGGGCTTGAATTCACGCGCACGGATGGCGACTGCGTGGTGACGCGCCCGCAGGACTTCGAGCAGCTTTTTCCGGCCTCGGGCGGTTCGCTCTATGGCCGCGCGAACCATGGCGCGCTCGGCAGCTTCAGGCGACCTGGATCCCGCAGCAGCCTGGGCGGGCTGTATCTCGCCGGCGGCTCAGCGCATCCGGGTCCCGGGATCCCGATGGCCACCCTGTCGGGCAGGCTTGCCGCAGCACGCCTGCTCGCGGATCTCGGCTAGGGGTCCGGCACGACCTTGTCGAGGATGCGCGCCGAGGACACCACGCCCGGCAGCCCCGCCCCGGGATGCGTGCCGGCGCCCACCAGATAGAGGCCACGGACTTCCTCGCTGACGTTGTGCGGCCGGAACCAGGCGCTCTGGAAGAGCTGCGGTTGCATCGCGAACGCCGCCCCCTTGTACGAGAGCAGCCGGTCGCGGAAGTCGAGCGGCGTCAGCATGTGCGAGGTGGCGATCGACTCGCCCAGCCCCGGCATGACGGTGGCTTCGAGCCGCTGCTGCACCGCCGCGCGGTAGGGCTCGGCCTGCTCGCGCCAGTCGGTGCCGCTCTGCAGGTGCGGCACAGGCGCAAGCACGTAGAACGCATCGCAGCCCGGCGGAGCGAGGCTCGGGTCGCTGGCGCTGGGCCGGTGCAGGTAGAGGCTGAAATCCTTGGCGAGCACCTTGTTCCGGAAGATGTCGTCGAGCAGGCCCTTGTAGCGCGGCCCGAGCACCATGGTGTGGTGATAAACGTCGTCGAAACGCCGTCGCGTGCCGAAATACCACACGAACAGGCTCATCGAGTAGCGCGCCCGCGCGAGCTTGGCATCGGTCCAGCGGCGGCGCGGATGGTGGCCGAGCAGCTTGCCGTAGGTCCAGGCGGCATCGGCGTTGGACACCACAATGTCCGACTCGATGACCTCGCCGCTGGCGAGGCGCACGCCGCGCGCCCGTCCGCCCTCGACCAGCACCTGGGACACCTCGGCATTGCAGCGCAACGTGCCGCCGACGCCCTCGATGAGATCGACGAGGCCCCGCACCAGGGCGCCCGTACCGCCCTCGGCGTAGTGCACGCCGTAGGTGCGCTCGAGGTGGGCGATCAGGCAGTAGTAGGCGGTGGTGGTGAACGGGTTGCCGCCGATCAGCAGCGGATGGAAGCTGAACAGCACGCGCAGCTTCTCGCTGCGGAAGAACCGGGAAACCTCCTGGTACACCGAACGGTAGCCGCCCAGCCGCAGCAGGCCGGGCGCCGCCCGCAGCAGGGCGCCGATCTCGTGGAACGGCTGCTCGGCCTGCTGGTCGAAAGCCACTTCGTAGATGCGCCGGCTGGTGTCGAGAAAGCGGTCGAAGCCTTCGACGTCGCGGGGCTCGATGCGCGCGATCTGCTCGCGCATCATCGCCAGGTCGGCGGTGTAGCGGAACACGTCGCCATCGTCGAAGCGGACTTCATAGAAAGGGTCGATGGAACGCAGGCGCACGTGGTCCGAAAGCCGCTTGCCGCAGATCTTCCAGAGGTCCTCCAGCAGGTAGGGCGCCGTGACGATGGTCGGCCCCGCATCAAAGGTGTAGCCGTCCTGGCGATACACGTACGCCCGCCCGCCCGGTGCATCGAGCTTCTCGAGCACAGTCACGCGGTAACCGCGCACCCCCAGCCGCACCGCTGCGGCCAGGCCGCCGAATCCGCTGCCGATCACGATCGCATGCTTCATTCACTTGCCCCCGGAAATCGCCGTAACCGCGCGCCGTACCCGCCTGACACCCAACCACATGAGCACCGCGACAACCGGTATGCCGAGCGCCGTCGCCAGCGCGGGATCGATCGGCAGCCCGGATTGCTGCAGCCCCTTGGCCACATAATTGATGAGTCCGGCGGCGTAATAGGTGATCGCCGCCACGGAGAGCCCCTCCACAGTCTGCTGGAGTCGCAGCTGGGTCTCGGCCCTGCGGTTCATCGACTCGAGCAGCTGCTGATTCTGGCGCTCGCGGGTGATCTCGATGCGCGTGGAGAGCAGCTGCGTCGCGCGCGTGACGCGCTGCGACAGGGATTCGAGGCGCGCACTGATCGCCGCGCAGGTGTTCATCGCCGGCGCCAGCCGGCGCTCCATGAATTCCTGGAACGTCTGCAGCGCCGCGACGCGCTCCTCGCGCAGCTGCGAGGTGCGGCGCTGCACGAGTGTGTAATAGGCCTCGGCCGCGCCGAAGCGATAGTGGTTGTCGGCCTCGTGCCGCTCGATGTCTGCCTGCAGGCGGGTCAGCCGGTCGAGCAGGACCGGTTCGCTCTCGGGATCGGCGTTGACGAGCACGTTCGCGATCTCCGAGAGCTCGCGCTCGTTGCGGTTCAGGACCGGCGACAGCTCCCGCGCCACGGGAAACGCCAGCAGCGCGAGCAGGCGGTAGGCGTCCACCTCGAGCAGCGCCTGCACTGCGCGGCCCGCCTGGTTGGGCTTCATGCCGCGATCGAGCAGCAGCCAGCGACTGAACCCGTCCTCATGGATCCTGAAGTCGGTGAGGGCCGTGGCGATGCCGTCGGCGATGCGGGAGCCGACCAGCTGCCGACCGCCGAAATGGCGCGCGGCAAGCGCGTCGGTGTCCAGCGGACCGTCGCCCTGCTCGGGCAGCAGTTCCACGTGCGCCGCGAACAGCACGCGCCCGGGCAGAGCCGCGACCCAGTCGGCCGGGACACTGGCGATCGCCGGCTCGGCGAACGGCTCGGCGCCGGTGCCCTCGACGACGAAGACGTAGCGCGAGAATTCGGTGTGGCGCTCCCACTTCAGGCGGAACGGGCCGAGGTCGAGGTTGCAGTGGCCGCCGGAATCGAGGGGCAGCGCGACGCCGAAGCGGGCTGTGAGCGACTGCAGTGACCGCCACTCGTCCTCGCGCGCGGTCGGCGGCGAGATGAGCGCGAGGCAGGTCACGCGGATCGGCGCACGCAGGGCCACGGGCGGCCGCGCATGCACTTCGTCGTTCAGTTCGAGTCGCTGCGGATGATCAGCGGGCAGGCCCACGCGGGTGCCTCGTCAGGAAGTGTCATGCAGACGATACAGAGGTAGCCGTCAGGATGGAAATCCGGCTTCGACTTCGGCCCTGAGCTGCTGGATCAGGCCCGCGATCTCCGCGGGGCGCTCCTCGTGTGCCAGGTGCCCCAGGCCCCTGAGCAGGTGCACCCGGGCACCCGGGACCAGCGTCCGCACCCGTGCGGCCTCGCCCGGCAGGATCATCCGGTCTTCGGAGCCCGCGAGCAGCGCCAGCGGGACGCGCAGGCGCGGCAAGTCACGCTCCAGCGGCCGCGGATCCCACATCGACATCATGGCGAGCGCCGCCCGCGAGTGCGCCGGATTGGCGGCCAGCAGCCGATACAGCGCGAGCCCCTCAGCATCGAGCCGGGAACCCGTCTGCGCGAGCATCCGCTCCACGACCGCCGGATCGGCGGCGGCGCGCTGCGCAAACAGCCGCGGCAGCCAGTTGCCGGTCGCGAACACGCGGGCAAACGAAGCGAAGGCCGGATTCCTCATGCCACCGAGCGGCAGCAGTGCGCCGTTCAGGCTCACGAGCAGCCGGGGCGCCAGACGGCCGTCGAGACACATCCGCGCCAGCACCGCGACCCCGGCCGAATGCCCCACGGCCCACTCGGGCGCCAGGCCGAGCTGCTGCAGCAGGCGATCGAGGGCCTCGGCCATCCCGGGCATCGAGAGCCGCGCGGGCTCGGGCGTGGTCGTGAACCCATGGCCCGGCAGGTCGCAGGCGACCACCTGGAAATGCCCGGCAAGCAGGGGTGCCAGATCGCGCCAGGAGTGCGTCGATGCGCCCGTGCCATGCACCAGCAGCAGCAGGGGGCCCTGCCCCATGACCTGCACGTGCCAGCGCAGCCCTGCGGCCTCGACGAAGCGGCTCGCGCGGCGGTTGGGCCAGTCGCGTCCGTCCACATCCCAGGAAAGTGCCCGCAGCGTTTCTGCCATCGGTGGATCCTAGCGGGAAACCCGCCGCTGCCGCTCGTCCGGAGTCCGCCTCAGGCCGGCTGCAGCGGACGCAGCTCGCGGGCGTAGCCGGCGCTGCGCTCGCGATATCCGGCGGCCGCACGCGCGATCAGCGCGAGGTCCCTGTCGGTGGCCTGACGGACGATACGACCCGGCGCGCCCATGACCACGGAGCCGTCGGGGATCACCTTGTCGGGCGGGATGAAAGCGCCCGCGGCGATCAGGCAGTGACGGCCGATGACGACGCGATCCATGACCATGGCGCCGTTGGCGATCATGGAGTCGTCGCCCACCGTGGCACAGTGCAGGAAGGCCTTGTGCCCCACCGTGACGCGCGCGCCGAGGCGTGTCGGGAAACCCGCGTCGGTGTGGATGACGCTGCCGTCCTGGATGTTGCTGCCCTCGCCGACCTCGATCCAGTCGTTGTCGCCGCGCAGCACGACGTTGAACCAGACGCTCGAACCGGAACCGAGGCGCACGCTGCCGATCACGTCGGCGGAGGCGGCCACGAACACGCCGGCGGCAATCTCGGGGCGACGGTCGCCGAAGCTGTAGATCATCTGCAGGGGTCTCCCGGAAAATTCATGGGCGCAGCAGCGCCAGCCAGTCGATGCCGTCGGGCCCGAACACGATGAAGTCGGGGTTCAGCAGTTCGGGTTTCGAGTTGTAGTCGAGGGGCTGTCCGTCGAGCCGCAGCACCCTGCCCCCCGCCCCCTCCACCACCGCCTGCGCGGCGGCCGTGTCCCATTCGGAGGTCGGCCCGAGCCGGGGATAGACATCCGCCAGCCCCTCGGCCAGCACGCAGAACTTGAGGGAGCTGCCCATCGGAACCATCGCGTGCGGCCCCAGCCGCTCGAGAAAGGCATCCAGCGAGGCGCCCCGGTGCGAGCGGCTGCCGACCACGCGCAGGACCGGGCCGACGCCCTCGCTCACGCGGATCGGCAGCGCCTGCTGCGTGGCGCCGCCTGCACGCCAGCTGCCCTGCCCGGGAATGCCCCAGTAGTCGACGCCCGTGACCGGCACGTGCACCACGCCCAGGACCGGGCGCCGGTGCTCCACCAGCGCGATGTTCACGGTGAACTCGCCGTTCCGCGACAGGAACTCTCGGGTGCCGTCGAGCGGATCCACGAGCCAGTAGCGACTCCAGCCGCTGCGCACCGCGAAGGGAATGTCCGCCGCCTCTTCCGAGAGCACGGGGATGTCCGGCGTCAGGGCCGCGAGCCCACTGCAGATGATCCGGTGCGCGGCCAGGTCGGCCGCGGTCAGCGGCGAGTCGTCCTGCTTGCGCGTCGCCCCGGGATCCCCCGAGTGATAGACCCCGAGTATGGCCGCCCCGGCTTGCGCGGCGAGCTGCCGCACCGAACCCGCCAGCGCGGCCGCTCCAGCCAGGGCCGAGGCGCTCATGACGGCCCCAGCATTCCGCGCCGCGCCAGCTGCTCGACCACGGCCTCCGCCGCCGCCTCCGAGGACATCGCAGCCGTGTCGATCCGCAGCTCGGGACTCTCCGGCGCCTCATAGGGCGAATCGATGCCGGTGAAGTTGCGCAACTGCCCGGCGCGGGCCTTGCGGTACAGGCCTTTCACGTCGCGCGCCTCGGCGACCTCGAGCGGCGTGTCGACGAAGACCTCGATGAACTCGCCGTCCGCGACGAGTTCGCGGGCCATCCGCCGTTCGGCACGGAACGGCGAGATGAACGACACGAGGACGATCAGGCCCGCATCGACCATCAGCCGGGCCACCTCGGCCACGCGCCGGATGTTCTCGACACGGTCCTGCGCCGTGAAGCCGAGATCCTTGTTGAGGCCATGCCGGAGGTTGTCGCCATCGAGCAGGTAGGTGTGGCGCCCCTGCGCCACAAGGCGACGCTCGGCGAGGTTGGCGATGGTGGATTTCCCGGCCCCCGACAGGCCGGTGAACCAGACGACGCAGGACTTCTGCAGCTTCTGGCGCGACCGCGTGGCCTGGTCGACGTCGAGTGCCTGCCAGTGCACGTTCTGCGCGCGCCGCAGCGCGAAATGCAGCAGGCCCGCCCCGACCGTCTGGTTGCTCATGCGGTCGATCAGGATGAACCCGCCGAGCACGCGGCTCTGGGCATAGGGTTCGAAGGCGATGGCGCGGTCCAGCTCGATCTCTCCCACGCCGATGTCGTTGAGTTCGAGTCGTTCCGCAGGAGCCCGCTCCTGGGTGTTGACGTCGATGCGGTGTTTCAGCGGGCTGATCATCGCCGCCACGGTCTGCGCGCCGATCTTGAGCCAGTAGGTTCGCCCCGGCAGCATCGGCTCGTCGTGCATCCAGATGATCGTGCCCTCGAACTGGTCCGCGACCTCGGGCGGACAGTCGGCCGCGGCCAGCACGTCGCCGCGCGCGACGTCCACCTCGGTGTCCAGCGTGAGGGTGACGGACTGGCCGGCGACGGCTTCCGGCAGATCGCCGTCGCGGGTCACGATCCGCGCGACCCGGCATTCGCAGCCCGAGGGCAGCACCCGCAACCGGTCGCCGGGGCGGATGACGCCGCTCGCCACCTGGCCGGCGAAACCCCGGAAACCGGCGTCGGGCCGGTTCACCCACTGCACCGGCAGCCGGAACGGGCGATCGGTTGCGGCCGCGGCCGTCTCCACGGTCTCCAGGTGTTCCATCAGCGTGGGTCCGGCGTACCAGGGCATGCGCGAGCCGCGCTCCAGCACGTTGTCGCCATGCACCGCCGACAGCGGGATCGCCTGGACGCGATCGAGGCCAAGGCGTGCCGCAAAGCGCCGGTACTCTGCCTCGAGCTCAGCGAAGCGCTCCTCGGCGTAATCAACGAGGTCCATCTTGTTGATGGCCAGCACCACGTCCCGGATGCCCAGCAGCGACACCAGGTAGCTGTGGCGGCGGGTCTGGGTCAGCAGGCCTTTCCGGGCATCCACCAGGATCACCGCGAGTTCCGCCGTCGACGCCCCCGTCACCATGTTGCGGGTGTACTGCTCGTGCCCAGGCGTGTCTGCGACGATGAACTTCCGGCGGTCCGTCGAGAAGTACCGGTAGGCCACGTCGATGGTGATGCCCTGCTCGCGCTCGGCAGCCAGGCCATCCACGAGCAGCGCGAAGTCGAGCTCACCACCGCGGGTTCCGATCCGGCGTGAATCGGCCTCGAGCGCCGCGAGCTGGTCGTCGAAGATCATCTTCGACTCGTACAGCAGCCGCCCGATCAGCGTCGACTTGCCGTCATCGACCGAGCCGCAGGTGATGAAACGGAGCAGGCTCTTGCGCTCGTGCGCGTCGAGGTAGGCGGCGATGTCGGTGGCGATCAGCTCGGCGCGCTGCGACATCAGAAGTAGCCCTCCTGCTTCTTCCGTTCCATCGAGGCCGCCGAGTCATGGTCGATGGCACGCCCCTGGCGCTCCGACGTGGTCGCCAGGAGCATTTCCTGGATGATCGCGGGCAGCGTGTCCGCGCGGCTCTCCACCGCGCCGGTCAACGGATAGCAGCCGAGGGTGCGGAACCGCACGCGGCGCAGCTCGGGAACCTCGCCTGCCCGCAGCGGCAGGCGCTCGTCGTCGACCATGACCAGCATGCCGTCGCGCTCCACCACCGGCCGCTGCGCGGCGAAGTACAGCGGCACCACCGGGATGCGCTCGAGGTGGATGTACTGCCAGACATCGAGCTCGGTCCAGTTCGACAGGGGAAAGACCCGCAGGCTCTCGCCCTTCTGCCTGCGGGCGTTGTAGACGGACCAGAGCTCGGGGCGCTGCTGGCGCGGGTCCCAGCGATGCTGCGCGGAGCGGATCGAGAAGATCCGTTCCTTGGCGCGGCTCTTTTCCTCGTCGCGGCGGGCGCCCCCGAACGCGGCATCGAAGCCATGCTGGTCGAGTGCCTGCCGGAGGGCCTGCGTCTTCATGACGTCCGTATGCACCGCAGAGCCGTGCGAGATCGGCCCGACGCCGGCCGCCAGGCCTGCGCGGTTGACGTGGACGATGAGGTCCAGCCCCGAGCGCCGCACCATCTCGTCGCGGAACTCG
>CAJACZ010000155.1 GCA_903938365.1 uncultured Pseudomonadota bacterium | reverse complement strand
GATGCATAACGGAATACAAAAAATGAGGCTTGCGGGGATGATGATGGATTTTTTTCCTGCGTCGACGTCCAGAAGGGGGGTACTCATGCCTGAGTCCCGATCGTTCAAGCGGACAGCGTTCGCGGCTTCGTTGTTGTGCGTGCTCGGGTCCCTGTCGGGCCTCGCACGCGCGCAGCAGGGGCCCGATTACTTCCTCAACGCCGGCGACGAACTCGAGATCGCCGTCTGGAAGGAACCTGAGCTCACCAAGACCGTGATCGTGCGGCCGGACGGCAAGTTCTCGTTCGCACTCGTCGGAGAGGTGGTTGCGGCCGGACGCTCCGTGACTGCGATCCAGGCCGAGGTGGCGACGCGGCTGCAGAAGTACATCCCCGAGCCGGTCGTGACGGCGGCGATCACCAAGCTCGAGGGCAACCGGATCTACGTGATCGGTCAGGTGGCCAAGCCGGGCTCTTACTCGATGAACCCCCGGCTCAACGTGCTGCAGGCGCTCACGGTATCCGGCGGCATGACTCCGTTCGCCAATCCGGACGGCATCATCGTCCTGCGCGGCGCCGCGGGCATCAAGCAGCGGGTCCTGCCATTCCGCTACGGCGATGTCAGCAAGGGTCGCAACCTCGAACAGAACGCAGCTCTGGAGGCCGGCGATGTCGTCATCGTTCCGTAAGTGTTTGTATGGGGCTTGCCTGGTCACCGCCACGGCTTCGGGTGTGGCACAGGCGCAGCAGAACTATTTCCTCCCGAGTTTCGAGTCCTCGGTCGAATGGCACGGCAACCGCGACCTGGTCGTGGACGACAACCTGGTGGAGGCGAACGGTGTGTACTGGGCGCGGGTCGAAGCCCTGATCGGGCGCGACAGCCTGACCTCGTCCACGGAGTTCCGGCCATGGTTCTCCTATCAGGAAATTCCCGATCGGGTGGGATCGGAACCCCTGGAGGTCGGCGCCAACTTCCGCTCGGTGACCCAGGGCGAAAATTCCACCTTCCGCGTCGCTGCGCGGGCCATGCGGCGAGACGTGTTCACGTCCGAGTACGGGACCGCGGGCTTCGACGAGTTCGATCCCGAAAACACACCTGCGGGCGAAACGGGGATCATCTCGGCAACGGGTTCCCGGACGGACTGGACCTTCTATCCGAGCATGACCTACAAGCTCTCGGAACGGTCGCGGATCGAAGCGCGCATGGACATCGGCCAGGTGCGCTACGACACCAACCTGGCGTTCCGGCGAGTGGGATACGACAGCGGCACGGTGGGCGCAACCCTCGTGTTCCGGCAGAGCACCCGGCTCGAATGGCTTGCGGGGCCCTACGTATCGCAGTTCGAGACGGACGACGGGCGGAACGAGACCCTGAGTTATGGACTCCAGGCGGGCGCGGGCTTCGCCCCCGTCGAAAAGTCCTATTTCACCGCGCAGTTCCGCTTCGAGCAGAACGAGATCGACTACACGCTTACGGCTCCCGCGGCTCCGGTCGCGACGCTGGCGACGGCTTCCGAGTCGAACGTGGGTTTCGAGGTGGTCGGGTTCCACCAGTTCCAGCTGAGCAGCGTCCGCTACAGCGTCGGCCGGTTTCTGGAGCCAGGGACGATCGGCAGTCGCGTCAAGAACGATGCAGTCCGTCTGCAGTACACGCGCACGATTTCGCCGCGGGTCTCGGCTTTCGGAGCGGTGCGCTACAACCGCGACGATCGCGTCGAGGGGCAGTTGGTGGCTTTCGGGACGGGACGGAACGAACGCCTGTTCGGTGACCTCAGTCTCAGCTGGCAGATCACACCGACCTGGTACGTGACCGGTGGTTACCGCTACCTGCAGCAGGACCTGGTCACTGTGCCGGGCAGTGCCGTCGATCACTCGGCCTACATCAGTGTCGGATACCGCGCGCTTGATCCGCGCCCCCGGAGAATCCAGTGAGTCTTTCCGCTTCCACGCGTTCCATGGGCGATTACGCGGGTCTTCTCCGCCGCCGCTGGCGTATTCCAGCGCTGGTGGTGCCTGCGGTTCTTCTGGTCGGCGTACTGGTCGCCAATCTTCTGCCGACCCTCTACCGGGCCACCGGCGCGCTGATGTCCGAAGGCGCAACGGTTGCCACCGAAACGGGGCAGGGTGGCGTGCGACCCGGTGATCGGGACGGCACCCTGCAGTCTACCGAACGGATTGAACTGCTGCGTCGGCGGGTGATGAAGCCCGAAAGTCTGCTTGAACTCGTCAAGACCGTGGACCCGAGTCCCGACCAGCCGGGGCTGAGCCTGGACGAGAAGGCCAGGCAGGTGGCCGACAGCACTTTCCTCGAGCCCATCAACCCGGTCACGTTCGCGCCGGTGCCGAGCTCCACGGCCTTTGCGCTCCACTACCAGAACAAGGACCCCAAGGTCGCGGCCGAAGTCGGCACGGCCCTGCTGAACCTCTACGTGCGGTTCAACAGCCGCGTTCGCGCGGAGAGGGCTTCCGAGACCACGGAGTTCCTGCGCAAGCAGGCTGCCGAGCTCGAGCAGGACATGGTCCAGGTCGAGCGCAAACTGGCGCAGTTCAAGACCCGGTACGGCGATGCGCTGCCTTCCTCGGAAGGCCGCAACATTATGGGTGCTGACCGTGCACGTCGAGATCTCGATGATCTGCAGCGGCGGATCCTCGCGGCCGAGGAGCGGGCAGGCACGCTCGACGTGCAGTTGAGCGAACTGAGCCCCAGTCTGTCGTCTGCCGTGGGCAACTGGCGGACGGAACTGTCCAAGCTGAAGGGAGAGCTCGCGCTGGCCGAGCAGAAATACACGCCCGACCATCCGGACGTCAGGCGCCTTCGACGTGCCATCAGCGAGCTGAGCGCCAAGGGAACGAGTTCCGATGGCGGTGATTCGACTCAGGCCGACAATCCCGAATACCTGCGCGTCAGTGGCCAGCTTTCGAGTGTGCGTCGCGAAATCAGCGCGTTGCGTTCAAATGAAAACCGCATCCGTTCCGAGCTGTTCGGATACGAACGCAACCTGGTGACTGCGCCAAACGTCGAGACGGAATACGTGCAGCTGACGCGGCAATACGAGGCCAGCCAGAAGCAGTTCAACGATCTCCAGCAGAAGATCAAGTCAGCGTCCTTTGCTGAGAACGTCGAGAGCGAAGCCAAGGGCGAGAAGTTCGCGATCATCCGCGAAGTCAGCGTGCCCACGACTCCCTACTCGCCCAACCGGACGGGGATCCTGCTGATTTCTCTGCTCCTGGGCCTTGGCCTGGGGTTCCTGCTGGCCGTGATCGCCGATGCCGCGGATCCGACCGTCCGTTCGGCCAACGACATCGAGGGTGTGTTCGGCAAGGATCCGATTGCCGTGATTCCCGTCCTCTATACGGCGGCCGACCTGCAGCAAAGACGAAGGGCGTTCGGTTCCGCGGCCGCCATCTACGCGGCAGCGGCGCTGGTCGTGGTCGCAATCATTTCGGTTTTCGGACACTAAGGTCCCAGGGCGCTCTACATGGTCATCGAACGGGCGATTGAAAAACTCAAAAAGGCAGGCGGTATTCCGGATGCCAATCCGGGCCTGCGCAACCGAGCACGCGCTCCCGGACAGGACAGGGGCCGGGACTCCCGGGTGGAACCGGCTCCCGCGGACCGGGTCAGTTATCCGGCGCGCGTCCCGGATGCCACCGGGCTCGAAAAGAACAGGATCATCGATCCAACGGGGAACTCGGACCGATCATCGCCGGCACATGCGGCCTTCCGGATGCTGCGCAGTCGGCTGCTCAACAGGATCCGCACCGAAGGCTGGACTTCGCTCGCCGTCACCAGCCCCGGCGCAGCCGAGGGGAAGACGGTCGTATCGATCAACCTCGCGCTGAGCCTGGCCCGCGAGGGGTCGTCGGACGTGTTCCTGCTGGATCTCGACATGCGCAACCCGAGCGTGGCCCGTTACCTGGGCGTGACTCCGCCGCGCGAGATCATCGATTACTTCTCGGGCGAAAGCCCGCCTGCGGAACTGTTCTTCTCGGTGGGACCGGAGAGGCTGGCGATCGCGTCGGGCCTCCATTCCACCGAACACGCGTCCGAGTATCTTGCCTCGTCCAAGTTCGAGGAACTGCTGGACTACATCCGCGAGGTCGGCCACAACCCGATCATTCTCATCGATCTTCCGCCCCTGCTCGTCTCGGACGAGGGCATCCTGCTGGCGCCCCGGGTCGATGCCGTCAGCCTGGTCATTGCCGAGGGCAGAACCAGTCGCGACGGGCTCGTTCGGGCCAAGCAGCTGCTCGAGGGGCACACACTGGCCGGAGTGATCCTCAACCGGTCACATGACGCGCTGGCCGGCGCGGAGTACTACAGCTATGGGGTGCGTCCGAAGGGCTCCCAATAGCGCCCAGCGAAGCTGCGATCGGCCTGTCGCGCCATGCCGGCGTACGTTTGCGGCCGATACTCCGCAGTGTTGCGAGCCCGGAACAGCCTGTGACCTATTATTCCGCCGAGAACGCGCGCCGATCGGTCGTTTACACGGTCGCGTTTCGCGTGCTGTCGCAGCTGGCAACCTTCGCCAGCTACATAGTGCTCGTCCGGGCGCTGAGCGAGCACGATTTCGGCGTCTTCAACCTGCTCTACGCCGTCATCCCCGTCATCAGCACGGTGGGCTCCCTGGGCATCGAGCACACGCTGCGACGTTTCGAACCCGAGTACCTCCAGGCCGGGAGGTGGCAGCTGGCCGAATGGCTCGCCCGCACCGCCGCAAGATTGCGCGCGGCTACCAATCTGGTGTTCCTGTCGGTGATCCTGCTGCTTTGGTCCGTGATCGCCCCGGTGTTCAAGATCGGGCCGTATCGGGCCGAGTTTCTCGTCTTTGGCGTGATCATCCTGCTGCACTTCCAGGCCGGCGTCATCCAGATCGTGCTTGCGTCACGCATGCTGCACCAGCATGCGAGCTCCATGACGGTGGTGCTCTCGGTCGTGAAGCTGGCGGCGTACGCAGTGCTGTGGACGAACGGGCAGCTGGACCTCATGACCGCGATCCTTGCGGACTGCATCGCGTACGGGTGCATGTACGGCGGGCTGCTGGTCGCGCGTCGGCGGCACTGCGGAACGGCCATGGAGGGCGGCAGGTCCGCGGTGGCTGTGCCCCCGGCAGAGCGGCGGCGGCTGGTCCGCTACGGGTTGTTCAACAACTTCAACGATTCCGGAAGCCTGTTCCTGAGCTCCCACGCGGACAACTTTTTCGTGGCCGCGATACTCTCTCCGGCGGCCGTGGGCGCCTATGCATTTTTCGGGCGGCTGAACGAAATGGCTGAGCAGATCCTCCCCCTGCGGCAGTTCAGCAGCGTGGTGCTGCCGATGCTGTTCTCGGTGCCGCGGGACGAGGCCCGGGAAAAAATGCCCCGCTATTTTTCTTTTCTGCTCAATCTCACGCTGGCGATGCACCTGCCCGTGCTCGTGTTTTTCTTCCTTTGCCACCGTGAGATCGTCGAGCTGGCGTTCGCGGGCAAGTTTCTCGACTACTCCTGGCTCCTGCCGGTGATCACGGCGTTCGCGCTGCTGGGCGCCCTCAGCGAAACCGCGACCCTGATCGCGCAGTACCAGGAAAAGGCGGGGATCGTCCTGCTCAGCAAGATCTTCGCGGTGCTCAACATCGGCGGATTGCTGCTGCTGATCCCCATGCTGGGCATTCTCGGCGCCGTGCTGTCCACGGGCACTTCCGTCCTGCTCAAGAATTGTTTCATCTGGTTCTGGGTGCGTGACATGGCGCGCTGGCAGAGCGGAGCGTCAGTGCTGGCGCGCGCGTGCGCGATCTGGCTGCTGGTGGCGCTGCTGGGATTTTGGCTGGAGAGCCATCTCGATGGCTCGTTGATCGCAAGGCTCGTGGTGGGTGTGGCGCTCGTGGGCGCGGGATTCCTGTTTCACCTGCGCACCTGCGCCTTCAGCGATTCCGACCGGCAGCTGCTCGGGCGGCTGCTGGGCGACAGGGCTCCGTGGATCGGTCGGTTCCTCGGTCTCATTCCTTTCGGTAGAGCGGGGGCGTAAGTCGACGCATGCAGGCACTGGTTCTCTTGATGTTGCTGGGCTCGGGCTTCGTCCCGTTCTTCGTGGACAACGGCTGGCTTCCCGGGGTGCTGACGTTGTTTCCCGAGATGATCTCGGCAGCGGCGACATTGCTGCTGCTGGGCGTGGGCGTGAGGACCCGCTTCAAGGACATCGATCCCGCGTACGTGTTCGGGGCGGCCGGGCTGGTCCTGGTGATGGTCTTCGGTGCAGTGGCGAATGCGGTGGGTTCGGGGCCACTGATCTCCGGGGCCCGGTTGACCCTGCGCGCGCTGCCGTTCTTCCTGATCCCTGCTGTGTACTCCTTCAGCGAGCAGCAGGTGCGCCGCCAGTTGCTGGCCTTGATGCTCGTGGCGCTGGTGCAGCTGCCCATTGCTGTGCTGCAGAAGCGCGGCGAGATCTACTGGGGTAACACTTCGGGAGACTTCATCGAGGGGACCCTGGGGGGGTCCGGGACGCTGTCCATTTTCCTGATCAGTGCTGCCTGTGTCCTTACGGCCTTCTTCCTGCGGGGTCGGCTGTCACTGTCTGGGTGGCTGGTGCTGCTGGCGCTTTGCGTGGCGCCCACCACCATCAACGAGACCAAAGCGACGTTCGTGCTCCTCCCCATCGGGCTGGTGGTCACGTTCTGGGTCGCAGCGGAGCGCGAGCGGCGGCTCGCGGGTGCGTTGGCTGGAGCCTTGTCCGTGGTGTTCCTGTTCGGTGTGCTGGTGCCCGCCTACAATTTCTGGGCGCAGGCGCGCGACCTCAATAACCAGTCCGGGCGAACGATCACCGAGTTTCTGACCGACCCTCGCGCACTCGAGGACTACATGAACTTCGATTCCGGGAAGGAGGGCGCTCTGGTGGGCCGCGGCGCGGCCTACCGGATGACGGCGCAGGAGGTGTCCCGCGAGCCGGTGATGACGGGGCTGGGTGTGGGCCTCGGGAATGCCTCGGTGTCGCGCTTGGGCGAAGGCTTCACCGGCAGGTTCGGGCGGAAGTACGTGCCGGTTATGCAGACCAGCATGATTCGTTTCGTGCTGGAACTCGGAGTGCTGGGCGCGGGTTTGATCCTGCTGCTGCACTGGCGGTTTTATCGCGACGCACGGTCCGTCGCGGCGGACGACCCCGGATTCTGGGGGGCCCTAGGGGCCGGATGGGCGGGGGTCACGGCCGTCATTGTCGTGGCGGCTTTCTACGCCGACCTGTTGATCAGTCCAGCCATTGCCTACCCCTTCATGTATTTCACGGGTGTGCTCGCGGCCCATCGGGTACGTCATGCCCTCGGGGCGCAGCCCGTGGCGGGTTTGGTCGCGACATAGCGCAACCGAGCGCTGCGTCATGGTGGGTCGGCAGGGTTACCGGTAATTTTCGAACAGAGCCAGGCTTTGAGTGCTGTGGGTGAGACCAATATGACTGCCAGATTCAGTAAAGCTCACCGGCTGGTGCCTGGCGCAGCCCTGGTTGCGTCCCTGGTCTTTGGCCTCGGCGGTGCGGAACTGGCGGCGCAATCCTGCGCCATACCGGGTCGTGATGGCCCCGCATCACCCAGCGGCGTGGTCAATTCGTTCTATCCGGGCGTCACGGGAACGGTCGCCGCGGGAAGTTTTGCACTGCCTATTGGTGCCATCGACACCGGGAACGCCACCGACCTGCGCCCCAGCACCCCTATCGCGGCGGGCGATCTCCTGATCGTCATGCAGATGCAGGACGCCGGGATATCCACGGCAGGCAACGATGCCTATGGCGACGGTGTGCCGGGCGGCCGCGCCACGGGCGTACAGAGCCTCAACAATGCCGGTCGCTATGAGTACTGCGTCGCGACCGGCGCCGCCGGCGGTGGCTCGGTGCCGGTGAACTGCGGTGGCGCAGGCGGCGGCCTGCAGTTCTCGTACAGTCAGCAGACCGGCTCGGATCCCCGGCGCACCTATCAGGTGATCCGCGTCCCGCAATACTCGTCGGTTAACTTGACCGGCACCCTTCGGGCGCCGCGCTGGAACGGGCAGACGGGTGGCGTGGTTGCGATCGACGTCGCCGGCCGGTTGACCCTTGATGGCCTCATCGAGGCCTCCGGCAGGGGCTTTCGCGGCGCTGGATTCGATGGATCATGTGGGCTGGGGGGAATCGGCAATCTTGGCAGGCCTATGGTCTTCCGCGGTTCGGATGGTTGCTTGGATTTTGCGGGTGGCTCGAAAGGCGAGGGCATCGCGGGCACCCCGTTACTGATCTTCGATGAGGGCTCAGGGAATACGCTCGCAGGTTCCAGTCTCGGATACCGGGACGGAAGTCTGGGCGCTGGTGCGCCCGGCAATGCGGGCGGCGGTGGCGAAAAACACAAAGCCGGTGGCGGCGGCGGCGGCAACGGTGGCCGTGGCGGGCGCGGAGGCAACGAGTTCAACGATCCAGGGACCGGGCTTCCAGTTGGAGCGGCCAAGGGCGGCTACGGTGGCGACGACTTCTCGAGCAGCGAGGCTGCGACTTACATCGGCGCGGGCCGGGTAGTTCTGGGCGGCGGCGGCGGCGCCGGCGACTCCAATGACTTTCGCGCTCCGCTGGTTTCGGCGGTCGGTGGTGCCGGCGGCGGCATCGTGCTGGTGCGTGCGGCAAGCCTGGATGGAAGCGGTCAGATCCGGGCGAATGGTTCGGCGGGACGGGGGAATGCCATCGATCGTCTTGATGGTGCGGGCGGCGGCGGTGCGGGCGGTTCCGTGGTCCTCTACATCAAGTCCGGTGCGGTGGGCGGCGTCACGGTAACGGCAGATGGCGGCCGTGGTGGCGATTTCAACAACCCCGGCGGGTTCACTCTCTTTCCCGACACTAATACTGCGGTGGACGGTCCTGGCGGCGGCGGCGGTGGCGGCGTCTATCTCTCCAACGCGGGCGCCGCCGGGGTCAGTGTCGCTCCCGGAGCCTCCGGAATAGTCACGGCAACTTCTGGCTTGTCGTTTCCTTTGCTCGGTACCTCCAGTGGTGCGGAGTCAGGAGCGGCGGGCGTCTCTAACCCTGTCGCCAGCGCCGAGATCGCCGGCATTGAGCAGGGCGCAGCCTGTCTGCCTGAAGTGTCGGTCAGCAAGCTGACTTCAACTCCGCTTCGGGTCCAGGGCACCGACACCACCGCCACCTATACCATCACGGCGGCCAACGGGGCGGGCCGGGGCACGGCCTATGGCGTGGCCCTGGTGGACGATCTGCCTGCGCCCTTCACGGCATCGGCTGCGGCCATCACGCCGACCTTCGTTCCGGCGGGTTGTGGCGCGGGTCCGGCCTCTGTGAGTTCTGCAGTCGGCGATCCGGCGGCTTTCGGTGCGGGTGGCGGGACACTGGCCGAGAGCTTCTCGCTGCCGGGTGGTTGCGGCGTGTCCCTGACTTTCGACGTCGTCCTGAATGCGGCTGCCAACGGCACCTATCAGAACCCGGCGCGTCTCCTGATCTCCGATCCTACGCGTCTGGTGGGCGGCACCGCAGCGGCCGGCGGCAATCCTGGGAAGTCTCCTGGGGAGACTCTTGCCTCGGGGGAAGCCCTCGGGGGTTTGAACTATGAGGCGGCTTCGAGCACCGCCGAGGACGTGATCATCGGACTGCCGGGCGCCGACCTTTCGGTAACGAAGGCGGTGAGTCCTGCGAGTGTGGTCAAGGTGGGTGATACGGTCACTTTCACGATTACGGTCTCGAACGGCGTGGGCGGGTTGGACAACGCGACGGGCGTTGCGGTTCGCGACGTGCTGCCGGGCGGGCT
>CAJACZ010000154.1 GCA_903938365.1 uncultured Pseudomonadota bacterium | reverse complement strand
ACGTCTCGTTCTGAGCCCGCGGCCTCAGCGGCGCTTTTCCGCTGCGGCGAGGTCGTTGATCATCTCCAGCATCGGCGGGATGCCGCCCGCGAGCTGGATGTCCGTGGTGTAGCGGCCGTTGATCACCATGAACGGGGTGCCCCCCGGCTTGTAGCGGCGCAGCAGGTCGTCGGCCTGGCGCAGTCGCGTGGCCACCGCCATCGAGTTCCAGGCGTCCCTGAACGCCTTGGGGTCGATGCCGTTCTGCTTCGCCCAGGCCGCCTGCAGTTCCAGGGTCGAGGCCTCGTCACGACCCAGCAGGTTGTTGCCGCCGCGGTGGATGGTGTCGAACACCTTGGCATGCAGCCGCGTGTCCTGCTTCAACGCGCGCAGCGTATAGAACAGGCGCGCATGCAGCTTGGCGCCGGCGTTCCAGGTCACGGGCAGCCGGACGAACTCCACGTGTGCGGGCGCGGTCTTTTTCCAGCTCTCGAGGTAGGGGTCGAGCGTGTAACAGGCACCGCAGCCGTACCAGAAGATCTCGACCACCTCGACCTTGCCCGGCCCCACGCTCGTCGACACTGCGGGATTCAGCGCCTGGTACTGGCGGCCGAGCTGCCACTTGCCGACCGGGGCGGCCGTCTGGCCGAAGGCAGAAGCTGCGGCGCCGGCGACGGCAACGAGGGCGGCGGCGAAGGCGAGGCGGGACATCTTCATCGTTGGACTCTCCGGAGCAGCGTTGGCGCAATGATACTGCGTCGGAAAACTCAATTGTTGAGCGCCACCACCCGGCCGCGGGCGTCGAACCAGGCCTGGCCGCTGCCGAGCATCACGCCCTGGTCGCGAACGAACATGTTGCGGGGCATCGCTGCTTCGATCGAGCGGCGGAACGCGGGCGTGAACACGGCATCGTAGACCTCGAGCAGCGCGCCGGGCCCGCCCAGCCTGCGCCGCTTGCCGCCGACCTGCACCGTGATGGGATAGGCCACACGGGCAGCCACGGCGCGCCGATCCCCGGCCTTCACGGCCCGCCAGAAATCCTGCGCCCCGCGGTTCACGACTTCATCGTCCTGCACGCCGAGAATGGCATAGCGCTGACCCAGGCTGCCGGAGGTCGAGCTCTCGGCGGCCAGGTAGACCGCCAGCGGGTTCGCGCCGTCGAGCCGGCGCCAGGTGCCTGCGATCACCTCGCACTCGAGCGGGCTGTCGCCATAGCGGGTCCCCGGGTCACGGGTCGGGAAGGTCGCCTCGAAGCGCGCAGTGACCGCGCCGGCTGCGTCCAGTTCGTCGAGCACGATCCGGGTGCCGCCCTCGATCCGCCCGCGCAGCCGGATGTCCTGCAACTGGCTTGCGTAGAAGTAGACGCCCTCCACGCGGGGCCCCGCGAAGACCAGGCTCATGCGCACGCGGAACTTTCCGCCCAGCATGCCCTCGTAGTTCCAGAGGGATCCCGGTTCGTCGCGCAGGCAGGCCGCCCCGGCCATTGCGGGCAGCAGCATGCACAGGTATGCGATGCCGCACGCGAGGGTCCTGGAAGTCATCATGTGCCGGGAACTCCGATCCGGTGCGCATCGACGCGTTAATCTATTTAAACACGGCCTCTTCTCACCTGCGGCCGCACGGAACGACCCATGCACCACCCGCCCCGCCCCCTCGCCCGAATCGCTGCTCCTGCGGCGGCCCTGCTCGCACTGCTCGCTGCCGCCAGCGGGCCGCTCGGCGCCACCGACAACGTGCCGATCGCGGAAGTCGTCGAGGAGATCACCGTGACCGGCGAACGCGCCGGACCGGGCCTCTGGAAGCTGCGCAACGGCGACAACACGCTCTACATCCTCGGCACCCTGAGCCCGCTGCCGAAGAAGCTCGAGTGGCGGTCGCGGGAAGTCGAGGACGTGCTTGCCCGGGCCCAGCAGTTCATCCCCGCCAACCCCAAGGTCGATGCGGACATCGGGCCGATCAAGGCAACCCAGCTGTACCTGCAATGGCGGAAGCTGCGCGGCAACGCCGACAAGGAGACGCTCGAGAGCGTGCTGACTCCCGACCTCTTCGAGCGCTTCGAAGCCCTGCGCCAGAAGTACGCGCCAGACAACCTCGGCATGCTCAAGCGCAGACCGGTGCTGGCCGCCGGCGAACTGTGGCTCGACGCTCTGTCGAGATCGGGCCTGACGCCGCGCGACAACATCGGGAAATCCGTGGAGAAACTCGCCCGATCGCGGCGCGTGCCGATCGTGACGCGGACCCTGAAAATCGAGGATCCGAAGGGGACGCTCGCCGAAGTGGCGCAGATCCCGCTCGAGGCGGAAATCCGTTGCATGACCGCGATGCTCGGCCGCATGGAAACGGACCTTACCGCGGCACGCCAGCGTGCCGAAGCCTGGTCCGTGGGTGACGTCGCCGCCCTCCGCTCCAGCACGGTCAGCGACCAGCAGGAGGTCTGCCGATCTGCGCTGCTGAGCGGCCAGAAGATAGCCAGCCTGCGCAAGGAATTCGAGGACGGCTGGTTCGACATGGCCGTCGCGGCGCTGGAAAAGCACCCGACCACGCTGGCCATCATGCCGATCGACAATCTCCTGCGGCGCGATGGCCCGCTCGACCGGATGCGCGCGCGCGGCTATCTCGTCGAGGAGCCCTGAGCCTGGCCGACGGGTAGGCGGGTCGGCTGGTCGGCTGGCCCGCGCAGAGTTGTAACGAGGTCATCACCAAAGCTCAACAATCCGGCCCGATCCTGACGCGGTAGCCACGTACGCCTCAGGAGCCCGGCCATGAACCACGATCACGACGACCTCGGCACCAATGTGTCGACCAATACCCACATCGATTCCGTCATACGGGAGCGCCTTTCGAACCCCGGCAGGCGCGCGCTGCTGCGCAGCGGCGCCGGCATCGCGGCTGTGGGCTTCCTCGGCGGCATGGTCGGCTGCAGCAGCGATGACCCGGTTGCGGCCGCGCCCGTCACCGCGGCGCCTTCGAGCGTAGCCCCGCCCGTCGCGGCTGCGCTCGGCTTCACACCGGTCGCCAAGAGTGTGGCGGACTCGCTCGTGCTCGCCAGCGGATACAGCGCGATGGTCATGCTGCGGCTCGGCGATCCCATCGCCGCCGGCGTGGCGGCTTTCAGGAACGATGGCACCGACCCTGCGGCGAGCTTCGCGCAGCGTATAGGCGATCACCATGACGGCATGTACTTCTTCCCGCTGGGCGCCGACGGTCGTTACTCGGCGACGGCCACGGACCGGGGACTGCTGGCCACCAACCACGAGGCCATCACTCCGGCGTTCCTGCATGCCGCCGGCCAGACGATCGTCGGCGGCGCACGCACGGTGCCGGACGAAGTGCTCAAGGAATACTACGTGCACGGCGTGAGCATCGTGGAACTGAACAAATCGGGCGGCAGCTGGACCTACCGCCAGGACTCGGGCCTGAACCGTCGCATCCACACTCTCACTCCGATCACGCTGTCGGGTCCCGCGGCCAGGACCCCGCTGATGATCACGAAGTACTCGAAGGATGGCTCGGCGACGCGTGGCACCGTCAACAACTGCGCCAGCGGCTACACGCCCTGGGGCACCTACCTCACCTGCGAGGAGAACTGGGCCGGCTATTTCCGCCGCACGACCGCGACGGACAACCCGAAGCGCACGCCGAAGGAACTCGCCTCCTT
>CAJACZ010000153.1 GCA_903938365.1 uncultured Pseudomonadota bacterium | reverse complement strand
GAGCGGCTCGGGAGCGGCGGCCTGGTAGTGGCCGCGGTCCACCATCCGCTGGCGATCGCCCCCGAACGCCTGCGGGCCCTCGTGATCCCCGGGAGCCCCGCTTGAGGACGAGCATCCTGGCTGCGCTCTGGCTGGTGCTGCGCAGGGACCTGCTGCTGGCCTTCCGGCGCCCGGGCCACATCGTGCAGCCCCTGGCCTTCTTCGCGGTGGTGGCGATGCTGTTCCCGCTGGGCTTCACGCCGGAACTGGCCCGGTTGCGCGACATCGCGCCGGGCGTCCTCTGGGTCGCGGCGCTGCTGTCTTCGCTGCTGGCGCTGGAATTCCTGTTCCGCGACGACGCCCAGGACGGAACTCTCGAGCAGTTCGTGCTGTCTGGACAGTCATTGACCGCGCTGCTGTTCGCCCGGACCCTCTCGCACTGGCTGCTGACCGGACTGCCGCTGGCACTGATGGCGCCCCTGCTGGGCGTGGCGCTGGGGGTGCCGCTGGCGGCAATGCCGGGCATACTGGGCGCCCTTGCGCTGGGGACGGTGAGCCTGAGCCTCATCGGGGCCATCGGCGCGGGGCTCACGCTGGGCGTGAGGCGCGGGGGTGTGCTGCTGTCGCTGCTGACGCTGCCGCTCGCAGTTCCCGTGCTGGTGTTCGGCGCCCGTGCCACGGAACTGGCGATACAGGGTGGCGCGATGGCCGGGCCGATGTACCTGCTGGCAGCGCTGGCGGTGTTCGGCCTGACGCTGGCGCCGCTCGCGGCGGCAGCGGCCGTTCGCATCGGTCTGGAGTGAAAGGAAGCATGGATTGGACATGGTTTCACCGGCTGGCTTCCCCGCCGTACATCTACCGCCTCGCCGCGACCCTCACGCCATGGTTTGCCTGGCCCGCCGGCCTGCTGATCGCCGCAGGCCTCTACGGCGGACTCGTGCTGGCGCCGCCCGACTACCAGCAGGGTGACGGCTTCCGCATCATCTACGTGCACGCGCCTTCGGCCTGGCTGTCCCTGATGATCTACTCGGTGATGGCGACCGCCGCCGCCGTGGGCCTGATCTGGCGCATGAAGGTCGCGCATGCCGCCGCGGCCAGCTGCGCGGGCATCGGGGCCTGGTTCACGGTCGTCTCGCTGGTCACCGGGATGCTCTGGGGCAAGCCGATGTGGGGCACCTACTGGGTATGGGACCCGCGCCTGACGGCGCAGCTCATCCTGCTGTTCCTGTACCTCGGCTACATGGGGCTGCGCAGCGGCATCGAGGACACCGCCCGCGCCGACCGCGCCAGCGCGGTACTGGCGATCGTCGGAGTCGTCAACATCCCGATCATCCGGTTCTCGGTCGAGTGGTGGAACTCGATCCACCAGGCGCCGTCGGTCATGAAGATGGACCGTCCCTCGATGCCGGCGGAGATGCTGATCCCGCTGTTGACGATGATGGTCGGCTTCACCCTGTATTTCGCGGCGATCATGCTTGTGCGCCTGCGTGCGGAAATCCTGCGACGCGAACGGTCGGCGAGCTGGGCCAGAGAGGTGGTGGCGTCATGAGTGAATTCCTGTCGATGGGCGGCTATGCGGCCTTTGTCTGGCCGGCCTACGCGGTCACCTTCCTCGCGGTGTTCGTCAACATCTGGTCGGCGCGGCGTGCGCTCCGGCGTGCGCGTGCGCATGCGCAGCGCCGGCTGGGCGTTGCCGGTGAGCCGTCATGACGCCGCGTCGCAGGCGTATCGTGCTGGTGGTGGGCATCCTCGCAGGGGTGTCGATCGCCGGGGCGCTGGCGCTCCGCGCCTTCCAGGAAAACGTCATGTTCTTCTTCGACCCGACGCAGGTCGCGGCGGGTGAGGCGCCGACCGGCGAACGCTTCCGGCTCGGCGGCATGGTGCGGCCCGGGACCGTGGAGCGGCGCTCCGGCAGCCTGGACATGAACTTCGTCGTCACGGATTTCAAGCGCGATGTACCCGTGCGCTATTCCGGTGTCGTGCCCGACCTGTTCCGCGAGAACCAGGGCGTCGTGGCCCACGGCCGCCTCGGGGCCGACGGCGTGTTCGTCGCGGACGAGATCCTCGCCAAGCATGACGAGAACTACATGCCGCCCGAAGTGGCGCGCGCCATCAAGGACAAGCACGGCGGGGTCATGCCCGTCGATCCGGGCAAGGCCGTCGACCCGCCGTCGCCGGGCGCGGTCCCCCTCAATCTCAAGCTGAATCCCTAGAGGCCGGCATGATTCCCGAGATCGGTCATTTCGCACTCATCCTCTGCCTGCTGGTCTCCGTGCTGCAGGCGTTCTTCGGCATCGCGGGTCCCGCGCTCGGACGGGACCGCTGGCTGGCCGTGGTCGGTCCTGCGGTCACCGCGCAGTTCGTCATGGTCAGCGCCGCCATGGGCGTGCTGATCTACGCGTTCGTCCAGAACGACTTCTCCGTGGAGTACGTCGCGCAGAACTCCAACTCGGCGCTGCCCGTGTTCTATCGCGTCTCGGCCCTCTGGGGCGCGCACGAAGGCTCGCTGGTCCTGTGGTCGTGGATCCTCGCGAGCTGGACCCTCGCGGTGGCCTTGCTGTCGCGTCAGCTGCCGGCGCGGTTCGCCGCCCGCGTGCTCGGCGTGCTGGGCATCGTGAGCGTGGGTTTCCTGCTGTTCACGCTGGCGACTTCGAACCCGTTCCTGCGCCTCTCGCCGGCCGCCCCCGACGGGCGTGACCTCAACCCGCTGCTGCAGGATCCGGCACTCGCCATCCATCCCCCGATGCTCTACGCAGGCTACGTCGGCTTCGCGGTGGCCTTCGCCTTCGCCTGCGCGGCGATGCTCGAAGGGCGCCTCGACCAGGCCTGGGCCCGCTGGACCCGGCCCTGGACGACCGTGGCCTGGGCCTTCCTCTCCGTCGGCATCGCGCTCGGCAGCTGGTGGGCCTACTACGAGCTCGGCTGGGGCGGCTACTGGTTCTGGGATCCCGTCGAAAACGCCTCGTTCATGCCCTGGCTGGTGGGCACGGCACTGATCCACTCCCTGGCGGTCACCGAAAAGCGCGGCCTGTTCAAGAGCTGGACGCTGCTGCTGGCGATCCTCGCGTTCTCGCTGTCGCTGCTCGGTACCTTCCTCGTGCGCTCCGGCGTGCTGGTGTCCGTGCACTCTTTCGCGGCGGATCCGGCGCGGGGCACGTTCATCCTGGCCTTCCTGGTCATCATGATCGGCGGTGCGCTCACGCTCTACGCGTGGCGCGCGCCGCTGCTCAAATCCAATGCGGGTTTCGAGCTGACGTCGCGTGAGTCGTTCCTGCTGTTCAACAACATCCTGCTGATGGTGGCGACCGCCACGGTGTTCGCCGGCACGATGGCGCCGCTGATTTCCGACGCACTCGGGCTCGGCACCCTGTCGGTCGGGCCTCAGTACTTCAATCCCGTGTTCCTGCTGCCGACGCTGCCGCTGGTGGCCCTGGCTGCGGTGGGGATCCACGCCAGCTGGAAGAAAGGCCGTATCGGCGAGCGCCGCGGGCCCCTGCTGCTCGCGCTGGCGATAGCCGTATTGCTGACGCTGGCGGTGGTGCTCGGCGCTTACGAGGGTGCACGGGTGCTCACGCCGATCGGCATCGGCCTGGGCATCTGGCTGGCGCTGTCCGCGCTCATCGATCCGATCGCGCGCCTGCGGCGCGGTATCCGCATCACCCCGGCGATCTTCGGCATGGCGCTCGCGCACCTGGGCGTGGGCGTGTTCGTGCTCTCCATCGCCGTGGTCGAGTCCTACACCCGCGAGCGTGACGTGGCGCTGGCGGTCGGCGAGTCGGCCCGGGTCGGCGAGTTCGAATACCGTTTCCTGGACCTCGATCCGCTCGAAGGCCCCAACTACGATGGCGTGAAGGGCACGATTGCCGTGTTCGAGAACGGCAAGCAGATCGCGCTCCTGCATCCCGAGAAGCGCGAGTACTGGGTGCAGCGCTCGGTGATGACCGAGGCGGGCATCGACATGCAACTGACCCGCGACGTGTTCGGCGCGCTCGGCGAGGACCTCGGGGCCGGGCGCTGGAGCGTGCGCGCGCAGGTGCGGCCGCTGATCAGTTTCGTGTGGCTGGCGGCTTTCCTGATGGCGCTGGGCGGCGTGATCGCAGCCTGCGACCGGCGCTACCGGGTGGCGCTGCCGTCGCCCGAGGCCGCGCCGGTGACGCCTGTGGCGGCCGCGCTGCCGGCCAGCGCCCGCAGCGCCGCGGCCGGTGACGTGCTGCCCGGGTCCGCCGGATGAAGCGATTCCTGCTGCCCCTGGGTCTGTTCGGACTGCTGGTCGTCGTGCTGGCGGTAGGCATCCAGCGTGCCCCCGAGAAGTCCGTCATCCGTTCGGCACTGCTCGGCAAACCTGCGCCGCAGTTCGTGCTGCCCGTGCTCGGGCGCGAGGGCGTCTTCGATTCGTCCAGCCTGCGCGGCCGCTGGTACCTGCTCAACGTCTGGGGCACCTGGTGTGCCGAGTGCCGCGCGGAACACGAGATGCTCCTCGAGATCCGTCGCTCGGGTGTCGTGCCCGTCGTGGGCCTCAACTGGAAGGACCAGGACGCTGCAGCCACCGACTGGCTGCAGGAACTGGGCGATCCCTACGAGGTCGTTGCGCTGGATCGCGAGGGACGCACCGCCATTGACTGGGGCGTGTATGGCGCGCCCGAGACTTTCCTGGTGGATCCCATGGGCACGGTGATCCACAAGCACGTGGGACCCCTCAACCCAGAGATCTGGCAGCGCGACTTCCTGTCGCGGCTGCCCGCCCCGCGACCGGCAGGTGCGTCATGACCGGTGTGCTGCGCGGGATATCGCGGCTGCTCTGCGCGGCGCTGGCGGTGCTGCTGGTGTCCGGACCTGCGCATGCCGTCGATCCGATCGAACTCGCGGACCCTGCGCTGCAGGAGCGCTACCGCGCCCTCAGCCACGAGTTGCGCTGCATGCAGTGCCAGAACCAGTCCATCGCCGATTCACCCGTGGGGCTTGCCGGGGACCTCCGCCGCGAGGTGCGCGAACTGCTCGTTGCGGGCAAGACCGACGCCGAGGTGCGTTCGTTCATGCAGGAGCGCTACGGGGATTTCATCCTGTTCCGTCCCGCGTTCACGGCGCGCACTGCGTGGTTGTGGGCGGCGCCGGTCGTGCTGCTCGCGCTCGGGTTGTTCGTGGCCGTCAGGGTGATCCGCAAGCGTGCGTCGGTGGTCGACGAGGACGATGTGGTGCCCGGTGAGGAAGGTGCTTCGCGATGACTCCTGTCTTCATCGTGGTGGCGGCACTGGCCGCCCTGGCGACGGCTGCTTTCCTGGCGTGGCCGCTGTGGCGCGGCGGCGCTGCGGCCGCTTCCGGTCCTGCCCGCGCCGCTGCGGCGGGCGCCGGAATCGTGGTCCTGCTCGGGTCCGCGGGTCTCTATGCGCACTGGAGTAACTGGTCCTGGGAGCCGCAGGCCACGGCGGACGATTCCCCGGCACACATGGTGAGCCAGCTTGCGCGGCGACTCGAACGTGAACCCGAGGACGTCGAGGGCTGGCTGATGCTCGGGCGCTCGCATCTGGCGCTGGGGCAGTTCCCCCTCGCGGTGCGCGCCTATCAGCGGGCCGACCGGCTCGAGGGCGGGCGCAACGCTGAAGCCCTCACCGGCTGGGCCGAGGGACTCGTCATGGGGAGCGAGACTGAACTCGACGGCCGCGGCGGGCGCATTTTCGAGCAGGTGCTGGTGCTGGATCCGAACTCGCAGAAAGCCCTGTTCTTCACCGCGGTGGCGGCGCAGCGCCGCGGGGATTCTGCCACCGCGATCCGGCGCTTCGAAAAGCTGCTCGAACTGGGCGCGCCGGAGAACATCCGCCCGATCCTCGAGCAGCAGGTCGCCGCCCTCAAGGCTGCTCCGCCGACAGTGGGTGGCGGCGCCGCGAACGGCGCGGCCGCGCCCGAGGCGGCTGCGGTGGACGCGGGTCCGAGCGTGGCGGTGAGGGTGTCGCTTGCAGCGCAGATGTCCGGCCGGTTCCCCGCCGGCGCGCCGCTGTTCGTCTTCGTCCGGGTGCCCGGCCAGCCGGGACCGCCGCTGGCCGTCAAGCGCATTGCCGCGGCGTTTCCCGTGTCGGTCAGCCTCGGTTCCGCAGATCTCATGATCCAGGGCCGCGGCTTTGCGGCCGGCGACACGGTCGAGGTGGTGGCGCGGGTTTCGCTGTCCGGTTCGCCGACGGCCAGTCCGGGCGATCCGTTCGGGGGCATGACCTATGTGGTGGGCCAGGACAAAGAGAAGCCGCTGGTGATCGACCGCCTGACGCCGCCATGACGGTGCGGCGGTCGTGACAGGCCAGGGCACGACCGCCCGGCTGCCCTGGGTGCGGTCCGTCCGGCTGGTCGAGCCCGGCGAGGGCAGGGCGCTCTGGGCGTCCGCCGGCGCGTACGGTGCGCTGCTCGCCGGTTATTACATGCTGCGCAGCCTGCGCGAGGCTTTCGCGCTCGAGGTCGGGCGGGAGCACATCGGCTCGCTGTTCTACGCCACCTTCGTCGTGATGATGGGCGTGCTGCCGCTGTACTGGTTCATCGTGGCGCGGCTGCCGCGGCGCCTGCTGTTCCCGGTGATCTACACGGCCATCATCGTCCTGTTCGCATCGCTCTCGGCGGGCCTGCTCACCTCGCCCGGGAACCGCGTGCTCGCTGCCGTGTACTTCGTCGCCGTCACCTCGCTGAACCTGTTCCTCGTCTCCGTGTTCTGGAGCGTGATGGTCGACGCCTGGCGCTCCGATTCGGCCAAGCGCCTGTTCGGCTTCATCGCCGCCGGGGGCAGCGCGGGTGCCATCGCGGGGCCGCTGTTCAACTCGCTGTTCGTCGAGCGACTGGGCCCCAGCGCCGTGATCTTCGTCGCCTGCGGCCTGCTGGCGCTGGCGATCGTGCTGGGTCGCCAGGCGCAACGGGTGCATGCATCCGCCGCGCAGGGGCACCGGGCGGACCCCGGGGCGCGACTCGATGTGGCCGTGGGCGGACGCGCGCTCGACGATCTGCGGAGGCTGGTCACCTCTCCCTACCTGCTGGCCATTGCGGCGTTGATCGTCGGGGGGCAGATCCTGGGGGGGTTCATGTACCAGGAGCAGGCGAAATACGTCGAGGCGGCCTATCAGGGCATCGGCGAGCGCGCCGCCCTGTTCGCGCGCATCGACTTCGCGGTGAACATCCTGTCGCTGCTGTTCCAGACCGTCGTGGTCGGCGCCCTCGCAGCGCGGGGCGGGATCAAACTCGCGCTCGGTTTCGTGCCGCTGCTGCTCGCGGGTTCCTTCGTGCTGCTGGCCCTGCTGCCGCTCGGTGCCGTGCTGATCGGCACCCAGGTATTCCGGCGCGGGCTCGATTACGGGCTCTTCAAGCCCACGCGTGAAATGCTCTTCACCGTGCTCAATCCCGAGAGCAAGTTCAAGAGCAAGAGCCTGATCGACACGCTGCTGCAGCGCGGGGGCGACAGCGCCGGCCAGGCCACTTACCCGCTGGTGGCGGGGCTCGGGCTGGCTGGCGTGGCCTGGGTGCTGGCCGTCGTGTCGATGGCGATGCTGGTGCTGGCCTGGTGGCTGGGCACCGGGTTTTCGCGGCGGGAAGAGCAGCAGGCGACCCTATGAACGGCGCGCCGCGCGCATTGCCGGCCGCCCGACCCGGGCCGGACGGACGGCCGCGCGTCAGCCTGCGCGCCATTCTCGCCATCGCGGCTCCGCTGATGGTCACCAATGCCATTCAGGCGGTGCTCAACCTCACCGACACCTGGTACCTGGGGCGCCTCTCCACCGACGCGGTTGCCGCGATGAGCGCGATCTACTGGCTCATGTCCTGCGCCGTGCTGGTCCTCGGCGGGGTGGGACTCGCCGTGCAGACCTTCGTCTCGCAGGCGGAGGGTGCGGGGCGTCGTGCGCGCGCCTCCCAGACCGCATGGAACGCGCTGTGGGCCTCCCTGGCGGCTCTGCCGCTGTTCGCCCTGGTCGCACTCGCAGGGCGGCCCTTGCTGGCCCTGTTCGGCCTGCAGCCCGAAATCGAGCGGCTGGCGCTCGAGTACTGGGAACCGCGGCTGCTGGGCGCGGCGCTGGGATCCATGGCCTGGGCGCTGATGAGTTTCTTCAACGGGATCGGCGCAACCCGCATCACGATGCTGATCGCACTGGTCACGACGCTGGCCAACGTCCCGGCGAACGAATGGCTGATG
>CAJACZ010000152.1 GCA_903938365.1 uncultured Pseudomonadota bacterium | reverse complement strand
CTGCCAGGGCCAGCCCCAGTGGGGCGCAGGGTCAGCCGGTGCGCCTCCTGCGCCCGCCAGCCGCTCGGCCGGCTGCCGTGGCAACCCGCCGGCATGCTCCAGCATCGCGGCTCCCTCCCCGCGCGCGTGGTGGTCGCCTCCCACGGCACTGCCAAAACTGACGGAACCGGGGTTTTGTCGGTTTTGTCGGTGCCCAGGGGGCTCGCCTTCTTCCGTGCGAAGCGCCTTCAGCCGCTCAAGCCACTTCACGGCGCACGCTCGGAGGGATCAGGTACGCGACGGTCGGCCGCCCGCCTCCGTCTGTCGCCGGCTTCTCGACCTCGGCAAGGTAGCCGTGCGAAACGAATAGACTTAACGCCGCTTGAACCGTCTCCCGGTCGGTCAGCTCAGACCACGCCGGCCGGTACACGTCACGAGCCGTGAAGCCTTCCGCGAGGTCGCCGACACGGATACGCGCCAGGATGCGCCGCGCGGATCTAAGTTCGTCTAGAGGTCGCCGGCCACGCGCGGGACGCTACGCTCAAGCCACAGCTCCTGCACGCGCAAATCATAGCGCGCCTCGCGCGCAGCCTTTTCAGCCCTCGTAAAAACTCGCGCGCTAGTTGACATGTCCCAATTTCGCGACCGTAAAAAAACGACCCAATGGTCGGTGGTGGGGTCAAAACTATTAGAAAACGAATGTGCCTCTGGTGGCGTTGTTACCCGCTTGTAACGAATCAGAACGAAAAGCTCCCCAGGCCTCTACCGTCCGCGAGTCTGCATCACAAAAGGCGGTGGCCATCCATGCAGCTCGAATACGCTCGGTGCCGTTGCTCGTAGTCGCCGGGATACTCAGCCTCCGCCTCCGCTTCACATTGGCGGCTAAAGCCTTCAACACGCTTCTGGGTTTCGTGCTGCTTATCTTGTTGCTCTGCACGCCACTCGGAACAACCCACGCTCGTCAGGATGCACAGTAACAACGTCAGCCGTCTCATATAGCCTCCTAGGCCTTCAGATAGGCCGCTGCCAAACCGAAGGCACCGTCGGGTGCGCTTCTCTTCGATTGTCGAGAGAGGCCCCTATCGCCGCACGGACGACGAAGCGACATCAGGAGGGGAAGGAGCGTGGGCCCGATGCTCATCTTGATTTTCCGCGCTCAGGTCAATGCCTGGCCTCGTCATTCCGCGACGGGTGCCTCGTGGCAACTCTCCGCCGGTTCGAACGCGCACGATAAACCCAGCTCACATCAAACTCAACGGCGCCGGATCTCCCGCCCCTGCCAACGCTGCTGTCTGCGCAGCGCCTCTGACCGCGACTCAACTATCTGTCAGAGGTAGATGACGATTTCCGCAGCTTTCTCGGCGCGCTCTGCGCCTCACGGACCAAAGGCACGGCTTTTCATTGACCGCCCTCGGATAACGTCGCAGTCTCCAAACGACGGCCGGTGCAAAGCAACCCGATCACCCATTCCACAAGGGGGTACCATCAATGGGAATTGACGATTCCGCTAACGAGGGGCGCCCTTGGCGAGCCGAATCGAAGTGGGTGCGGGGCAGAGTCGATCGCTTTTCAGTGTCGCTTGAGAATGGTGTTAGACACAGATCGGCACAAATATCTTGTTCGCATCCAATCAGTTATCAACGACTGCACGTCGAGCAGACCGACGGCGCGGCCAGATGCGTCGCTAAGCGGTGTCAGTTCCCGACCCCAATACCCTACTCTGCGGACCCGCATTATTGGTGGACCGACTTCAATCTGTGGCTGCCGTCGCCCTACCTCGACGTGATTGAACAGGCCTATGCAGCGGGGCGAATGCTTGAGATCAGCTTCGAGTGCCCTGCGGCTTGCGGCGCCGCCACGGAAGAAATCACACGTGTTGGCGGGCTCCCCCTCTCAAAACCCGGGACATCCCGTGTCTTGGCCGATGGCAATGTGGCGATTACGCGGATGGCGATTGTCGACTCAGAGGACCTTGATCCGCGAGCGCCGCTCCCCCCAGAGTTGCACCATGTGCTGGATAAGCTCGGTCGACCGGACGAGGAGGATGGTACTTTTCAACTCGCGCTACGCGATATGCTCAACAGCATTCGCCGCGACGCTGCGCGCTACGGCGGCGATCCTGAAAAAGTCGTCTGCGTAGGACTCGAATCGGGCCGCTGGCTCCTGAAACTCGCGAGGGCTCTTCGAAGCGCTGACGATCCCGTAGGTAGGGAACCCTCACCTCCGGAGGTTCGGATACCTTGGGAACTACACGAGGATTCCGCGACATGGGAGACGTTTCAAAAGCACGCACCTAAGGAAAGACAACGTCAGCTTTCCGCCGCCCGCCGACATCTATGGGGCTTTGCGGTGCTTCGCGGTCGAAGAGGCGAAGACGCGTGGCACAGGGAGAACCTGGTTAATCCGGACCTCGGGCAGCTCACCGTATGCGCGGAGCAGTTACTGGACGAATCGATCCCGTACTCGCCAACAGCAACTGGCGCGCTTGTCTCCGGCCTGATGTTCCATGAAGTTGCCTACCTGTCCCGATCCATTACCGGCGACGCAACCGGTCGCACCATTTTTTTTCATCCACAGCTGACGCGCCTCTTCATATTAGTGTTCGGCTACGGCTGGCGCCTCATCGCGGCGCTCCTCGCGTGGCACTTCTCGGGTGACAACTACGTCGTTCTGTTCCTCGTTGTTTTCGCCCTACTTGGGCTTTGGCGCTCAACAGAGAACGAGCGACTCGGAAACCCCCGAAACCTGCGACGGCTCCACGCGGATATGCAAATGGCGTACTCCTTGACACTCGATGGTGTTCCCGCTGACGGCGTTCTTCGCTACGCGCAGTCCCTTACAGAGCGAGGGGCGGTATGGCGACCCAAGACCCTGGAGGTCTTGGCGCTCATGGCGCGGAACGGTAGCTCGTTCACGCGCATTCGTCCGGAGCCGAGCGACGGCCCGGTTTTCCTCGTTCCCCGACCATGACCTCAGGATGCTCGCCGCCTCTCGCGCGGCATCGAATTCGCAGGAACCTAGTCATCGGGAGGCTCGGCACAAATGGCGGTTAGGCGCACTTGGGTAATCCTGCTCTTGGTCTTAGTGTGTCTGCTCTCGCCGGCATGGTCCGCGGCGCAAGGAGTCACCGTGTTCTCTGGAGTACCGCGCGTGAAGGTGAGCGAGGGAGGGACAGACCGATCCACGGATCAAATTACAGCAGACCGAGAAAAAGACTCCGGCGTTGTAATCAGGAAAATCGGCGACAAGTACTTCTGGGCTACACGTTCCAACAAGGAACTCATCCCGCACGCGGGCGGCGCGTTTATCACGTTTGTGGCGGTCGATGGTGCGGGCTATGTGCGAGTGATCACCCAAGAGGGAAAGAGCGCGGCGGCACAACTTTCTCCTGCCGAGCAGAAATTTGACTACGTCGAACATGTACTCGTTGGCCTGCGAAGCGTCACGTACTACGGAAACGCGCTTTGAGGTCTCTAGACCTGCGTCCACTCGGTCCCCCGCCCCCGCAGCGCCCTAGCGATCGCCCAAATCAGCTGCCGCGCGCCGCCCCGGTAGCTGTGCATCGGGGCTACCGCCTTCCCGGCAGGCGGGCAGCCTCCCGGGTCGTGCAACAAAGATGTATTGCCGAGTATCCTCGGAACCACACCTTCACGTTTGAGGCCGTCGCGATGAAGTTCGTAGTTCTGATGGTTGCCTTTGCGCTGTCGATCGCGTCTTGCAGCGCGCAAACAGAGATCGAGTCCCTCAAGGCGAGGGCTTTGGAGGGCGATGCGGAGGCTCAATACAACCTTGGCATGAAGTATGCCTACGGCGAAGGTGTCGCCAAGAACGATGTCGAGGCTGTGAAGTGGTATCGCCTCGCGGCGGTGCAGGGCGAGGCTGGCGCTCAATCCACCCTTGGCGTGAAGTATGACGTCGGCGAGGGTGTTGTAGAGGACGATGCCGAGGCCGTGAAGTGGTATCGGCTGGCGGCGGATCAGGGCGAGTCTAGCGCTCAGCTTAACCTTGGCGCGATGTATGCCGACGGAAAGGGTGTGCCGCAAGATGACGTGCAGGCGTACAAGTGGTGGAACCTTGCAGCGGCGCAGGGTGATGATCGCGCGAAGGCCTATAAGTCTTTTGTCGAAGAGAAAATGACCCGCGAGCAAATCGCGGAAGCTCAAAAGCTCTCGTCGCAGTGGAAGCCGCGCGGATCTAAGTAGCGTCAAGAGGGCGCCAGCCACGCGTGTCGAGGGGGACGTTTTCAGGGTCACTTGATCACGCTGCCGGCCGTGCGGGTTACTTTTAGAAATGCGGTGACTCACGCACTAAACCCGCGCCCGCCTATCGCCTTGTGGCGCCCGTGCAGCGTCTCGCGCACCTGAGCACAAGTCGAGGCGCGCGATTGTGGCGGCGAGGATTGCGGTACTCGGGCACGGTGAGGATCGAAATAGCGACCAGGCGGAAATTTGCCGCCTGAAACTCAGGCGCGCGCCGCAGAAACGCCGAACGTCAGCGAGCGCAGCGTCAGAGTGGGCAGCCCTTGCAAAGTCCAGTGAGTTTTATTACTTCAAAGGCACCCGTGCTCAAGTGTTTAAATTGAGCAGATGGCTGTTTCCTAAGGAGAATGCATGAAGAAGTTGATTGTATTGGTTGCGTTAACGACGAGCGCTTCCGCTGTCGCGGGTAAGCGAAGAGTTCTTCGTGGTCCCGGTGGATACACCAATGTCTCGTAACATGGGGCAAGCGTCCGATTCCGCGCTGCAGATCTTGCAGAGCGCCGCAACCCTCGAGGAAAGGATTCGCGCGTTCGAGATTGAGGTTACGGAGCACCAAAACCCGTATGCGGCGTATTGGCTGGGGGTTCTCCATGAGGGAGACGGGCGGCGCAAGGAAGCAGGGACTTGGTACGGCACCTCGGTGGCTATTGCAGAACTGCCCGAGGCCCAATTCAAATTGGGTGTTCTGGCTGCAAGCAGGGACCCCGCGCTGGCTGTTGAATGGTATCGGCTGGCTGCGGCGCAGGAGTATCCGCCAGCGTTTATGCAGTTGGGCGTAGCCTATTGGAGTGGTTTTGGAGTCGGGAGGGACGTTCGGAAGTCCTACGACTTTTTCGCGCAGGCGGCTGAGCGAGGGTTGGCGGCCGCACAATACCTGGTTGGCGTGTATTTCGATGAAGGCAGATTGGGTCCCCCGGACCCGGCACGCGCTCACCAATGGTTTGCGATTGCGGCGCACCGAGGTGTTTTGGACGCGCAGTTCAAGCTGGCCTTCCAATTGGCTAACGGGGTGGGTTGCGTGCGCGATCGGGTGTGGGCCAATGCTTGGGCGGTGGTTTGTGGCGCCGGGCTGCGTAGGGCGTCGACGCCAGATCCGGAAAAGTCCGCGGCACTCGAGAGTCTGATGGAGCAACTGCAGGCGGATGGGCCGACGGACCTCGAGTCTCAATCTCAGCCTATTTGGCGGGCATTGATTGCCAACGGCTGTATGGCAGAAAGCTCTAGCTAGATAGAACGTGCCGATGTTCTGGCTCCCCAAGTTCATGGTTCGCCTCCGCGCTGAACCCGTCCCCGGAGGAGTTACGAAGTCGCACGGCAGCCTCGGCGTGGGGCCTCGGGACCGCGGACCACGGCACTAACCACGCGGCTTGCGTCCCTCCCGCAGAAGGGGCCGTCCACCGCAGCCCTCCACAGGTAGGCGATGGCGCTTCGCCGGCAGCAGCCGCAGATCTCCCCGGGCGTCAGGGCGGCACGAA
Organism: uncultured Pseudomonadota bacterium; assembly: GCA_903938365.1. GTDB lineage: Bacteria > Pseudomonadota > Gammaproteobacteria > Steroidobacterales > Steroidobacteraceae > UBA964. The sequence continues at coordinate 1,886 of CAJACZ010000152.1, read as the reverse complement.
GGGCGCCGATACACTCGACGTCGCCCTGGTAGTGCGGCGGGTTCACCGGGTCGGTCACCGCGCTTATCTCCGCGATCACTCCAGAAACGCACCAAGACGCCACTGGCGCCGCGCGGCATCCTAGGGCCAGCGAGCCCCAGCTCCGATTGCACGCCGCGCCCAGCGGTTCCTGGAAGCACTGGTACGCGAAGTCGGCCCAGACGCCGCGGCCCTGCTGCGCGAATGGGCGGATGACCTGAACCGGTATCGCCCACGAGGTCGAACGGCAGGCTACTTCCCGTTCCACGGAAGCGTGCCGACACGGAGGGCGCAACGCCCCACATCGAAGCAGGGCGTAATTCCACGCCTGGCTGCGGCTCACGGGACATCCTGTCGGTGCCGCAATTGCAACGCCGGCAGCTCGACCAAGACGCCTTCGAGCAGATCGACTTGGCGGTCGAGGGCCGCGTCGATCTCGCGCGCCAGCTGGCGAGCCCGCGCTCGCTTCGCCCCGCCCCAGCGGTTCATCGCGCTCCTAGCCTTCCCGGCTGGCGTGCGCGGACCTGTCGAGCGCTCCCACGGGCGCCAGCGCTGGATCAGCTCGGCCCGGAGCCGTCGATGCTCGGGCGTCCGGTAGTAGCTCATGCCGCAGACATCCTGATTGTTCGCTCGGCGGGGATTCGCTCCGCGCGCCCGTGACCGGCGGACGCCCGATCAGCACCTGGGCCGTGGCGTGATCGCCCTGCCGGATGAATGCCGCCGTCGGCGGGTGCAGCAGCTCACCCAGCGCTTCCAGCGACGCCCGGGACTGTGACTGCGCCCTCAGCGCCAGCCGCAGCGCCGTCTCGGCGACGCCGGGGGCATGGTCGAGGTTCGCCCGCGCTCGGCGGGCCAGCGCGTGGAACATGGCATCAAGCACAAGAGCCTGCGCCATCAGCAGCTCCTCGGAGCGTCTCAGGCTCCCGGCTGCAGCCTCGCCCGTGATCGCGACCAGCTGGTCGTAGACCGCGCGCTCGTCGGCGTAGGCATCCCACGCAGCGATCGAGCGGGCGGCCTGGTACGGCGTCGCGACAAGGTGCCGCGCTGCAATGTCTGCAGCGGCCTCGCTCGGATGCGTTGCCGCCATCGCCATCGGCTTACGCCGGAGGCGCAGGTACTTCCGCTTGCCGAAGGCTCTATCCGTAACGGCGCAGCTGTTCCAGAACAACATCGAGGTCGCGGACGTGCAGCGCCATCGCGGCCGTAATACGAGCCACGGGCGCCTGGGCGGCTTTCGGCAGGTCAGCGGGTACACGGGTCGTCAGCGCGGCGTAGCTGCCCAGAAGTCTCAGACGCGCGTCCTCAAGGGCGGCAATGGTCGGGGGGCGGTGCAGGCGTGCGCCTTCGGGGCGGTCGCCGGCGGCGAAGGCAAACGGGTGTCCTTGGTTCATCGTGCTGGTCTCCTGGTTGCTGTACCGGTCGATGGGAATCCGTCGAGGAAAGGGGGTGTACCCAGAGTCACCCAGGGAAAAGAGAACATTCTTTTTTCGCTCTCTCTCCCTATAGATCCATGAATGATTTTGGTTCTATGTCTGGGTGACTCTGGGTACATACCCATCATTCGGGCCTCGAAAGGCGATAAACCCGGCGCCGATTGGCACCTCGGCCTTGCCGACCGACCAAGTGCCAGCCGTTTTCCCGCAGGGTCTGGGCGACATCTGCACCCAGACGTCGCGCTCGTTCGACGTAATCGCCCTGGTCTGGGTCCAGTCGCAGTCCGTACACCAGCACGTCGCGCATCGTGGTCTCGGTCCTCCCGGCGGCAACCTGCGCGTCGAGGTATTCGTGGACTGCCGACTCAAGTTCCGTGTGCTGGACGCGCTCGGACTGCTGCGCCTCGGCGAGCACCAGGTCTGCACCGGTCAGGT
>CAJACZ010000151.1 GCA_903938365.1 uncultured Pseudomonadota bacterium | reverse complement strand
GTCTTCCGTGAGCTGCCGCCCCATCTCGCGCTGCAGCGCGAGCAGCTGGCGGCCGAACTCGCCGAGGTAGGCTCGCCGCGCGGCGGGGAGCGCTGAACATGGCCCGCATGAACATGGTGCAGGCGCTCAACTCGGCCATGGACGTGATGCTCGAACGCGATCCGTCGGTGGTGCTGCTCGGCCAGGACATCGGCTACTTCGGCGGCGTGTTCCGCGTGACCGATGGCCTGCAGCGCAAGCACGGCAAGCACCGCGTGCTGGACACCCCCATCGCGGAGTGCGGCATCATCGGCGCCGCGATCGGCATGGCGGTGAACGGACTGCGACCGGTGGCCGAGATCCAGTTCGCGGACTACATCTACCCGGGCTATGACCAGATCGTCAGCGAGCTGGCGCGCCTGCGTTACCGCAGTGCTGCCGAGTTCACCGCGCCGGTCACCATCCGCACGCCCTGCGGTGGCGGCATCCGCGGTGGCCAGACGCACTCGCAGAGCCCCGAGGCGGTGTTCGCCCACGTCAGTGGCCTCAAGGTCGTGATGCCCTCCAATCCCCATGATGCCAAAGGGCTGCTGATCGCCGCGATCGAGGACGACGATCCGGTGCTGTTCTTCGAGCCCAAGCGCCTCTACAACGGCCCCTTCGACGGTGATCCCGGCAAGCCCTCGGAGTCCTGGCAGGACCATCCGATGGCCGACGTGCCCGAGGGCCACTACACGGTGCCCATCGGGCGCGCCGCGATCGCGCGCCCCGGCAGCGAGGCGACGATCGTCACCTACGGGACGATGGTCCACGTGTGCCTGGCCGCGGCAGCCGAACTCGGGCTCGATGCCGAGGTGATCGACGTGCGCAGCATGGCACCGCTCGACATCGACACGCTGGCCGGGTCGGTCAGCAAGACGGGGCGATGCCTCGTGGCGCACGAGGCCACGCGCTTCGGCGGTTACGGCGGCGAACTGGTGGCCTCGATCCAGGAGCGCTGCTTCTGGGATCTCGAAGCCCCCATTGCCCGAGTTGCAGGCTGGGACACCCCCTATCCGCACGCCTTCGAGTGGGAGTACTTCCCCGGCAAGGTCCGTGTGCGGCGCGCGCTCGAAGCCCTGATGAGGCCCGCATGACCCGGTTCGTGATGAAGCTGCCGGACCTCGGCGAGGGCACGGTGTCCGCCGAAGTGATGGCCTGGAAGGTGTCCGTGGGCGACCTGGTGGCCGAGGACCAGCCCCTGGCGGAGATGGCCACCGACAAGGCCGTGGTCGAAGTCCCCTCGCCGGTCTCGGGCAGGGTGCTCTCCATCACCGGCAAGCCCGGCGACACGATTGCCGTCGGGGCGGAGCTGGTGGTGTTCGAGACCGAGGTCGCCGCCGCGCCGGCGCGCAGCCCGGCCGTCGTGGCCGTCGGGCATCCCTCAGGGCATCCCGCCGGGACCGGCGGACGGGTCAGGGCTTCGCCCGCCACGCGTCGCCGCGCGCGCGAGGCGGGGGTCGACCTGGCCAGCGTCGCGGGCTCCGGACTCGGGGGTCGCATCCTTGCCGCTGACCTGGCCGGCGCGCTGGCCGTCGTCCCGGCCGGGGATGCCGTGGAGGAACTGCCCGTGATCGGCATACGCCGGCTCATCGCCCAGCGCATGACCGAGGCGAAGCGCAACGCGGCGCATTTCGCGTACGTGGAGGAGGTCGACGTCACGGAGCTCGAAGCGCTGCGCTCGCACCTCAACGCCAGCGCGCCGGAGGGCGGACCGCCGCTGAGTTACCTGCCGTTCGTGGTGGCGGCGCTGGCACGGGTGTTGCGTGATTTCCCGCAATGCAACGCGCACTACGACGCCGCGCGCAACGTCCTCTTGCGACACCGGGCGGTGCACGCCGGCATTGCCACGCAGACGCCGGACGGGCTGAAGGTGCCTGTCGTGCGCGACGCCGGAGGGCTCGGGCTGCAGGCCCTGGCTGGGGAGATCCGGCGCGTCACCGCGGCGGCGCGCAGCGGGCATGCCCGGCGCGAGGAGCTCTCCGGCTCGACGATCACGGTGACCAGCCTCGGCAAGCTCGGCGGCATCGTCTCCACGCCCATCCTGAACACGCCGGAACTCGCCATCGTCGGAATCAACAAGGCGGTCGAGCGCGTGGTCGTCCATGATGGCAAGATCACGGTCCGGCGGATCATGAACCTGTCCTCGTCCTTCGATCATCGCTTCATCGACGGCTTCGATGCCGCAGCGATGATCCAGGCACTGAAGGCCCGGCTCGAGCATCCGGCGACGATTTTCATCGACTGAACTGACGAAGCACGGAGTCTCGAGCAGATGAGCGCCAAGCCCCAGAACGCGCCTTTCGGCAGCGTCCTCACCGATCTCATGGCCATTGCCCGCTATCGCGACGGCGCCTGGAGCGATTTCGAGATCCTCCCCACCGGCCCGCTCGAGATCCATCCCGCGGCGCACGCGCTGCATTACGGGAGCGCCTGCTTCGAGGGCTTCAAGGCGTACAGCCGGCCCGATGGCTCCGTCCAGATCTTCCGGCTCGACCGCCACATCGCGCGCATGCAGCAGAGCGCCCGGCTGCTCGTGCTGCCGGAACCGGATCCGGTCCTGCTCGAATCCATGGTCAAGACCCTGATCGACCGCGTCCGGGCGGACGTGCCCGCCGCGCCGGGTGCGCTGTACCTGCGGCCCGCGCTGTTCGGCACCATGCCGAACATCGGCGCTGCGGCGATGCCCTCGAACGAAGCCTGCCTGGTCGTGCTGGCCAGCCCGGTGTGGGACTATTTCGCCGGCGGCATGAAGCCGCTGCGCATCCTCGTCGACGACCAGAACATGCGCTGCGCGCCGCACCTGGGCGTCGTGAAGACGGGCGGCAACTACGCGGCGGCCATGGGCCCCACGCTGGCGGCCCGCAGGAGTTTCGGCGTCGACCAGGTGCTGTTCTGCCCCGGCGGCGAGGTGCAGGAGACCGGGGCTGCCAATTTCATCCTGCTGCGCCCGGGGCAGCTCCTCACGCGCAGCCTGGACTCCAGCTTCCTGCCCGGCGTCACGCGCGATTCGCTGCTCGTGCTCGCGCAGGACATGGGCTACGCGGTCGAGGAGCGGGTGTTCCGCGTTCCCGAAATGCTGGAGTTCGCCCGTAACGGCGAAGCGGCGCTCTCGGGCACGGCCGCGGTCCTGGCCGGGGTCGGCACCCTCGTGCACGACGGGCACGAACATCGGGTCGGGGACGGGGACGTCGGGCCCGAGACCCGCAAGCTGCGTTCGGCCCTGGTGGCGATCCAGCAGGGCGAAGCCCCCGATCGGCACGGCTGGCTGACGCGCGTCTGAAGCGGGGCAGGCCGTGGCCATTCCCGGGTGCCTTGACAGCGCCTCACGGCCGCCGCCAAACTCGCGCCCCTTCCGGCTCACGGACCCGTGGAAAGGTAGCTCAGCTGGTTAGAGCACGGCACTCATAATGCCGGGGTCGAGGGTTCGAGTCCCTCCCTTTCCACCATCTCGATTTTCCGAAAATCAGCGGCCTGCGTGCTTCGATCGCGGCCGCTTGTCGAGCGCTCCTAGAGCACTCCCAGCGCCCAGGCCAGCGCAGCCCATGCCGCCCCGGACAGGGCGAAGCCCCAGAGGATCCCGCGGGGGCTGCGGGTCGGCTGAGAGCTCCTGCGCTCGAGGGCGGGCGCTGGCGCGCGCACCACCGGCCGGTGCTCCAGCAGCAACTCCACTTCGGAATCGGACAATTCGCCGGGCGGCTCTTCGGGGTAGATCACCTTGACCAGCGGACGGGTCAGGATTTCCCGGGCGGGTTGCACATCCGGTGCGGTGGCTGCTTGCGAGCGGTTCATGACCGCAGTGTCGGCCACGGGGCTGCCGGCGAGGCGTGATGCGCCTCACGAATGTGCGTCGCGTGCCGCGAGCGCCTGCGCAATGAAGTCCTTCGGCACGCGGGTGCGCGGCACCTTGTCCTCGAACCAGCTGCGCACGTCGGCATCGAGCGCGACGCCATGCATGTAGTTGTACAGAGCCTTGTTCAGCGCGCGCCCCAGCGCGTCGTGATCGACGCCCGTGGGGTCGATGAACGAGATGTCGTTGCGGGCGAAGTTCCCCGCGGGGCCGGGCGCCAGCTGCACGCCGTATTCCTCGGGATGCAGGCCCACCGGGGAGTGCACGGTGCAGGTGAAGCGGTGGAAAAAGCCTGACTGGATGCAGCCTGCTGCGAACAGCTGGCGCGTGTATTCCAGTGCGTCGACGGTTTCCTGCACGGTCTGTGTCGGGAAGCCGTACATGAGGTAGGCGTGCACCAGGATGCCTGCATCGGTGAAGGCGCGCGTCACGCGGGCGACCTGCGCCACCGAGACGCCCTTTTTCATCAGTGCCAGCAGGCGGTCCGAGGCGACTTCGAGCCCGCCGGAAATCGCGATGCAGCCGCTGTCCGCGAGCCGCTGGCACAGCGCGGGGTCGAAGGTCTTCTCGAAGCGCACGTTGCCCCACCAGGAGATGGCGGTCCCGCGACGCAGCAGTTCCGTGGCGAGCGCCTTGAGGGCCTTGGGTGGCGCGGCCTCGTCCACGAAGTGGAAGCCGGTCTGTCCGGTCTCCTGCACGATCGCCTCGATGCGGTCCGCGAGCACCGTGGCGGAGGCGACGTCGTAGCGGGAAATGTAGTCGAGGCTGACGTCGCAGAACGCGCACTTCTTCCAGTAGCAGCCGTGAGCCACGGTGAGCTTGTTCCAGCGTCCGTCCGACCACAGGCGGTGCATCGGGTTCAGCATGTCGAGCAGCGAGAGGTACTGGTCCAGCGGCAGCCCGTCCCAGGTCGGCGTGCCGGCATCGGCGAGCGGCACGTCGGGCTCTGGGTGCTGCAGGTAGAGCACGGCGGCGCTCGCGGGGTCGCGCACGAAGGTGCGCACGAGGTGCTCGCGCGGCCGCTCGCCGCGCAGGTGCTCGAGCAGCGCCAGCAGCGGCCGCTCGCCGTCGTCCAGCGTCACGTAATCGAAGTAGTCGAACACTCGCGGCTCGCGGAGCTCGCGCAGTTCCGTGTTCACGTAGCCCCCGCCGAGGACGAGCACGATCGAAGGATCTTCCTCGCGGATCGCCTGGGCGATGCGGAACGCGCCGTACACCGCCCCCGGGAACGGTGCCGAGACCAGCACGATGCGCGGCTGCTGGCGGCGGAGCGCCTCCAGCGTAAGTTCGCGCAGGGTCGCATCGACGAGGTTGGGCGCTGCGGCGAGCGCTTCGGCCAGGGGATCGAAACTCGGCTGGCTCTGGGCCAGCGCTTCGGCGTAGCGCACGAACTCGAAGCGCGGGTCGACCGCGTCGCGCAGGACGTCGGCGATGTCGTTCAGGTACAGCGTGGCCAGGTGGCGCGCGCGATCCTGTGTCCCCAGCGCACCGAAGGCCCAGGCCAGCGGATCGTCGCCTCCGGTGTCCGCATAGCCCTCGAGCGATTCGAAGCGCGGACCTTCGGGCAGGAAGGCCCGGCTCACGATGCGGTGAGCCAGCGTCGGGTCGCGGCCCTGCAGGAAACCGATGGTCGGATCGATGGTGGCACGGTAGCGCGCGAATGCTGCAGCGAAGGCGCGCACCCGCGGCGAGCGGCGGCGTGCGGGCAACGCGTCGATGCACTGGCGCACCTGTGCGAGGCCCCCGCCCGACAGCAGGCGCAGCACCAGTGCGAGGGCGAGGTCTTCCTGCACGGCATCGATACCGCGCGAGCGCAGGAACCCGGTCAGATAGGCGGTCGACGGGTAGGGCGTGTTGAGCTGCGTCAGCGGCGGAATGACGGAGAGCACGCGTGTCATGCGTGTGTCCGACCGGAAGAGGGCAGCGGCAGCGCCGTTTCGTACTTGACCTGCTTGAGCGCGAAACTCGAGCGGATGCTCGCGATCCCGGGGATGCGGGTCAGCTCCTTCACGATGAATTCCTGCAGCGCATCGACGCTCGAGACGACCACGCGCAGCAGATAGTCCGCGTCGCCGGTCATGAGGTAGCACTCGAGCACTTCCGGGAAGCGGGCCACTGTGGCCTCGAACACGCCGAGCGCCTTGTCGACCTGCTTCTCGAGCGTGACGTGGATGAAGACCGTGACGCCCAGGTCCACCTGCCGGGGGTCGAGCAGCGTGACGTACTTCTTGATGACGCCGCGCTGCTCGAGCGCGCGCACCCGCGCGAGGCAGGGCGAGGGCGAGAGGTGCACGCGCCGGGCCAGTTCGACGTTGGTCAGTTTGGCGTCCCTCTGCAGTTCCACGAGGATCCGCTGGTCCATGGCGTCGAGCCCGGGCGTTGGCACGTCATGCTCCGAAAAGACTGTATGGCAGCAGATTATACTTCCCCACGGCAGAAATCATCGTCTGGTCGGCAGCAACTGCCGACATCCGGGGCATACAGTGTCTGACGCACATCCCGACCCAGGCCGCCCATGAACGCACCCGAACCTGTAGACATCGATCCGCTGGAGACCCGCGAGTGGATCGACGCCCTGCGCGCGGCGGTCGCTGCGGCCGGCACGGAGCGCGGGCTGTTCCTGCTGCGGCAGCTCGAGGAGCAGGCCCAGCAACTGGGCATCGTCTCCAATGTGCCGCCGTATTCCGCTTACCAGAACACCATCCCCCTCGAGCAGCAGGCCGCCCACCCGGGCGATGTGGAACTCGAGGAGCGTATCACCGCGATCATGCGCTGGAATGCGCTGGCGATGGTGGTGCGCGCCAACAAGGCTTACGGCGAGCTGGGCGGACACGTGGCCACCTATGCGTCGGCGGCCGAGATCTTCGAAGTCGGCCTCAACCATTTCTTCCGCGGTGCCGGGGGCGGCCACGACGGCGACCTGGTGTTCTTCCAGCCGCACTCGGCGCCCGGCGTCTATGCCAGGGCTTATCTGGAGGGACGGATCAGCGAGCAGCAGCTCGCCCATTACCGGCAGGAGACGGGCGGGCAGGGGCTGTGTTCCTATCCCCATCCCTGGCTGATGCCGGAGTTCTGGCAGTTTCCGACCGGCTCGATGGGCATTGGTCCGATCAGTTCGATCTACCAGGCGCGGTTCCTGCGCTACCTCGAGCACCGCGGCCTGGCGGCCACCGCCGGGCGTCGCGTCTGGGGCATCTTCGGCGACGGCGAAATGGACGAGCCCGAGTCGATCGGCGCGCTCACGCTGGCGGCCCGCGAGAACCTCGACAACCTGACCTTCATCATCAACTGCAACCTGCAGCGGCTCGATGGTCCGGTGCGGGGCAACGGCCAGATCATCCAGGAACTCGAGTCGCTGTTCTCCGGCGCCGGCTGGAACGTCATCAAGGTGCTGTGGGGTTCGGACTGGGATCCGCTGTTCGCGCGCGACACGAATCACGCGCTGCTGCGGCAGCTCGCCAACACGGTCGATGGCCAGTACCAGACGCTCGGCGCGAACGACGGCGCCTACAACCAGGAGCATTTCTTCGCGCTCGATCCCGAGCTGCGTGCGCTGGTCGCCCACATGTCTCCGGCGCAGATCGACGCGCTGCGGCGTGGCGGCCATGATTTCCGCAAGCTGTACGCCGCGTTCGCGGCGGCCGCGTCGCACAAGGGCCGGCCCACGGTGATCCTGGCCAAGACCAAGAAGGGTTACGGCATGGGTCGCGCGGGCGAATCCCGGATGACCTCGCACCAGGAAAAGAAGCTCGATGTCGCGGCACTCATCGAGTTCCGCAACCGCTTCAACCTGCCGCTGTCCGACGCGGACGTCGCGGCCCTGCGCTTCTACCGGCCGGCCGAAGACAGCCGTGAAATGCTCTACCTTCGCGAGCGCAGGCTGGCGCTCGGGGGGCCACTGCCGGCGCGCAGCGGCGCTGCCGCGTCGCTGCCCGTGCCGCCGCTCGAGTCCTACGCGGGATTCGCGCTGCAGGCCGAGGGCAAGGAGATGTCGACCACCATGGCGGTGGTACGCCTGCTCAGCAACCTGCTGCGCGACAAGGTCCTCGGGCCGCGGGTCGTGCCGATCGTCGCCGACGAAGCGCGCACCTTCGGCATGGCCAGCCTGTTCCGCCAGATCGGCATCTACTCGCCGCTCGGGCAGCTCTACGAGCCGGAGGATGCCGGATCGCTGCTCTCTTATCGCGAGAGCCGTGACGGCCAGCTGCTCGAGGAGGGGATCACCGAAGCCGGCGCGCTGTCTTCATGGGTGGCGGCCTCCACGTCGTACAGCGTGCACGGGATTCCCCTGCTGCCGCTCTACATCTACTACTCGATGTTCGGCTTCCAGCGCGTGGGTGATCTGATCTGGGCTGCGGCGGACCAGCGTGCGCGGGGCTTCCTGCTGGGTGCAACCGCGGGCCGCACGACGCTGGGCGGGGAAGGGCTGCAGCATCAGGACGGTTCCAGTCAGCTCGTGGCCTCCACGGTGCCGAACTGCCGCGCCTATGACCCGGCGTTCGCGGGTGAACTCGCGGTGATCATGGACCACGGCGCGCGGCGGATGCTCGAGCAGGGCTGCGACGAGTTCTACTACATCACCGTGATGAACGAGAACTACGCGCAGCCTTCGCTGCCCGACTCGGCGCACGAGGGCGTGATCCGCGGCATGTACCTGCTGGAGTCGCATGGCGCGGCGGAGTCCGCGCCGCGTATCCGCCTGCTGGGAGCGGGGGCCATCCTGCGCGAGGTGCAGGCAGCGGCCCTGTTGCTCGAGCAGGACTGGCAGGTTGCCGCCGAAGTGTGGAGCGTGACGAGCTTCAGCGAGCTGTCACGCGAGGCGCGTGAGGTGGAACGCTGGAACCGGTTGCATCCCGCCGCAGAACCGCGGCGCAGTTACGTGGACGGCTGCCTCGTCGGCGACGCGCCGGTCGTCGCCGCGACCGATTACATCCGCGCGGTGCCGCAACTGGTGGCGAGCTATCTGCCGGGCCGGCGCTTCGTGGTGCTGGGCACCGATGGCTTCGGACGCAGCGACACGCGCGCCGCGCTGCGTCGCTTCTTCGAGGTCGACCGTCATCACGTGGTGCTTGCGGCCCTGCAGTCGCTGGCCGATGCGGGCCGTGTGCCCCGCGAGGTCCTCGAGCAGGCGATCGCGCGCTACTCGCTGGACCCGGACGCGGGGGCAAGCTGGGAACTCTGAGTCGGGCAGGCTAGCCCAGGCCCAGCAGTTCAGTGTTCCCGCCGGTCGCGGTGGTGTTGACGGTGAGTGTGCGCTCGGTCGCCAGTCGCACGAGGTAGTGCGGGCCGCCGGCCTTGGGGCCGGTGCCCGACAGCCCGCTGCCGCCGAAGGGCTGCACGCCGACCACGGCTCCCGTCATGCTCCGGTTGACGTAGACGTTGCCGGCCAGCGAGCCGGCGAACACCTCAGCTTCGGTCGAGGCCAGGCGAGTCTGGATGCCGAGGGTGAGTCCGTATCCGCTCTCGCGGATCGCCGCGAGCAGTTGCGGCAGCTCCCTGGAGCGGAAACGCAGCACGTGCAGGATCGGGCCGAAGGCTTCGCGCGTGAGCTGCCGCGGGTCATCGAGTTCGACCAGCGTTGGCGGGAAGAAGGAACCCTGGGCCTGCGCGGGGCCGAGCGTGCGGGACGCCAAAATCCGCCCGTGTCGCGTGATGTCCTCCAGGTGTTCGCGCAGGCTGCGCGCGGCCGCGTCGGAGATCACCGGGCCCACGTCCGTCGCCGGATCCGCGGGGTCGCCGATCACGAGTTCCCGCATCGCGCCCGCGAGCATGGCGAAGATGCGGTCGGCCACGTCTTCCTGCACGCACAGCAGGCGGAGCGCCGAGCAGCGCTGGCCGGCGCTGCCGAAGGCCGATGCCAGGGCATCGTCCACCACCTGCTCGGCAAGGGCGCTGGAGCCCACGATCATGGCGTTGATGCCGCCGGTCTCGGCAACCAGCGGGAGGATCGCCCCCTCGCGCGCTGCCAGGCGCCGGTTGATCCATTGCGCGGTGGCGGTGGAGCCCGTGAAGATCACTCCCGCCAGCCGTGGGTGCGCGAGCGCCGCCTCGCCGAACTCACGTCCGGCCATGGGCAGCGTGTGCAGGGCATCGACGGGAATGCCGGCATCGTGCAGCGCTCGGGTGGCCTCCAGGGCGACCAGCGGCGTGGCTTCGGCGGGTTTGGCCACGACCGTGTTGCCCGCCGCGAGCGCGGCGGCGACCTGTCCGGTGAAGATGGCCAGCGGGAAGTTCCAGGGGCTGATGCAGGCGATGGCCCCGCGCCCGTGCAGGGAGAGCTCGTTGCGCTCGCCGGTGGGGCCCGGCAGCGGGGTCGGAGCGCCGAACAGGCGCCGCCCCTCGGCGGCGTAGTAGCGGCAGAAATCGGCGGCCTCCCTGATCTCCGCCAGTGCATCGCCCAGCGTCTTGCCCGCCTCGCGAACCAGCAGTCCCAGCAGCAGATCGCGCCGCTCCTCGAGCAGGTCCGCAGCCCGTTCGAGGCAGGCGGCCCGCTCGCTGGCGGGCGTCGCATCCCAGTCGGCCTGTCGCGCGCTGGCCGTGTCGAGCGCGCTGCGCACCGCGCTCGCGGTGGCGAAGCGCAGGGTACCGACGATGTCCCTGCGGTCGGCCGGGTTGCCCAGAGTCACCGGGTCGCCGGACGGGTCGCCGGACGGGTCGCCGGACGGGTCGCCCGACGGGCCGTCGGACGGGCCGCCGGGTTCGCGGGTCGCGGTGTATTCCGGCAGCGTGTGCCGCTGTTGCAGCGCGGCTGCGAGCGTGTCCAGGGTGGCCTGCCGACCGAAGTCGAGGCCTGCTGAGTTGCGCCGGTGCGGAGCGAACAGGGCGCCGGGCAGCGGGATTGCCGGGTTGGCCATCGAATCCAGGCTTTCGACCTGTGCAAACGGGTCGGCGACCACCTCGTCCAGAGGGATCTGCCGGTCCATGAAGCGGTTGACGAACGAGGTATTGGCGCCGTTTTCGAGCAGGCGCCGCACCAGATAGGCGAGCAGTTCTTCGTGCGGGCCCACCGGGGCGTAGACGCGGACCGGCGGCAGGTCGGGAACCTGCCGGCGCGCCTCGTCGAACAGCAGCACCCCCATGCCGTGCAGGCGCTGGAATTCGAGCGGGGTCCCGGCGGGCCGCAGGGCGAGCACCGCGGCCACCGTATGCGCGTTATGGGTCGCGAATTGCGGGTAGATGCGCGGCGCGGCGCTGAGCAGCTGCTGCGCGCAGGCGAGGTAGGCCACGTCGGTCGAGCACTTGCGCGTGTAGACCGGATAGCTCGGCAGTCCGCGCTCCTGTGCCCGCTTGATCTCGCTGTCCCAGTAAGCCCCTTTCACGAGTCGGACGGCCATCCGGCGCCGCGTCTCGCGGGTGAGGCTGTCGATCTGGTCGATCACTCCGGGCGCGCGCAGCCCGTAGGCCTGGACGGCCAGGCCGAGGCCCTCCCAGTCGCGGGTGGCCGGATCGCGCGCGAGTGCGCCGATGAGCTCCAGCGAGAGTTCCAGGCGGTCCTGTTCCTCGGCGTCGATCGTCAGCGCGAGGTCATGGCGGGCAGCGAGCCGCGCCAGTTCCATGACCCGCGGCAGCAGGCGCTGCCGCACGCGCTGCTGCTGCAGCAGCGAGTAGCGGGGCTCGAGCGCCGAGAGCTTGATCGAGATGGAAGACGCGGCGTGCGGCCCCTGCGCCGTGGCTCCTGCATCGCGCCGGACCGCCTTGGCGAGGGCGTCGATCGCGCCGGCGTAGGCCTCCATGTGGCGCCGCGCATCGGCGTCCGTCCGGGCCCCCTCGCCGAGCATGTCGAAGGAACAGAGACGGAGCTGTGGCTCGCGGCGGCATCGGTCGAGCGCATCGTGGATGTCGCGACCGACGACGAATTCCCCGCCCAGGATCTGCATCGCGCGGCGCAGCGCTTCGCGCACCACGGGCTCGCCGGCGCGGCGGGCGAGGGCGCCGAACCAGCCGCCGGGGTTGCCGCGCAGCGCGGCGGGCAGTTCGACGAGGCGGCCGGTGAGCATCAGCGCCCAGGTGGAAGCATTGACGAACAGGGAGCCGGACCGACCGGCGTGCGCGGCCCAGTCGCCGCCGGCGAGGCGTTCCGCAATCAACTGGTCCGCGGTGTCGTCGTCGGGCACCCGCAGCAGCGACTCGGCCAGGCACATCAGCGCGATGCCCTCCGGGTTGGACAGTCCGAACTCCTGCAGGAAGGCGTCGAGCGTGGAGCGCTCCGCCTCGCGCGCGCGCGCGCCGGCGACGATCCGGCGGGCCTGCTGCAGCGCTGCCGCACGCTGCGCCGGGGTCAGGGTTTCCGTGAAACGATGCATGACCTGCGATTCGTCTTCCATGGGCTGCAGACCCTCCCAACGCCCCGAAAAATCTGCAAGCATGTTCTCACGCCCGCGCCGGGTGGAATCCGGTATAGTCACAAGGTTGCGATATCTCTGGCCCCGGAGGCCCTAGCCCATGCAATCTGCCGTCGAACCCGTGCCTGAATCAAACCCCATGGCGCACCGCAAGGCGCTGCTGCTGGCGTTCGAAAAATCCGGCTACCTGCGTCAGTTCCTGGCGCTCGGGATCGACATCGGCGTCTTCGTCTTCGGCGTGTCGCTGGTGCTGATGGACTCCGCCCTGTGGGTCAAGCTGATCGGCACGACCCTGATCACGGCAGGCATCGTGCGCCTGTTCCTGATCGGCCATGACGCCTGCCATGGCGCCTACTTCAAGAACTCGACGCTCAACAGCATCTTCGGACGCATCGCGTTCCTGCCCTCGATGACCCCGTACTCCCTCTGGGACGTGGGCCACAACGTCGCGCACCACGGGTTCAACAACCTCAAGGGCCGCGACCAGGTCTGGGCGCCGTTTTCCAAGGAAGAGTTCGACGCGCTTCCGGGCTATCGCAAGACGCTCGAGCGGGTCTACCGCAGCGGCTTCGGCTGGGGGCTCTATTACTTCCTCGAACTCTGGTGGAAGAAGATGTACTTCGCCACCAAGCGCCAGATCGGCGCGACCCGTGCGAAGTACCACTGGGACAGCGCGCTCGTCACCGCTGCGATGACCGCCTGGGTGGCCGTCGTCGCGGTCGTCGCCAACCAGACGGACCAGAACTTCTGGTTGCTGCTCGCGCTTGCCGTGCTGGTGCCGTTCGCGCTGTGGAACGTCATCATGGGTTTCGTGGTGTTCGTGCACCACACGCACCCGGCCATCGCCTGGTTCCAGAAGCGCCAGGAATGGCAGCGCTGCCGTGCCTACGTCACCTCGACGGCGCATGTGCGGTTCCCGTTCGGCCTGGACCGGCTGATGCACAACATCATGGAACACAACGCGCATCACCTGAACCCGCGCATCCCGATGTTCGCGCTGCGGCGTGCGCAGGCCGCCCTGAACGTAGCGTTCCGCGACCAGTACCAGAACTACCAGATGAACTGGGTCAGCTACGTGGAATGCGTGCGCAAGTGCAAACTCTACGATTACGCGAACCACGCCTGGCTGGATTTCCGTGGCCAGGTGACCTCGCGGGTCGAGGTGATGGCCCCGGCGCCGGTCGCCGCTGCGGCCTGAGGCGTCAGGCTTTCAGTCACAGTCGAAACGGTCGCCGACGCGCAGGGTCAGCCCTGCGCCGGCCACCAGCACCACGTTCTGGCCGAACGTGGCACCCTTGAGTTCCCGGTCGTACCGGTAGGCCTGCAGCGCCTGCAGCGGGTTCGAGCCGGGTAGGCCGGTCTGCTGGTCCACGAGCGTCGTGGAACAGCGTGTGCAGGCCTTGACCGGCCGCAGCGTGACCCCGCCGCAGCGCAGGCTGTCCAGTCGGTCCTCCTCGTACGGTTCCAGCCCTGACAGCACGATGTTGGGTCGAAAGCGGTTCATCGGCACCGGCTCTGCCATGCGCCCCGCCAGATCCGCCAGTGAAGCCGTCGAGCAGACCAGCAGGGGATACCCGTCCGGGAAATTGACCGGTGCAGCCGTGTCGCCATGCCAGGAACCGCTGGGCTCGCGCCGGGTCCAGGGGCCGGCGAGGACCGCGTCGACCGCGCAGCCGAGCACCGTCGAGAACCAGTCGGACGCCGCGCCGCCCGCGCTCCGCGCCTCGACCTGGTCGTCCCATATCCGGACCCGCCGCAGTGCGCCCTGGGCGGCGGTCAGCGCAGGGTCCAGCATGAGGGACGGCAGCCCCTCGTAATCCAGGCGCAGCCGGCCATCGGCGCCGGGGCTGACCAGGAGGCGCGCGAGCCGAGGCTGCGTCCGCTGCGTGATGAAGCGGCCTGCGCCGTCGACCAGCATCCACTCCCGGTCGCCCACGAAACCCCGCGGTCCGAGCAGGGCCTCCTGGAGGTCCAGGCCGTGGCAGGACTTCACCGGATAGACGTGCAGGGAGTGGATCGTGGCGGTGCGTGGCATGTGCGCAGAGTAGGCCCGCGCGCCGGCTGTTCCAACACCGGTCCGGGCTTCGGTCATCGCGGCGTCTTGTTCCCCGGCCGGTCTCAGGCTAAATAGAGTACGCAAGCAGTTCGCCACGGCATCCGTCGGGGCGGTGCCACAGGGGAGATGTATGAACCAGACGATTTCGCGCCGCAAGGCGCTTGCAGGCTCGATGGGCATGCTGATGGCCGCCGGCACGGCGCCGCTGGCCGCGACCGCGGCCGCTACCGAACGGCTCAAGCTCGAGGATCCTGCCGCGCGCGCGGCGCTGCTGGCCAAGATCAAGGGTTCGCTGTCGGAGGAGACCGTCTACACCTTCTGCCGCCTGCACCTGTATCTCTGGCTCAACGACGGCAACCTCAAGCCGATGCTGACCATGCAGAACCTGAACGCGGGCACCTGGCGCAAGCTGCCGAACGGCAACTATTCCGGCACCGTGCACGAGGTGGGCGTCTACACGGCCTTCGATACCGACGAGGTGATCGAGTACTGGGAAAACCCCGTCACCGGCGAGAAGCGCGAGATCTGGCAGTTCGTCGGCGGACCGCTGTCCGTCGAGTTCGGGCCGAGCGGCATCATCACCGGTCCCGAGGCGACGCTGAAGCCCAAGGAAATGCGGATGGATGTGCTGGGCGACAAGCTCATCGTGCCCAACCAGTCCGCGTTCTCGTTCCCCAATCCCTTCAAGCCCGACAAATGGCCCAAGGAGGCGGGGGCGCCGATGTACTACTGGGATTCGCACTACATGTTCTCGGCGAACGTCTCGGACGTGCTGAACCCCGATATCGCCAGCGCGCCCTCCACGGTTCAGTTCCAGAACCTGGTCAGCTTCCATCCGTGGCTGGGCATGGGCAGCACGCCCGGGCGCACCTACGGCAAGGCCCTGGGCGCCAAGCTGCGCAGCCTTGACGACGTGCCCAAGGCGGCTCGCGCAGCCTTCGAGAAGAAGACGCCGGAGATCTTTGATCTCAAGAACTGGGGCAGCAAGCCGCGGAACGACTTCGCCGAGTACATGCAGAAGCGGCGCCCCACCTAGGTCCGGCTGCGGGCGGGGTCAGCCCT